>CAZORB010000084.1:0-18964 GCA_964581825.1 uncultured Bordetella sp.
TCGCCCGCGTTGTTGATGGCCGCTACGAGTGCTTCGGCTCGCTGGCTTGCATCGCCCTGGATTGCGTCGGGGCTGAGCATCGGGAGAAGGTCACGCACCGGGTCGGGAGGTTGCCAATCCGGATTCTCATTGACCGCCAGACCTGGCTCTGGCTGTAAAACAGGTGGAGAACCTCTCGGGCAGCTCATACCCCCAGGCTGACTGATACGCGAAGTTACGTTCAGCCTGCAGCACCCAACGCATCACGGTTTCGACGATTCATCTTTCTGTTGACTTCAGCGCGACAGACGGTCAGGCTCCTGCCGTCTATCGGTTAATCGCGCGTGTCCCGTGCGCGATTAACGTCTGATACCCAACGCGTAGCTGTTGTCCCGGGAATCGCTCAAGCCAGTGGCCAGCCACATCTTTTCGGTTTCTGGCTGGTCATCCACTCTGCCTCGATTTCGACCGCCAGCTACCTCAAAGCAGGGAGACGGCGCATAGGAGCCCTAAATGCCCGTCAATTCCGCCGCGCTCGATGAAGTCGAACCGAATGACCAGTTCCTCTCCGTCGAATCCGAGACCGTCTTGGGTACTGAGCGATCAGCACGACTGAGCGGCGCGTTCGATATTGATTTTTTCCGGCTCCAGCCTTCGGCGCCAGGCCTGGTTGAAGTACGTTTTTCAGCGGACGACGGCGGCGCGACACGCTTTGAGCTTTCGCTGTTTAACGCAGACGGGACACCCGTCGACGGCAGTGCGCAAACGGTGCAAGGTTCCGACACGCTGCTCTTTTACGCGGACGAGACCACGGGCGGTATCTATCTTCGCGTGACTGCGGTTACCGGCGAGTCGGCAGCGGAACCGTCCGAGGACGGCTCGGCTGAGGCACCCATCGAGATTCCCTACGTATTCACCGCTAATTGGTTCGCCTACGCCGCACCAAACACCGAACAGGAACCCAATGACTATTACGCTGACCCGTTGGTCGGCGAAACGAGCGCGCCTATTGCCGGCACTGTCACCGGCTCTGCTGATGAAGACTGGTTTTATGTAGATATTGACGCGGCGTCGACGGTCAGCTTCGCTGTTCTGCTTGGGCAGACACCAGCCACCAACACCAAGCCGCTGTATGCCGCCGTCTACGGGTCTGAGGGCGAATTCTTGACGGGTCGCGATCTGAACGACCAGAACAATGTCATCACGCTCACCGTTGAGCAGCCAGGGTCGGTATTTCTGGCGCTGACGCCTGGCGAGACGTTTCAAACCGCAGTGGCGTATTCAATTGCCACCACGATCAACCCCATCAACATCGTCTATCCATCGCCCCCTGCCAGCCCTGGCGAGACGCCTCAGGCTACGCCGATCGCAGCAGGCGATCGTGTGATTGGTGCGGTGTACTCGGATGCCGCGATGTCCGGTGGCGTGTCTACGTATTCATTTTCTGTTCCAACGGCGGGGAACTCCGCTCCCAAGCTCGATCTCAATTTCGATCCCACCATCGATCTGTCCGACAAACATACCTTTGTGATCGAGCTGTCGCATAACGGCAAGGTGGTTGAAACCATCAGTACAGGCGAGGATGTCTCCATTGCACTGGGTGACTTCGGTGCAGGCGACTTCCTGTTCAGGGTCGCCCCTGGCCCCGATGCGCCAGATATGGCCACCTTTGGATTGACGGTGAGCGCGCCACCGTCGGGTGCTGCGATCGCTCCGGCAACCTGGACCGGCACCGCGTCCGATGATGTTTTTCCAGGCAGCGGCCAGGCATCCAACGCGGGTGCCGACCGTCTCGATCCCGCTGGGGGGGCAGATTTAATTGACGGCGGCGCCGGAAGTGATACCGCAATTTTCAGGGTGGCCTCCGATGCACTGACCATTCAGTCGGTGGCGGGCATTACAGCCGTAACCGGCGGCTACAACGCTGATGCGTACGCCTATAAAACCACCCGGCTCGTGAATGTCGAACGCATTGAAACACTCAGCGGTGCGCTCGACCTGCCGCCTGAGCCTGCGATCAGGCCGATTTTCGGAAAGTCCGTCGAGGAGCAGGATTACGGCTACGAAAGGATCGTCGGTACGGCTGATGCGGATGTGATCGACGGTCGCGGCGGCAGCGCTTTTATTGATGGCGCAGGCGGCACTGACACCGCGGTTGTGCTTGCTAAACGCAACACCTTCGATATCCAGAGCACAGCGGGCGTAACGCTACTGGTTGCCGCGCCGCCCAAGTCCGAGAATACCCAGGATTTCAATGAGTACCACCTCGGCATTCAGGTGTTCACTCGAGTCGAAAAGCTGGCCTTCCTTCCCGACGCAAGCGACTCTGGCAACGATACGGTCACCCTGGAGGCATCCTCAGACGAGCGAGTAATCCGCTTTGGTACATCGGGCGACGACAACCAGCTCTCTCGCCAGAACCTCATTGGAACGGAACAGTCGGAACTGTTTGTACCGCTTTGGGGGAAGGATGAGATCGACGGCGGCGCGGGAAATGATGCGCTTCTTCTGTTCGGGCCTTCGGCCATGTACGACGTTACGACTGCTGGTGCGCTCACGACAGTACGCGCCAAGGCAATCGCGGGTTCGCAATTAAGCGAGCGCTATGTGCAGGACAGCGTCTTCACGCTCACCCGTGTCGAAAAGATTATTTTCGCTGACAACGAAAAGGATATTTCGCAGGTCGCGGGAATCACCCTACTGACCTCAGACACGGTGGTAACCGAGGCGGGCACCTTACCGGTTTCGGTGGTCCTCGACTCGGCTCCAGCCGGTAACGTCACCATCGAACTCACCAGCAGCCTGCCGGGCGAACTCGGGTTCGGAAATCCTGCAGCGCCCGCGGCAGCGGCGCAAGTCACTTTCACGCCAGCCAATTGGAGTACCGCTCAGTCGGTCACGATTGCCGCAGGACCTGATGACCAGCTGCCTGAGCTAGCTAAGGCCGTAACCGTTAGCGCGGCGGTCAAGTCGGGTACCTACCCCGCCACCACCAGTACGCTCGCGTTGCGTATTCTTGATAACGACTCGCAGAAGCAGTCGGTCACCGGTAAGGTATTTGAAGACTTGAACGGCGATGGTGCCAGTCAGACCGGCGAACCGGGGCTGGTAGGTTGGAAGGTCTTTGCTGACAACAATCGCAATGGCAAGGTCGACACGGGTGAGCCGCAGGCACTCAGTGATGCGCAGGGCGACTACAGCCTGCTAGATCTGCCCGTCGGGCAGGTGGTGGTCATGGCCGAGATTCCCACCGGCTGGGCGCGCTCAGCCCCGGGGGCCCGCAGCAACTCTGGCGCGGTGGTGATCGAGCGCACGGGTGATCCGGGTCGCGCCGAAGCGCCGATCCCCACTGGCTCGGTTGAGATCCTGAGTGGCGGCGCTACCGGCAATGCGCCTGCGGCGACCTCACCGTATGCCAACCTCGGGTTGCGCCAGAAAATCGCGGAGTTCCATAACCAGTTCCCTGATTTCACCGGCAAGGGCTACACCACCGTTGTCATCGACACCGGCGCAGATCTCGATCACGGCGACTTCGGTCCCGCCAGCCTCAAAAACGGCGTGAATGTCGCTAACCGCATCGTTTACCAGTATGACTTCGTCGGCGCCAATGACGCCGATGCCAACGAAACTCCCGACGGCGGCCATGGCACGCACGTCGCCGGCACAATCGTCTCTTCCAACCCTAACTTTCTTGGTATGGCGCCCGAGGCCAACCTGATTGTGCTCAAGGTGCTCGGCGTTGGCGGTTCGGGCTCGGGCCGCGACATCATTGAGGCAGTGGACTGGGTTGTTGCAAACGGCAAACAGTACAACGTTGTCTCAGTCAATATGTCGCTGGGCGATTCGAGCTGGTCCAGCACACCGATGCAGGGCTATCTCAATACGCAATTCGAGGCGCTCGCTAAGCAGGGCATTGTGGTGCTCGCCGCCTCGGGCAACTCCTACGAGGAGCGCAACGGCAACGATTCTGGCGTGGGCTATCCCTCGTCCGATTCCTGGGCTATGTCAATCGGTTCGGTGATCGCGGGCGCGCCAAACACGCCCAATGCCAGCGACGATGCCCGTCCCATCGACACCCTGTCGTCGTTCTCGCAGCGTGGCCCGCTGACCGTGGCGGTGGCGCCTGGCGACAAGATCGGCGCGGCCTGGCTCAACAACGGTCACGCGTACATTCAGGGCACCAGCATGGCTACCCCCGAGGTCTCGGGCACGGTTCTGCTGATGCAGCAGATGGCTGACACCTATCTGAATCGGCGTCTCACCTGGGAGGAAGTGAAGTCGGTGCTGCAGAAAACCGGCGAGCCGGTCGTCGACACCGACCAAAACATGCAGGACGGTGAGCTGGGCAACACAGGTCTTACCTACAAGCGCATCAACCTGCTCAACATTGAGGCCGAAATCAAGGGCATGCTCAAGTCGCCCGATGCCTCGTCGGTCACGCTTACCACTGGCGAAACGGAAACCCTCAACCTCGGGTTTGGCCGCGCGGGCACTACGATCGGTACCCAGAGTGCCAACAGAATTTATGGCTCCTCGAGTGACGAACGAATCGACGCTGGCGGGGGCGACGATGAGGTGAACCTGGGCGAGGGCAATGATCAGGCCGAGGGCGGTCAGGGTGATGATGAGATCCGTGCCGATGATGGCAGCGATTCGCTCGACGGGGGGCAGGGTAACGATACGCTGGTGGTCGAAGGTGAAGACAACTTACTGACCGGGGGCGAGGGCAAAGACCGGTTCGTCTTTGACAATCCGGCGGGTGATAACCGAATAACCGATTTCACCTCAGACGACACACTGATCATCCGCATCGGTGCCGATACCGCCACGGCTGACCCCCAGACTTTAACGGTTGAGTCGATCGAGCCAGGAACGGGTAATGGCCTGGCACTCGGTGCGGCGCACGTTGCGTATGTCGACGGAGCACTACGACTTGCAGTCGGGCTGAACAGCACCCCTGGCGCTGACGCGACGTTCATCTTTGCCGGTGCGCCAGCCAGCACGCAGTTCATCACAGCAGAAGGGGGGGGCATCACGATCCTTGCCTCTGGGGTGTCTGAGGCAAACGACCGCATCAATCTCGACAGTGCAATCGTTGAGTTTGGCAAAGAGGCCAGCGGCGACGCGAAAGCCGGCGGCGATCGTGATCTGTATCGCCTGCAAATCAGCGAGTCGGGGCTGGTTGAAATCGATCTGCGTCGTGATCCGCAGGCGGCTGGCGTCCTCGAAGTGGCACTCGTCGACGCGAGCGGCGCTCCCCTGCCAGACTCGGAATACCAGATCGAATCCGACGAATCGCTTTTGTTCTTCGTGGAAACGCCGGGGAACTACTTTCTGCGAATCAGCGGCGAAGGTAATGAACCTGGTGGTGTCTACCGCTTTACCCCGAAATTCTTTGACCTGAGCGAACCCGGCCGCGAACAGGAACCGAACGATCTCTACGCCGATCCGCTCGACAGCACGTCGGGCGCATCCATGCAGGGAGTCGTGTCAAAAGCGGACGACCAAGATTGGTTCTTCATCGACACGACTGCGGCGGCAACGATCGTTTTCGATGTCTCATTGGCAAGCGCACCGACCGCGGGTGTATCGCCGCTTTATCTGTCCGTTCAGAGCGATACGGGTGAAGTGCTGGCGAGCCGCGATGTCACGGCCGCGAACACCGCAATTCAGGTGGAAATAGCCTCTGCAGGAACGGTGTTCCTCGCGCTGACGCGAGGTGAATCGCCCTTCAGCTCGCCCGTCAGCTACACGATTACCACCCGCGTCACACAAGCAGAGGTGATCGCAGCTGACCCGTCGTTACCGGGCGAAGCGCCTCAAACCCTGCCTCGCGACGGCCAAGTATCCGGAACTGCTGCCCCTGGCTCTCAAAGCCTGTTCGCCTTCGAGCTGGGTCCCAATGAATCGAGCGGACTACGCCTGGATTTCGATGCCAAAGTCGAAGATGAGGAACGCGATCTTTGGCATCTGCAGCTGCGGCGCGGCGATGTGATTGTTGAAGACATTCAGACCGGCGCTGATGTCAGCATTGCACTGGCGCCGCTTGGCGCTGGCGCTTATACGCTTACCGTCGCAACGGGGACCGAGGCTGAAGCGCCGGCCCAGTATCTGTTGAAGCTCGACGTACCGCCCTCAGGCTTTAACGGTGCAGCAGCCACCTGGACTGGCTCTAAGGCGGCCGATATGTTCCCGGCTACCGCGTCAGCCAATTCTGGCGCTGACCGGCTCGATGGCGCGGGTGGCGATGATCAGCTTGACGGCGGAGCGGGCAAAGACACCGCCATCTTCAAGGTGGCCACATCCTCGCTCTCTATTCAATCCATCGCCGGCCTTACGGCAGTCAGCGGTGACTATGACGCGGGTCCCTACGCGTTTAGCAGCGCCCGACTCTGGAATATTGAGTCAATCGAAACACTGGATGGCCCCATTGACCTACCGCCCTCACCGGCTATCAAGCCGGTGATTGGCCACGAGGCGCGCGACGTCCCGAGTGAAAGCCTGAAGGGTGGGCCCGATAACGACGTCATCGACGCCAGAGGCGGGTTCGACACGGTTGATGGCGGCTTGGGCACTGACACGCTGGTGCTGTTTGCCAAGCGTAGCGCGTTCTCCGTGGACACGTTGGCAGGCATCACAATCATTAAAGACTCTGCAGAGGCTGCGAAGTCGCCTGCGAATTCTTACTCTCAGAGCCATGTGGTTGCCACAGGCATCGAACGAATCGCATTTCTGGCCGATACCCGCGACAGCCGCAGTGATGAGATGACTCTGCCTATGACGCCCGCGGGTCGCGCCATTCGGCTGGGCACCGCAAACGATGACAGGTTAATCGGTGATGCAAGCGACGAAGCGTTTTATACGCAGGCGGGGCAAGACACCATTGATGGCGGCGCGGGTGATGACCTGCTGGTGTTATTCGGAAGAAAAGCCGATTATGAAATCGGTTCCCAGGGCGGCTCGGTAACGGTCCGACAGAAAGATTCCGGTGGATCCATTCAACCTGACACCTGGACGCTCAGCCGGGTTGAGCGAATTCTCTTTTCGGATGGTGAGCAAGCAGTCGATCAGACACGGGCTGTATCGCTTTCTTTGCCCGACACCGTGATCACCGAAGGCAGCACTTCGACTCTCCAGGTGGTGCTCGATACCAAGCCGCTCACACCCGTCACCGTCACGGTCACCAGCAGTACACCGGGGGCGCTCGGGTTCGGAACGGTCAGCAGTCCAACTGCCAGCGCGACAGTCAGCTTCACGCCCGAAAACTGGGATCAACCGAAGCCGCTCACGCTTGCAGCGGGTCCCGATGACAGTACGCCCGAACCCACAGGAACTGCCACGCTGACGGCAACGGTCACCCAGGGCGCCTATGCAGTTGCACCCTCAGTGATCACCCTAAGAATTGTGGATAACGATGGCCAGGCGGGCCAGAAAGTTACCGGAAAGGTCTTTAACGATCTGAACGGCGATGGCACGCGGCAAACAAGCGAAGCAGGGCTGGTGGGTTGGAAGGTCTTTGCTGACATCAATAGGAACGGCAAGCTCGACACGAACGAACCGCAGGCACTGAGCGATGCGCAGGGCGACTACAGCCTGCTCGACCTGCCCGTCGGGAAGGCCGTGGTGATGGCCGAAATTCCCACAGGTTGGACGCGTTCAGGCTCCGGGGCCCGCAGTAACTCCGGCGCTGTGGTGATCGAACGTACCGGTGACTCTGGACGAGTCGATGCGCCCATCGCTGCGGGTTCAGTTGAGATACTCAGCGGTGGCGCTACCGGTAATGCACCCCCCGCCCAGGCCGGCTCGTACGCCAACCTTGGGCTTGCGCAGAAGATCGCCCAATTCCATACCGAGTTCCCCAAGTTCACTGGCAAGGGCTACACCGCCGTAGTCATCGATACCGGCGCCGATCTTGATCACGGCGATTTTGGGGTTGCCAGCTCCAAAAACGGCGTCATGGTGGCTAACCGAATCGTCTACCAATATGACTTCGTTGGCGCCAACGATGCGGATGCCAACGAGCCAGACCATCCCAGTTCGGGCCACGGGACCCATGTGGCGGGCACCATCGCCTCGTCCAACCCCAACTTTCTTGGCATGGCGCCTGAGGCAAACCTCATTGTTTTCCGGGTGCTCGATGTCGACGGAGGCTCGGACAACGACATTCTCGAAGCCGTTAATTGGGTCGTTGAAAACGGCAAGCAGTACAACGTCGTCTCGGTCAACATGTCGCTTGGTAGCGATACCTGGGACCGCGACATCGTTGATGGCCTGTACGCCACCCAGTTCGAGGCCTTGGCCAAGCAGGGCATTGTCACGCTCGTTGCCGCAGGAAATTCTTTTGACGCCAGCGAGGACAAAAAACTGGGTGTCGGGGCTCCCGCAAGCGAGCGCTGGGCCATGGCGATTGGCTCGGTCGTCGCTGGCGCGCCGGGTACACCCAATGCAAGCGATGATGATCCGCCGGTTCCGATTGACACGATCTCATCATTCTCGCAGCGCGGCCCGCTCATCGTGGCCGTCGCGCCTGGCGACAAGATCGGCGCAGCCTATCCCGACAATAAGCATGCCTATATCTCGGGCACCAGCATGGCTACGCCGGAAGTCGCGGGCACGGTGCTACTCATGCAGCAAATGGCCGACGACTACCTGGGTAGGCGTCTTACCTGGGAAGAGGTTAAGGACGTTCTGAAGACAACTGGCGATACCGTGACCGATACCGCTGAGGGTACCGGAAGCTACAAGCGCATCAACCTCTTGCAGATCGAGGCCAAGATCAAGGGCATGCTCAAGACGCCCGACGCTGCATCGGTCGATCTTACGGCGGGCGAAACTGAAACCCTCAACCTTGGGTTCATGGCGATCACGCCCACCGCGGGCACCGCTTCGGCGAACAAAATCATCGGTTCAAGAAGCGATGAGCAGGTGGACGCGGGCGGTGGTGACGACTCTGTAGATGGCGGGGGTGGTGAAGACGAGATTGCCGGTGGCGAGGGTGATGACGAACTTCGTGCGAATGATGGTGACGACACGATAGACGGCGGCGAAGGCAATGACCGCATCGAGGTTGAGGGCGGCGATAACCATCTGTCCGGTGGCGAAGGCGACGATGGGTTCGTGCTCAACCGTCCCGAGGGCACTAACGTCATCTATGACTTTTCCCGTGACGATTACATCGACTTCAATCTGCCAAATTCTGCTGTTGCCAGCCAATCGGTAGCCGAACCCAGAGCAATTCCGGTGGGAACGGGCGCCAACCTGGGTCTTGGCGCCTTCCAGGCGCAACGGGTCAATAACGACGTGATTCTGCATCTGGGCACCGATGCCAACGTCGGTAGCGATGCCAGCGTCCGAATTGCCAACGTCCCGGCGTCGGCCTCTTTCTCAGTGGATGGGGCAGGGGTCGTCAAGATGACAGTGGGTGCTGAACCGCTCGGCGCGACGGGCAAGGCCTATCACTGGAAGAGCCATACACTTCTGGATGATGTGACGGTTCAAACGCGTCAAGCGCCAGACACCACTGCCCCGACACCTGCTACGCGCGCACCGATCGAGTTCCGTAACGCTCAGGCCGACGCCAGCGGCAAGATGACTGCCGAGCTATGGGTACGCACAGACAGTGATACGGGCAGCCTGATGTTCGACTTCGCTTTTGGTCAGGGCTCAACCTTCAGCTTCAACACCAGCGCGGGTGCGATCGCTCCAAATTGGACGTCCATCGGGAACCCCACCGGTACCTCGGGGCATTCATGGAGTTGGATGGGGAACCTTGGATCGCAAAGTCTGCAGGCGGGCGAACACCGAATCGGCGAGGTCACGGTTGACGCTCCGACTGGCGCGCGCCCGTGGTTACAGATCGTTGACGCCGAGGTCGGCACCAAGGCAATCGCGCCGATGGGTTTGGGTGTCACCGACCGTCAGGGGGTCTATGCGCTGCAGCCGCAAGAGGCGAAGGCGCTGCTCCTCGAAATTGGCGCTGCCATGCCTACCGCCAAGGCCGTCACAGCAAGCGATGCGCTGGCAACGCTGAAGCTTTCCGTTGGACGAAACCCCAACGCTTCGGTCACGCCCGATACGGCACCGATCGAAGTGTCCCCCTACCAACTGCTTTCTGCCGACGTGGACCGCAACGGCAAGGTAACTGCTGCCGACGCGCTGAATGTTCTCAAGATGGCGGTAGGGCGCACGGACGCTCCGTCCGCTGCATGGGCATTTATTCCAGAATCAGCAGACCTCTGGAATGAGGCGGCCCAGTCGTTCTCGGTCACCCGCAAAGCAGTACCAACGAACATCAGCACCGCAGTGATCGATAGCCCGACAAAGGCGGTCAATTGGGTGGGCTTCATAAGCGGCGATGTGGACGGTAGTTGGCAGGCGCCGTCCCAAGCTGGAATCGAGGCGCCGCGACTTCCTGATACCTACTTCAGGACGCTCGCCGACTCGCTGCAGGTACCGGAATACCAGTTTGGAATTCATGGCTGAGAGTCGATTAGGACAATCTGCTAACGGAAGCGAGCTGCCCGCCGGAGATTTCATCGAAGTCTTCGACGCGGCGCTCGAACCCTCCTTCTGCTCTGATCTGATTACGCGGTTCGAAAGCAGTCCGCATCGCCGGGCGGGCCAGACTGGCGGCGGAATCGATCCCGACCGCAAACTAAGCACTGATCTGCGGTTGAGCGATCACGCCGAGTTCGCAGTAGAGGTTGGGTATCTGCAGCTCGCGCTGACCGATTTTCTGACGCGGTATTTTGCGAGCTATCGCTTTGCACTCATCGCACCAATTGGATTGACGGTTCGACACCCGGTCAGCGGCGATCCAGTGGTGCTGAATAACCAAAATTTCGATGAGGTCGGCGCGCCGCAACTTGGGCTCTTGATGAAGTCGCTCTACCGCATCGGGCCGATTCAGGTTCAGAAATATGACGCGGGGCGTGGTAACTACGATTACTGGCACTGCGAGGTGTTCCCCGAGCGCCACGGTACCGACGCGTTACATCGAACGCTTTTCTGGATCGCCTACCTGAACGATGTAGAGCAGGGTGGGCACACAGAATTTTTTTACCAGAATCGAGCCATCCAGCCGAAAGCGGGCAGACTACTCGTGGCTCCAGCGTACTTCACCCACACTCACCGCGGCTGTGTCCCGATATCAGGCGACAAATACATCGCAACAGGATGGGTGCTGGTTCGATCAGCTGACCAGCTGTATGGATCGTCTGGTGGTTCCTGAGTAGGTGTGGCCCTGGTCAAGCGGGGCGCTTCATTTGGCAATGCCGACAACCCGAATCAACGTCGGGCCATGGCATCTGCAAGCAGCCTGATCCCTTTGTCGATATCGGTCTGCTTGAGACTCGCGTAGCCCAGAATGAAGCCAGCGAATCGTTCTTTGCGAAACTTTGAACCTTCAGCAAAGAGTGGTGATACCGGCCAGATACCGACGCCTCGCTCTTTTAATTTGCCGATGAGCTGCTGCTCAGCACGCCTTGGGATGTCACTGATCCAGACAACGACATGAAGGCCTGAGTCGGTGCCCTCGACGCGCGCACGGGGCCCAAGATGGGTTGAAATCGCTTCGATGAGTGCGCCTCGCCGGCGCTCGTTTTCCCGTTTGAGTTTTCGCAGGTGGCGTTCATAGGCACCGCTGCGAATCAGCTCTGCCAGTACGGCCTGCTCCAGCCCAGGTGTATGTCGATCAGCCAACTGCTTGGCTTGACGAAAGGGCTTCACGAGTGAGGGTGGTAGCACCATATAGCCCAGCCGAAGCTGCGGTGAAAGCGCCTTGGAAAAGGTACCTATGTAGATGACGCAGCCCCTGGAATCGAGCGACTGCAGGGGCTCGACAGGCCGAAGCCCATAGCGGAACTCGCTGTCATAGTCGTCTTCGATGATCCAGCTTGAATGACGCTGCGCCCAGGCGAGCAGTGCCTGGCGGCGGCTGATCGACATGACCGAGCCCAAGGGGAACTGATGTGACGGTGTCACGTACGCTAACGTACAACGCGCTTTGGGCAGGGCTACGGTGACAAGGCCCTGCTCGTCTACTGGAGTTGCAACGATCGTGGCGCCAACCGCTTCAAATGTTCGGCGAGCCATCAGGTAACAGGGCTCTTCCATCACGACTCGATGACCTGGCTCGATGAGTACCCTGGCGCAGAGGTCGAGCGCCTGTTGCGTCCCATGCACGATGACGATCTGGTCAGCCAGGCACTGTAAGCCCCGCGCCCTCAGCAGGTAGCCTTGCAACGCTTCCCTCAGGTTAGCGTCGCCCTCGCTCGCGCCGTAGTAAAGGTGATGTTGCCGGCGAGTCAGCTCGCGGTTGTAGAGCTTGCGCCAGGCGAGCGCCGGAAAATCTTCGTCCGCAATCGCTCCGTACAAAAAGCTGACATGACGAGGGTCTGTCACAGGTGGCTGTGGAAGCGTAAGCCCCGCAACCCGTTTGCCATAGCTTGAGAGTGAAGGCGGCTGCTTCGATCGTTTATCCGTCGGAGACGGCTTCTGAATGCGAGCAGCTTTGAATCCAGGCGATACACGAGCTCGAACACCAGCTGCTGTCTCGATATATCCCTCGGCAGCCAGCTGTTCGTAGATGACTACGACGGTACTTCGGGAAACACCCAGATCGGCGGCAACCGTCCGGGTTGAAGGCAATTTTTCGCCAGGACCCAGGGCGCCCGTATCAATCCGGGAGCGGAGCAAGTCGTAGATCCGGCGGCTAGGACTGTCTGGAGGGTTTTTCAACTGGTCTGGTGAAGTTTAATAAAACTGGATCTTTGTATACGTCCAGTTCAATTGCAAGATAGCACTATTCGAAGCTGATAGCAGAGCGTAGCCGATGTACATCCCCGCACATTTCGCAATCAAGAACCCGCATGCGCTGCACACGATTATTCGGGATCACCCGCTCGGCGCACTGGTCACCATAGCGCCTGACGGACTCGACGCTAACCACATTCCGTTCGAGTTTGATGCGGCGCATGGCGAGCACGGACTGCTGACCGCGCATGTCGCGCGTGCCAATCCGGTGTGGCAACAGTGCAAAGACGGTGCTGATGTGCTGGTGATCTTTCGTGGTAACGAAAGCTACATATCGCCCAACTGGTATCCGAGTAAGCACGAAACCCATCGACAAGTTCCCACCTGGAACTATGAAGTGGTGCATGTCCATGGTCGCCTCACCGTGATGGACGAGGAGAAATTTGTTCGTGGAGTCGTGGCAAGACTCACGCGCGAGCACGAGGTGACCGAGTCGCGTCCCTGGAAAATGGGTGACTCACCTCCGGAATACATCGAGCAGATGCTTAAGGCGATTGTCGGTATTCAGGTCGAGATCAAGCGCATAGAGGGAAAGGCCAAGCTGAGCCAGAACCGAGAGACGCGCGATCGCCTCAGTGCCGCGGACACCTTACTCGCCAGGGGGGAAGAGAGTCTGGGCCGAGCGATGCGGGAAGCGGCTACGGAGTCGACATGAAGTCGCACACGCGCGGAGACGCCCAGTATCCAGTGTCAGAGCTCAACCAGGTCAGGCGACGACATGACCGTGGCTTTTACGATCACGCTACGGTTCATGCGTTGCTGGATGCCGCCATGCTGTGCCACGTGTCTTATGTCATCGATGGACAGCCGTTCTGTACGCCGACCTTCTTCTGGCGCGAGGGCAGTCGGTTGTATTGGCACGGCAGCAGCGCCAGTCGCATGCTGCGCAATCTTGCTCATGGCGAGCCAGCATGCCTGACGGTCACCCATCTTGATTCGCTTGTGCTGGCGCGGTCGGGGTACAACCACTCGGCTGACTACCGCTCGGTCATGGCGTTTGGCCAAGCCCGACTTGTTGAGGATCCGCAGGAAAAGGAAAGCGCCCTGGTGATGATGGTCGACCGCCTGTTCCCGCAGCGCACGGCGGGGCTCCGTCCCGCCACGGCCCAGGAGATCAGAGCTACGTCAGTGATCGCCATGGATATTGATCGTGCCTCGGCGAAGATCCGCGCGCGTGGTGTGGTGGACGAAGATGAGGACTATGCGCTGCCGATTTACGCTGAACGGATTCCCGTGTCCATGGTGTTAGGCGAACCCGAGCCCTGTCCGCGTATGCTGGAAGGCGTCGAGCGCCCGACCACGCTCGCGGGCTATGCTGCGGGCCGATCGCTTGAGGACGCCCTATCCGAAGCCTATGCCTTGACCACTGGGTGATCCAGGGCCGCTGCCAGCCATTGTCGAGCGCGGCAATGACAGGCGCCTCATCCGACTCGGCAGCTTCAGCGCTCGCGCAAATTTAGCAATGCGCTTTGTATCGCCTCGCGAGCGGTCCGGTAGCCCGACGCCGCTAATTCATCGAGTGTGGCGGATGAGAAGTCGTATTCCCGCGATAACGGCTCGCCTGCGCTCACCTTGCGCTCAATGCGTGTAATGGCCATAGGCGCCTCTTCGGCCATCATCTGTATGTAGCGTGGCTGATGCCGCAGACGCTGTAGGGTGTCTTCAGGTAGTTCGATCATCAGGTCGTTGACCAGCTTCTGGAACTCGCGAACCAGGTGCCGGGTTCGTACGTCGTTTCGCAGCCGCTCCGAATACAGGATTTCGTCCTGACGAGACATCACCTCCGCGAGGTTACTGGGCAGTTGGCGTCGTCGGCCCGGAAACAGGTCAATGATGAAGACGCGTTTACCTGCCGAGCCGCAACGCTCGAGTACGCGCTCGAGCGGCGAATTGCTGATGATTCCGCCGTCCCAGTAGTGTTTGTCTCCTATAGAGGTCCATGGGAACGCCGGCGGCAGGCTTCCACTCGCCAGAATATGTTCCGGCCTGAGATCATCAACGTAGCTATCGAACACCACGAGTTCACTGCTTTCGATATCCACAGCACTCACGATCAGGCGTATGGGGCTTGATCGGAGGCGGCCGAAGTCAACGTACTTGAGCAGCAGATCCCGCATGGGGCTGGTGTCGTAAAGACTGGTCCAATTGACTGGCCACTGGCTCGGGGCCAGCATCGGCTGTAGCCACCTCGGCCTGAAAAACGAAGGTACGCCGAAGAGCGCGATCTGTAGGCCCGCCAGCCATTGTCGAGTTGATGCGTCGATTGCCTTGGTGGTGGGTATCGCCAGATCATCCCAAAAGGCTTGAAGCGTCTGAGCCGCATGGTCCGGGTTGCTGGCGATGATTGCTGCATTGAACGCGCCAATAGAGACTCCCGCGACGATATCAGGCTGAACGCTGGCGTCTTGAAGAGCTTTGACAGCCCCGCACTCAAACGCGCCATAGGCGCCCCCTCCCTGAAGAATGAAGAGGGTTTGCGTGGGAATGTCCTGCAACGTGAAATTTGGGTCCGAAAGCCTGGACTTGCGCGTTCGCAAGTTCACACGGTGCTTGATGAGCGTTTCGACCAGACGTGTTTCTCGCGACGGCCGTCCGAGTGAAAAGAGCGCTCGAGGGACATCGTCTTGGAGGTAAAAGGCAGCGAACGAGCCTTCGTCCAGTGAGCCTCGGTCAATTCTTTCGTGATGCTCCTCGATTTCACCGAGCAGGTTAAAGCTGGTATCGAATACCTGGCTAAAGAAGTAGCTGACCTCTTGATAGGGGATGCGCATACCAAGCATGTTGCGCGCAGCAAGACGCCCCTGCTTGACCGCGTTGTCCCAGTGCTCCCCCCGGCGGTGTCGACCTACTATCTGGTCGAAGAAGCAGGCCACATCGCCCGCAGCAAAGACATGAGGCCTGTTGGTTTGCAAGAAGCGATCAACGATGATGCCATCGCTCATCTCAAGGCCGCTGCCCTGTAGAAACTCGATATTCGGAGCTACTCCCGCTCCGATCACGACCATATCGCACTCAAGGATCTTGCCGCGCTCGGTATGTACCGCTGCGACCCGGCGCCGACCGCTGAAGGCGGAGGGCGCATCACCCAGAAGTACCTGTGCGCCTGTCTGCACGAAGCGCCGATAAAAGAACTCGGAAATGCTTTGGGTTTTGAATTGCGCGAACAACGATCCTCGCTCGAGCAAGGTAACGTGAACGCCCATGGAGAGCAGCGAGGCGGCCACCTCAAGCCCTATGAAACTTCCCCCGATCACCACTGCGCGACGAGACTTCTGGGCGCTCGCCCGAATTGCTCGGGCGTCATCGAGGGTGCGCAAATAGTGAATGCCCGGCCTAGCCTCGCCGGGTAAGTTAAGACGAATCGGACTGGCACCGGTTGCAATGAGCAGACTTTTGTATCGCAGGCGATGCGCAGTCGAAGTGAGTAAGGACCGGCTATGGGTGTCCAGAGAGCTAACGCGAGTGGACAGGCGCAACTCGATTTTTAGTTCTTGAAAGCTTGTACCGCCGAGAATTGCGACTGGTGGTGGCTCACGATCTTTGGTCAGAAGTGCTTTGGAGAGCGGAGGGCGCTCATAGGGGGGGTGAGTTTCCTCCGACAGAAGCAGGATGCTGCCTTGAGCGCCTTCATGGCGAAGCATCTCGGCGGCGGTGGTACCGGCAAGGCCTGCGCCCACAATAATGAATTCATAGTCAGAGTCTGTCGTTCGTTTTTGCTTCGCCACTCAAACGCTCCATGACGTGCTTGCATCGACGGCTGCGATGCGAAAGCCGGGCATTGGAGTAGCTGACGTTTTTCGCCAGGCAACCGTATTGATACGGGTCAAGGTCTCCGCGAACGAAGCAGGTATTCCATTAAGGGATCTCGTTGCGTCCGCCTTGAAGCACGCATCAGTACGAATAAATCATTCGACAAGAGGAGTCTCACGATGCAAGCTCAGCCAGTGATGTCGGCGCAATCCTCACCCGCTACCAAGCTTGACCGCTTGCTGCTTGCTCGGCTCCGCAGTCATCGACAGGCCCACCGCCATGCGGAAGGGCTTCCGCACCATCCGCCGACGCGGCCATCCCCCACCCTTGGTCAGCGTGTTGCTGACAGGGTGACAGCGACGGTGGGATCCTGGACTTTCATCACGCTACAAAGCGTTCTGATCGTGGCGTGGATAGGCTGGAATCTGAGAAGTGGTCCCCAGGCCTGGGACCCCTATCCGTTTATCCTGCTGAACTTGATTCTGTCTTTTCAGGCCGCTTACGCCGCGCCAGCGATCATGATGAGCCAAAACAGGCAGGCAGCGATCGATCGTCTAGATGCCAACAGCGACTACGAAGTCAATGTGAAAGCTGAACTTGAAATCGAGCTCTTGCACGAGAAGATCGATCGGTTGCGGGAGCAGGAGATTCGAGACCTCAGCGCTGCCGTAAAGAATTTGTCCCAGCAGCTCGACGCACTGCTAAAACGGTGATGCAGCCTAAGGGGCCACCAGATACGAAGCGAGCTGCGCACCATCCTTGCTACCTGGTATCGTTGTGCATGAACCATTTGGGTATGGCAGGGTTCGACTTCATTACAAAGGAGCGCACATGAGAAGGGAAAACCTTCCGGGTATGAAGATCGTTGCGGCGATTTTTCTCCTCGCGTTGACCTCTTTAAGCCGCGCTGACCCTGCTATTGACCGAGTCTCCGCGCTGGCCGGAGCAGTTTGTGCAGCCTGCCACGGAAAAAACGGAATCAGCATCAGCGATACGATTCCCAATTTGGCGGGCCAGCGAGCGGCGTATCTTGAGAATCAGCTTCGCGCCCTGCGTGACGGCTCCAGGCGCAGCGGCGTAATGAACGCTATCGCATCGCAACTGTCGGACGCTGATCTCAAACCGCTGGCAGCCTATTTCTCGACGTTGCCTGCGAGTCCTGCGGAGGCGTCGGTCCGGTCCGCGCCACTTGCTTCTCTGACCGGCAGCCGCATGGTGTTTCCTGCTGACTACCGCGAGCGATTCACGCACTACCTTACGATGAACTTTGAGACGACCCGCCAGGTACGTCGGTTCTACGCGAGCCCGACATTAATCGAGAATATTGCAGCCCAGCGCGCACCGCTTGAAGGCTCGACTGTGCTCGTCGAAGTGTATTCGGCAAAGCTCGACCCGCAGGGCAAGCCCATCGTCGGCGCTGATGGGTTCTTCGAGGCGGACCGATTACTTTTCTTCACGGGCATGGCGGTGGGGCAGGGCTGGGGTGAGGCGATTCCAGCCATGCTGCGAAACGGAGACTGGCAGTATGCGGTTTTTGCCGCGGACCGATCGGCCAGGCAAGGTTTTAGCCAGGGAGAGTGTCTGGCCTGTCATAAGCCACTCGAGTCCACCCATTACCTGTTCACCCAGAAGTCTTTGGCGATTGCAAAGACGCGCTAACGAGCGCGTTGTAGAACCGCTGGGTTTTGGACACTCATGCAGAAGAGGGTGGGCACCGCCGTGGCGCGATGCCTGCCCTGATTGAGGCGGGCGTTTAGACAGAGCGCGTAATGCCGCCATCTACGCGAAGATTCTGTCCGGTGATGTAGCCCGCGCCTTCCGACAGCAGAAATGCAATGCAGGCAGCGACCTCTTCAGCGCGTCCGTAGCGACGCATGGGGACGCTTTCACGTCGCGCTTCGGTAGCGGGCAGGCTGTCGATCCAACCCGGCAGAACGTTGTTGATGCGGACATTGCGAGCCGCGTAAGTGTCAGCGAAGATTTTCGTGAAGCTGGCCAGCCCTGCCCGGAACACCGCGGACGTTGGGAACATCTCGGAGGGCTCATGCACCCATGCGGTACTGATATTCACAATGGCGCCCCCTCCTTGCTGGGCCATGATGGGCGCAACCAGACGAATTGGCCGTACCGCGCTCAGAAAGTAAATTTCTAGCCCTGCATGCCAATCCGAGTCGGGGATGTCGAGGATGGGCGCACGAGGTCCGTGTCCCGCTGAGTTCACCAGCGCATCAATACGACCCCAACGTTCCATCGCCAGGTCAACCAGTTTGCGTATGTCTTCGGTTGACTGGTTCGAGCCTGTCACCCCCACACCGCCGAGCGATCGCGCCAACGCCTCGCCTTTGCCAGATGATGACAACACGGCGATCTGATAGCCGTCAGCGGCAAGGCGTCTGGCGGCGGCTGCGCCCATTCCAGATCC
>CAZORB010000085.1:0-18879 GCA_964581825.1 uncultured Bordetella sp.
CACGGCCAGGCCAATTTCGTCGGCTGCCTCCATGGCAGCCTGGTAGGGCGATTTCCCCATCCGCAGGTGGCGAACAATGTTCTCCACCTCAACGATCGCGTCATCCACCAGAATGCCGATGACCAGCGACAGCGCGAGCAGCGTGACCACATTGACCGAGAAGCCTAGCCACGCCATTCCAATGAACGCTGGGACCACCGACAAGGGCAGCGCTACCGCCGAAATCAGGGTGGCGCGCATATCGCGCAAAAAGAGCCACACCACCAGCACCGCGAGGAGGGCCCCCTCGTACAGCAACATGAGCGAAGCGTCGTACTCGTCCTGTACCGGGGTTACAAAGTCAAAGGCTTCGGTAAGCCGGATGTGGGGGTTGTCGCGGGCCAAACGCTCAAGCGTTCGTCGCACCGCCTGGCCGACGGCCACCTCGCTTTCGCCGCGGCTGCGCGATACCTCAAAGCCGACCACAGGCTTGCCATCGAGTAGCGCCGCTGACCGCGGGTCGGCATGGGTATCGGTGATGGTGGCAATCTGGTCGAGTCGAACGGTGCGTCGAGTGGGCGCCTGCTGCATCGCGCCCCCGGTCATCGAACTTGCCGATGCTGTCGGGTTCAGCGCGATTTCAATGGCCGCGAGCTCTGCAGCGTTTCTTACGACGCCCAAGGTTCGGATTGGCTGCTCGGCGTTACCGACGTCCGCGCGGCCACCAGCGCTTTCCTGCTGCACCTGGCGAAGCTGTCGTGAGACATCTGAGGCGGTCAGCCCCAGGGCCTGCATTCGTGCCAGATCCAATGCAACGCGGACCTCACGGTCTACGCCGCCAACCCGCGTCACCGAACCTACGCCAGGTACAGCGAGCAGCGCGCGGGATAATTCGTTATCGATGAACCAGCTGAGCGCCTGGTCGTCGAAGCGGCTTGAGCTTACCGCGTAGGCGAGCACAGGCTGCGCCGCAATATCGAGCTTTCGCACGACTGGTTCGCGCAGATCAGCGGGCAAATCGGATCGCACGCGCTGCACCGCTGACCGCACATCATCGACCGCTTCCTGAACGGGCTTCTCCAGCCGGAACTCGACAGTGAGTGTGAGGGCTCCGTCCTGGATTCGAGTGGTGATGTGTCTCAGCCCCTGGATCGATGCAATCGCGTTCTCAAGGCGCCGAGCCACATCGTTTTCAAGCGAGGAGGGTGAGGCACCGGGCAGGGTGGCACTGACCACTACGGTCGGCAGGTCGATATCCGGAAAGTTCTGCACTTTCATCGACTTGAACGCGACCGCCCCAGCGAAGCAGAGCATCACGAACAACAGAATGGCCGGAATCGGATTACGGATCGACCAGGCTGAGACGTTAAGCATGACGCAGGCGTTCCCGTTCAGCGCCGGCCGCTAGGCGAGGGTGATGGCGCAGGAACGACGCGCACCTGATCCCCGTCATTCAGAAACCCGGCGCCGCTACCAACCAGCGTTTCATCGCCTTTCAGGCCGGACAAGACTTCCACGCGATCCGCCGCAATACGGCCTGTTTGTATCCGGACTTGGGTCACGCGCTGGTCGGGCTCAATGCGGAACACGAAACTGAATCCGTCGCGCATCGCGATGGCGGATTGCGCGACCACCAGCGTACTGGTTTCGCCGAGTTCGAAGTGTCCGCGAATGAACATGCCTGGCCGCAGGCGAGAGCCCTGTTGAGTGCTCATCGAGGGCACATCGACGTGGACAATGGCGTTACGCGTCTGCGCATCGACAACTGGGCCCAGGATGCGGACTCGACCCGTGATGCTGGCGCCTCCAGGCAACGACAGCTGTGCCTGCGCACCTGGTGCTATCCGCAGCAGTTCGTCGGCAGTTACCTCTGCGCGCCACTCAATCCTGCCTTGTCGAATCAGGCGGAAGAGCTCCTGTCCTGGGGCCGGCACCGAGCCGATGCTGGCATGACGCGCGCTGATGATGCCCGCGTCCGGCGCCGTGATGCGGGTTTGTGCGAGACGCGCCTGAATGACCTGCTGCTGAGCCCTGGCGGCCTGCAGCCGGGCGGCAGCGATCTGTTCAGCAGACAGATACTGCGCAAACTGTGTGGCGCTGAGCGCTTCGGTTCCCTGTAGAGACCGTGCACGCACCGCGTTATCGCGGGCTTCAGACAGCTGGGCCTGGGCCTCCTGAATAGCCGCCTCCGATTGGCCCAGTTCCGCCTCGAGCGTGGCCGAGGCAAACACCGCGAGCAAGTCGCCTTTTTTGACGACATCGCCTACTGAGGCGCGGACCTCAATCAGCCGCAACCCGCTCGTTTCGGTTCCTATCGGCGCTTCGTCCCACGCTGCGATGCTGCCATTTGCGGGCAGCCTGATGACGAGCTTTTCGCGTACCGGGGCGGTAGTTGAAACACTGAGCGCGGGGCGAGACGTCGCGGTCTGTGCGAGTGCCTGGTGCGGTTGGGCCGTCAGGCAGATCGCGGCGCCCGCCACGACCAGCCCGCTGATCATGAGCAACCGTGCTTGCCTGCCAACGGATCTGATTGCGCCGATTGGCCATGAATTCGAAATGTGTTGAGTCATGGTGCGTCCCAGCCGCCTCCCGCGGCTCGATAGAGCGATACGCCGGCAATCAGGCCCTCACGAATCAGCGCCAGCTCATTGATGCGGACCTCGATGACCTGGCGACGCGCCTCCTCGAGCATCTGTCGTGACGCGAGCCCAGCAGCCGTGCGGCGCTCGACTGCCTGCAGTGAGCGCTCGAGCGCCTGGCGGGCGGTTCGAACCTGCGCGAGTCGCTCTGCATTGAAATACGACTGGACAAGTGCTTCCTCGACTTCACGAACTGCCTGTCTGACCCGGGCTTCGTACTGGCGTACCGCGGTGTCGAATCGAGCCTCGGCAGCCTTCAGCTGGGCCTGGCGGACGCCGCCGTCATAGAGGGGAACTTGAAGCCGCAGCGGGCCGATCGACCAGGTGCTGAGGTCAGCGGCGAGCGGGCCACCTCGCACGCTGAACACGCCGACCGAACCTCCAATTGACAAGCGTGGCAGGCGGAGCGCCTGCGTTTCGCCAACGTCGCTGGCCGCGGCGATGATCTCGCGCTCGGCTGCATACACATCCGGCCGTTGTGCAACGACCTGCGCGGGCAGCTTCTGAATGGCTAGTGTGGGCGGCACGTCAAGCTGCCGCCCGGCCTCCTTTGACAGCCGCGCTCGCAGTTCGGGTTCGGATAGCGCTGTGAGCGCTACAAGTGCCTTTACTTCAAGGTCACATGCAGCCTGTTGGCCCAGCAGGCTTGCACGGACCGCCGCTTGCTGAGCGCGGGCCTGATCCGAGAGTGATGTAGCCAACAGACCCGCCTCTGCACTGACGCGGGCGAGCTTCCCAAGCGTTTCAACCGACCTCAGGTCCTGCTCAATCTCAGTGCGCACGGCTTCGCAGTAACGCAAGGACAGGTATCGAACAGCGGTTTCAGCCGCCACGATCACGCGTGCGTCATGCCATTGCGCTTGCGCGCTGGCGGCTCGTGCGTCCGCCCCTGTCACGGCGAGTTTCCGGGCCCCAAACAGGTCTGCTTCCCAGCTGGCGGCAATGGCTGCCGAGGTCGTGCGTGAAAGGGGTAGCGGATATTGCGTGTTCCCTCGGTTGACCCCAGCCGATGCATCAATCGACGGTCCAAGTGCTGCGAGCCCTACCGCCTGCTGTAAGCGCGCCTCTTCAACGCGGGCTGCCGCGGAAGATAAGGTGGGGCTTGCCGCCTGGGCCAATGTGATCAGGACGGGCAGGGTCTCATCTCCGACTCGACCCCACCAAGACGACAGTTCGGTGACCGATCCGCTGTGAGCAAGCGGCGCCTGCCAGTTCGCAGAAACTGGTGGTTGCGCGGGCGCCTTCGGCGGAGCGATTGGTTGAAACGCTGAACAGCCTGACAGCACAATACAGACGCCGCCAAGCAGCACTGGCCAGCAATGACGCATCGGAGAAGAGAGTTGTTATGAGAGAGGGGGGCGTCCGAAATCGAACGCACCCTTAACTGTAGTCGATGCAGGGGCGGGGTGCCTGGATACCCTGGGGAAGGCGATGATTCATCCAGGCTGACCCCGCGGTTCATTATCATCGCGGTTTTATTTACACACCGGAGTCTTACGATGGCCTGGTTTCGTTCCGCCGTCTTTGCAATGCTCGCCGCGACCTCGTTCGCGGTTCAGGCTCAAGCCTTTCCTAACAAGCCAATTCGGCTCGTCTGCCCGTTTCCCCCAGGTGGGGCGGTTGATATTGCCTCCCGGGCGATCGCTGCCGAACTCAGCAAAACCATCGGTCAGCCGGTTAACGTTGAAAACAAGCCAGGGGCTGGCGGCAACATCGGCGGCGTTGAGGTGGCGCGGTCTGCGCCAGATGGCTACACCCTGCTAATGACCACAAGCGGCATCAACGGCATTAACCCCGTTCTGTACCGGAAGATGCCGTTTGACCCCAACAAAGATCTGACGCCTGTAGTGGGGTTGGTGTCGCTTTCAAACGTGCTGGTTGTGCATCCTTCTGTGAAGGCAACCAACGTTCAGGAACTGCTGGCGATGCTCAGGGCCGACCCCGGAAAAATGACCTTTGCCTCCAGTGGGTCGGGCACCAGTATCCATATGTCGAGTGAACTGTTCTTGCATCTGACAGGCGCAAAAACGATCCACCTGCCCTTCAAGGGCAGCGCTCCCGCGATCACCGATCTGATGGGCGGGCAGGTGCAGATCATGTTTGACAACATTCCGTCGGCGCTTCCGCACATTCGAGCGGGCAAGCTTCGTGCGCTGGCAACTACCGGTGCGAAGCGTGACCCTGCCCTCCCAGATCTCCCAACGATCGCCGAGGCGGGCGTCAAGGGCTACGAGGCGGGCGTCTGGTTTGGGCTGGCGGCACCGGCGGGCACACCGGCCGATGTCATCGCCAAAATTAGCGGCGAGGCGATCAAAGGCACTCGTTCGCCTGAGTTCGTCAAGCGCATGACTGAACTTGGCTATGTGATCATGGGTGTGGGCCCAGAACAGATGGCTGCGATGCTGAAAGCAGAACTCGAGCGCTGGACGCCGGTTGTTAAAGCGTCCGGGGCTGTAGCCGAGTAAGCGGCGGCCGCGCAGGCGGATTGCTGCGCAGCGATCCGCCTGTCTGCGCGGGAATAGGCGGGCGCGGAGCCTTGTTGCACGCGGTCCGGCGTTCCAGGCACAGACGTTCGCGCTCGGCCTGTTTGGGCTCGCGGGCAGACTGTGCCAGAATTTTCGGATGCTTCGTCAAGCCTTCTGGTGCTGCTGCCTGATCGTTGTCGCCCTTTCGCTGCCTCCAACCGGCGCGATTGACCTCGACACGTCCGGCTTTTGGGGGAAAATCCAGATCTCTCTCACCTTCGCTGCGCTGACGGCGTTTGGCCTGCTCGCCTATCCGAACAGCCCGAAGTGGCTGGTAATCGGTCTTATCGCGATGGGACTGCTCGTTGAACTGATCCAGTCATTTGCGCCCTGGCAGTATGGTGACCCGAATGACCTGCTGGCCGTCATGACCGGAATCGTCTTGGTTCGCGTGGTTTGGGTAGTCGCCTTTCGGCGCTGAAGGCGCTTTTCAGTTTTCGCCCGTCGCTGTCGTTCTGCCTCGATCCGCTCTGGGATATCACGTAGAATCAGACAGCTACGTATTAGACAAAAATAGTTTTTGCGACGGTTTTGACCGACTTGCAGCGCTCTGTATTTTCCCGTTCCATCGTATGGTGCCGCCCTGGCCTTTGCAGCGGTGCGATCGCTATCGCCCTGGCGGGTCTGTTCTGTGTGTCTGCTACCCCCTTGGCTTGGGCTCAGTCGGCGGGCGCGGCCGCGCCTGCAGCAGACTCTGCAGCTGAAGTCATTTCCGCTCGCCCACAGGCCGGGCGTCTGTCGCGTTTTGGCAGCGGCGGTCCGGTCAGCTTGTCGCGCCTCCTCGAGGCCACCGTGTCGGTTCACCCTACGGTTCGGGCGAAGCAGGGCGAACTGCAGGCGGCCGGTTTTGACCTGGATGGCGCCAACTGGGCGCGTTTTCCATCGGTTACCAGCGAGGTACAAGCTGACGACGGTGCCAGGGCAGCCGCGCTCCAGATCCAGCAGCCGCTGTGGAGCGGCGGGCGCATTCCCGGCCAGATTGACCTGGCAACGGCCAACCGCGAGGCTGCGTCCGCAGCCGTGATCGAAGCCGAGCAGCAGGTCATGCTTTCGGTTGGCGTATCGTTCTATGAATTCATTCGGCAACAAGCGCGAATCGAGATTGCCCGACTCAATGAGGCTGAGCACCGTCGACTGCTTGAAATGATCCAGCGGCGCGTGCGCGCTGAGGTAAGCCCACAAGCCGATCAAACGCTCGCCGCGGCACGCGCTCAACAAGCCGTTGCCGAGCGGCTGCAATTTGAGCGCGCGCTCGAAACAGCTCGTGTCAGTCTCGAGCAGATCTCGGGAATCTCGCTCTCGGGTGGGCTGCGTGCGCCAGATCGATTGCCAGGGGTTCCCGGAAGCGAGTTAGAAGCGCTTGACGCGGCCCTGGACTTTTCAGCGGAGCGGCGGAGGCTGCAGGCGCTGGTGGTCGCGTCCCGTGCTCAGATCGACGTGACCCGCGCGGGAACCCGTCCCACCGTCTATGCGGCGGTCAGGCAGCAGTTGGGGACAGTGCCTTTCGGCACAGATCGCACCAGGGCTTTTGTGGGCGTAGAGTTCAAACCGGGTCCCGGACTGTCGTCGCTGACCGCGGTTCAGGCGGCTGCCTCCCGCGTCGAGGCGAGCGAAGAGTCCGTTGTCACGCATGAGCGCCAGTTGGCGCAGCAGGTACGGGCAGCGTGGCTTGACCTGCAGGCGCAAACTCTTCAGCTTGAGCCCGCCCGCGCCATCGCCGGCTCCACTGATGAAGTTGTCGCGTCCTACCTTAGGCAGTATCAGGTCGGGCGCAAAACCTGGCTTGATGTGTTGAACGCGCAGCGCGAGACCACGCAGGCGCGATACACGCTTGCTGACCTCGAAGCAGGAATTCAGGCGGCGCATCTTCGGCTTCTGATGTTGAGCGGTCGCGTCGACGCTCGCTCTCTTTCACGGCTTGGACCTTGATGTCAGACGAAACCTCCCGCGATGACCCAACGCTGGCGCTGCTGCTTTCGCGGCTGGCCGCGTTGCAGGGACAGGCGGTCCCTGCACACCGCTTCAGTATGCTCGCCAAGACAGACGATGGGATAGAGCTCGCCGCGTTGGGGCGCGTCGAGCGTGCCCGCGAATGTTGGTTGGCCCGCTTTCCGCATTCCGAGTGCCGAGAACTTGCCCCAGGTCATGCCGTTCGCGGCGATATGCCTGCTCTGTGGATGTCGGCCGACTACAGCAATGTGCTGCTGGTGCGCGGCCTGTTAGGGGGGGGCGCTTTTGCGGTGGAAGACGCTTCTGGCGCCGCAATGACGCTTACCGCAGAGGCCGCACGCGACGGCGTCATTCTGCATCTTCCCGTTACATTGGCTTCAGTACCGAGTGAGTCCGGAGCGCCGGTACGCACTGCCGCTGAATGGTTCGCATTCGCCATTCGGCGCCACCGTCGGGTGTTTTTCGAAGCTGTTTTTGCAACAGCGGTCGTCAGCATCATTGGACTGATGGCGGCGTTGTATTCCATGCAGGTCTATGACCGGGTGGTGCCCACGAAAGGTTACGCCACGCTCTGGGTGCTCACCATCGGCGTGCTGATCGCCATCGTGCTTGAGCTGATCCTGAAACAAGTGCGTGCACTGATGGTGGATCGCGCCTGCAAATTGATCGACCAAGAGCTATCAGCGATTTTTTTCGGCAAGGCGCTCGATATTCGGCTTGATGCTCGCCCGCGAACGGTCGGCACATTCGCTTCGCAAATCCGCCACTTCGAGTCGGTTCGCAATTTCATGACTTCGTCGACGCTGTTCATTCTTGCCGACGTCCCCTTCGCGCTCCTGTTTGTGGCGGTTATCGCCATGTTGGCAGGACCGGTGGCGCTGGTTCCGCTGCTGATGGTTCCCATTGCGATCCTGGCCGGCATGGCCTTCCGGCAGCCCATTGAGCGGCATACGGCCGAGCACATGACCGAGTCGAACCGTAAGAACGGATTGCTGATCGAAGCCGTTGATGGCATCGAGTCGGTCAAGTCTGCGGGAGGCGAGTGGAAGATGCTCGATCAGTGGCGCGCGCTCACCGCTACGATCGCGCAGAGCGAACTCAGAATGCGAACGCTCACGGCGTTTTCCACGAACCTTGCGCAAACCATTCAGCAGGTCAGTTATGTACTGCTGATTGCTGCGGGCGCCTACGCTATTGCATCAGGTAGTCTCACAATGGGTGGCCTGATTGCCTGCTCCATCGTGTCCGGCCGCGCACTGGCACCCATGGCGCAAATACCTGGGCTTATTGTTCAGTGGAAGCACGCCAAGGTTGCGCTGAAGTCATTGGACGCGATCATGGCGATGCCAGGCGATCGCGATCCCGAGATCCGTCTTGTCGTACCGCAGTCCTGTTCCGGCCAGGTTCGGCTCGATCAGGTTAAATTTGCGTATGGCCGAGACCGCGCTGTCATTGATGTTCCCGAGTTGTCGGTTCGTGGCGGTGAGCGAATCGCCGTGCTCGGCGCGGTAGGGTCAGGCAAGTCAACGCTCATCAAGTTGATGTCCGGGCTATTCAAGCCGGGGCAGGGCACGGTATTTCTTGATGGCGTCGACATGTCGCACCTCGCGCCCGAATTTGTGCGCGAGCACATTGGCTACCTGCCGCAAGACGTTCGTCTGTTCAACGGGTCGCTTCGAGACAACCTTACGCTCGGGCTACCTTCGCCCAATGATGGCCAGATCCTCAAAGCCTGCCAGGCCACTGGACTCGATCGGGTCATTCAGGGGCATCCCAAGGGGCTCGAACTCGAGATCACCGAAGGCGGGCGTGGGCTGTCCGGAGGACAGCGGCAGCTGGTGGGCCTTACGCGTTTATTACTGATGCAACCACGATTGATGCTGCTCGATGAACCGACCGCATCCATGGACGGGGCGCTCGAGGCAACCGTGATGAAGCACTTGTTCGGGGGCCTTCCCGCCGAATCAACCATCGTAGCGGTCACGCATAAGCCAGCCTTGCTGCCCTTCGTCACCCGCCTGATCGTTCTCGACCGGGGCAAGATCGCATTGGATGGACCACGCGATCAGGTCCTTGCGAGGTTACAAAAAGCTAATGCCGCGGAGGCGGCAGCATGAAGATCTTCTGGTTTCTTGAATCGGGTGAGCCAGGGCGCGACCGTCGGATTCTGGCTCGCGATCTGAAGCGCTCTCGGCTAACGCTCTGGACAACCGCCTTTTCACTTGTGGTATTCGTGACCTGGGCCTACTTCGCAGAAATCGACCAAATCACCCGGGCGCCAGGTCAGGTCATCGCCAGCCAGCGCTCGCAGGTCATTCAGTCGCAGGACGGCGGAACGATCGAGCAGCTACTGGTTAAGGACGGTGACACGGTTGATCGTGGTCAGGTTCTGGTTCGCTTGGAGCGGGCACGCAGCGAAGCCTCGTTTCTTGAAGCGCGTGCTAAATCAGCTGGGCTGACAGCAACGGTTGCTCGGTTGCGCGCTGAAGTTTTTGGCGGCGAGCCAGTTTTCCCGCCCATGCTGAGCAACTATCCGCAATTCCGCGAAAACCAGCTGGTGCTGTATCACAAGCGCAAAGCTGCGATCGACGAGGAAGTCACGGCGCTGCAAAACCTGTTGCAGCTTGCCCAGCGCGAACTCGAAATGACGCAGCCGCTTTTGAAGACGGGCGATGTCAGCCGTACTGAAGTATTGCGACTTGAACGGCAGGTTGCTGAAGTCACCTCGCAGATCACTAACAAGCGTAATCGCTATTTTCAAGACGCTCAGGCCGAGCTCAGCAAAGCGTTGGAAGATCTTGCCGGTATCGAGCAAACCATGGCGCAACGCATGACCCAGGTTGACCAGACAGAGCTCCGTGCGCCGCTTCATGGTGTGGTCAAAAATGTTCGCATCACCACCCGAGGCGGCGTCATCCGTCCAGGCGAAGAGGTGATGCAGATCGTTCCGCTGGAAGACGATCTGTTGATTGAAGCGCGAGTGATGCCGGCAGATATTGCCTTTATCAAGCCAGGGCTTTCTGCAACGGTGAAGATTGACGCCTACGATTACACAATCTACGGCGATCTACCGGGTAAGCTGACTTACATCAGCCCCGACACTCTCACGGAGGATCTACGGCAGGGCGAACAACCGTACTATCGTGTTCGTGTACGTACAGATGGTAGGCGTTTCAGCGGTCGTCCCAATGAAGATCTTGAAATTCAACCGGGCATGACCGCAACTGTCGAAATTCGTACTGGCACAAACACCGTTCTCAAGTATCTCACCAAGCCCGTCGTCAAAACGCTCTCGGAGGCGCTTCGCGAGCGCTAAGTCGGGCACCAGACGAGCAACACGAATTTCAGATGAAACCTAATCGGCATATCGCATCTCAGGTCTTTCGCTCTCCCTCGCAGTCGGTTCCTACCGGTCCCCGTCGTCCTAGAACCAGCCGCCACGCATCGTGTATTGCATTGGTAGACGATCGCTTTACGTCGTGGCTCGTTAATCGCGAATGCGATCCCGGCGCTGAGCCGGAGGTCTCGCGTCGAGGGCTCATCAGGACCTTGTCTCGGATCGCGAACGGTACGGGTCTGGATCTGAGTTTTCGTAGAGTCTATTGGTACACCGATCGCCCTGATGGGCAACTATTCGACGAACAGGTGGTTCGGTCTGCGGCCGAAGGTGAGGAAACCTGGGCCCTGCTTGAGCGAGATCTGCGGCGTCTCGCCGAGTGCCAGTCCTGCGAAACAGTGCTGATTGCCTGCGACGACGAACGGCTACTGCCCGCGATAGACGACGCTCAGCTGCGTGGACTCAGTGTCGTAATGTTGGCCGATGAAGGGGTTCTCGACTTTTCATTGTTGCGTGAGGAAGACCCTGAGTGGGCATTACTGTTGTCGCAGGCTGACCGTCGCTTGACCGTTCGCCCCGACGATCTTGCCGATCTGAAACCGCTACCCAATGGCGAGGAACGCGGAGCAGACACTCAGTTGGTTGGGGTAGAGCACAACGCGACTATCGAGGAGGTAGTGCGTAACTGGTGGGGCTCCCAAAGCGAGGAAAGTCGAGAAGAGTTGCGTGTTGCGCTCGCTCAAAGCACCGGTATTCCCCAGGAAGTCGATCGTGAGCTTCTGCTGCAGAGCAGGGAGCGATTTGTTCGTCCTCTAAGCTTCCTTGAAAAGAAACAGATGCGCTCGTGTCTAAGGGGAATTGCTGGAGGAGACGCTGCCGAGACTCAGTCGGCGGCGGCCAGCTACGCCTAACTGCGCCAGTGGCGCTTAACGTCCTGCGGTCACGGTGCCTCGAAGCCCGGCCCCCAGGATGTTGAGAGCCACTTGACCAGCGTCGCGTGCAACACTAATCGACAGATCGGCAAGCTTTTGCGGGCTCGTATCCGATCCGCGTGCAATCACAACATCCGAAATCACCGCTTCCACCGTCAGGACACTGTCGCTCAAATAGGTTTGGAGAATCGCCTCGGGGTTCAACCCAAGGGCGGTTAGGAATCCGGCCATGTCGATACGTAGTGAACCTGCTTTTGTCGATATCAGATTGGCGAGCCTGTTGTTGGTGTTCGACAAGGTCAGAGGCGACTCTTCTGCCGTCGCGCCGATTCGAAACGACCCATAGAGGATCGAATCGTCGGGGGTTCGTACAACCAAGCCCTCTGGCGACCACTTTATGCGTACGCGGTCAACCACTGCGGCAAGCCTGATGTTCATGACGCCCGCAGGGTCGACGCGTTCAACCCTGAATCCGAGTTGGACAACCTTTTCTGTGGTCTCCGACAGCAGTGTCGAACTCTGAGGCTGGGTGAACGCCAGGGAGACCGCGCTGAGTGCTCCCGATAACGCTGGCGCCGTGCCACGCTCGAAATCCGTCACTGAGACCGCCTGGCCAGTTGTGTTGTCAGAGGTAGTGAAGAAACGCAGTTGCTCGCCAGCCACCTTCAAGTAGTCCTGCAGCGTATTGTTGAGACTGATTTCGATGGCGCGGGACCCGTCTGTTTTCTCGGCGATCAACCGATTTGTTCCGCCGTTTAATACGGTTCGAACCGCTGTCGCGAGCGATGCCAGTGCCAGGTTGGGTTCGGTACCGAGCGCTGAAAGGATCCGCGGTCTTTGAAGGTTTGTCTGGCTGGCTTCGTTGAGCGTCGCGGAGACGCGGGCAATTTGGCTCAGATCGGCCGAGTCGATCGCGCGCGATAACGCTGCGCCACTTTTGCCCGAATATTGCGCCACGATGGTTCGTACCGCGTCGAATTGCAGCCCGGCAACCATTGCAGACAGGGCGGGAGGGCCGGCGCGCATCCGTTTAAGGGCATCCTCAGCGAGCAGTGCAAGCGGTGAATCCGGGTCAGGCTGATCGTTGGACAGTGCCGCTTTGCTGAGGACCCCCGAGCGTGCCAGTTCAGCAAAACTGTGAGTGACTTGTTGGTGGATCTGTCGACGCAGGTCTAGCGAGACCGGCTGGCCGTTTCTGGCGATGGCATCGACGATTCCAGCGTTGGTGTCGCGGATGATAGTTGCCGCGAGGACGCCTGCGCCGAAGAAGCGCGCGTTGCCGGAGGCGATCGGATTGTCAACCAGTGGGTCGATGGAGTCGGGCAGGCCGAGTGGCAGAAGAATTGCGCTACGCGCAGCAGCCGGCGACAGCGCCCGCTGAACCTGTAGTGAATGGATCAGCGAGGTTAACGGCGAAATGACCAGCTGAAGGTTACCGATTCTGGCAGGATCCAGGTGGGCGATGCTGGCCGTGAAGCGGGTTCCCAGTGGCACCGCACTACGCTCAGCGAAGTTCGACGGATTCGTGCCGATATCGATGCCGTCGGAAGCCTCAAGTGTTTTGCACGATGTTGATGCCGTGCGGATCCGCATGATCCAGGCACCCGTGCTGGTGGTACGTGATGTCGCAACGACCGCCCCATTTGCGTCGAGACATCGGATTTCCGCGTCCGCCAGATAGCCATCAATGGCGAATCCGCCGAGCGTTCGACTCTGAGCTGGGGGCGCCCCACTCCCTGCGCCGCAGCCCGCAAGAAGTGCCGCAAGCGTCGCGATCCCGAGCAACGACAATCCAACGAATCTGCTTCGCGGCGCGTCCGAGGTTGTGCCAAGGCTCGCGGGAAGGCTCATTGAGCGAATATGGAAATCACGGGCGCTTCGAACTGGGCGCATCGATGCTACCGAGGGCAGCCGCCATGGCCGCGCCAAGGTTGGGCTCTGCAGCGGCGGACGCTGCCCCTGCGGGAGTGGCCTGGGCTGTCAGAGCGGGCGTGGCTGTCACGGGCACCGCGCCATTCGAGGACCCTGCGGGTAGCGCTGGCACGTTGGGCTGCCCCCCGCTGGCCGACGGTTGGGTTGTGAGCCCAGCCTGTGCGCTTGCTACCGCTTCGGCCGCGCGCTCGGCTTCCGTGAAAGGAACTAAATGCTCTGACATGGGGAGAGGCAACTTGACTCCGGCCACACCAAACAAAGTTGAGACAGCGCTGTCGAGCGCCTGCCGGATCGCGGGGAGCCCGTCATCCGCTGCTTTGGCGCGGTCAAATCCCGCCTGATGAATAGCGATGGCGTGCTCGATGGGGATCCACGACTCAACGGCTCCGCGGAGCGTCTGGATCATTCGCGATGAAGAAGGAATCGCCTGTACGCCCGCTTGCGCGTTTTGAAAGCCCTCAAGGAAAAGCTCTTCAACGTGCTTTCGCAAGACCAACTGATAGCGATTACGCACAAGGTCGATGGAGGGCTTATCCCAGCCATCGATGGGAACACCACTGACAGCATCCCACAGCCGCTCTCCCGTGAGACCCCCGAATGGTCCCGCGCTGGCGTCATCTGGCTCGGCAAGGTCGTTTTGGAGCAGCCTTGTGTAGCGCTGAAGTGTGTTGACCCGATCGATCAGGTAAACAACCAGAATTGCGATCGATGCAATCGCGACAAGAATGATGACCTGTAGGAATGTGGTCATTGATCTGCCCGCTGATCACCGCTTTCCGGAGGCACTGTCATCATCGGGCTCAGCATCAGGCTCCCCGTTCTCCTGCTTCAGTTCCTCACGCAGAAACTCAAGTGCAAGAAACGGTTCCTTCAGTTGAAGTTCAAGACTGATCTGATCCGCTACCTGCTGAACCAGTTCGACCGCCTGCTCTGCCGTAATTTCCATGGTTTGGTAGCGCATGCCTAGCTTGAAGATGCGCTCGGCGTAGGGCAAAGGCAGGTAGGTGAGCAGCTCGCCGTTAACCGATTTGATGACCTGGTATTCGCTGGCCTTGGGTGGCTCGGGCTTTTCTTCGCCCTTCACGATTGCAATGGCCCTCATCTCGTCGTAAGTGACAGCCTTTTCCGCGCCGGTGATGAAGGTCTTGTCAACATGCGCCTTCGCTCGCGCGCCCGCACGGATCGTAAGCGCATGCCCAGACCTGGAGGCGGGGTCGGCGTCTCGCGCCTCTTCGTACTCGGCCTGAGCTTTTTTGCGCGCTTCATCGCGCTTGGAGCGACCAAAAATGGAGATCACGATGCCTGGCGGTTAGCGGTTAGACAAAAGGGTGCGCACGCACGTTTGGAGAACACTTAACCATCGAAGCCCAGTCGAGACCGAAGCTTTTTGACGTTCGAGGAAAGAATCTGACTGACGCGCGATTCACTAACGCCTATCACCGCGCCGATTTCCTTAAGATTCAATCCCTCGGAATAGTATAGCGACAGCACCAGTTTTTCGCGCTCGGAAAGCCCCTCGATGGCCTGCTGGAGTGCATCCATCGTTTGCGACTCGGAGACGCGCGTTTCAGGCTCCCAGGAGCTTTCAGCCGCAACGCTGAGGGCCTCGTCAGGCACAACCTCCATTGAGACGGTTTCGTACCATTGTGCGTGACTGCCTTCGCGTTGGAATTCTCGAAGGTCCTTGCCTGTAAATTCGGCCAGTTCGGACTCTCGCGGCGCACGGCCAAGCTGGTTGGCAAGGGCCTGCGCCGCATCGCCATGCTGCTTGAGGTTTTGGATCGCCGACCTTGGCATCGATGACATCCGACGCACTTCGTCGATGATCGCGCCCCGAATTCGGTTATAGGCGAAATCCTCGAAATCAACGCCTTTGGTTGGGTCATAGGTGCGCGAGGCTTCCAGAAGGCCGATTACCCCAATTTGAACCAATTCGGCCAGCTCCATCATTGGCGGCAAGCGGACCTTGAGGTGCACAGCCACCCGTTTCACCATGGCCAGGTGCTGAACCAACGACTCGTTGGCGTCGTTGCGAACCTGTTCGTAGAGGCGAGTGCGGTGCATCAGGCGGGCTCCGTCGTCATCGTGGACCGCAGAGGCGTTCCATAAAGAACTGTACCGCACCTGACGCATATTCGACCGGCTCAAGCGCGCGCGTTGCCTCAGCGAGCAGTCGGAAGTCTCGCGCAGCAGCCGATGATGGAGCGTGCTCGAGAACCGATCGGTGATGGCGTTGCGACGTAAGTACCTGTCCGTCGGCCTCGATTGAGTGAAGGTATCGCAAGGTATGGCCCAGAAATCGGCTGCAAACGTCGTTGATGCGAGAAAAGAGCTGTCGACCCGCAGCCTGATTTTCGACCATGTTCGGTATAAGGTAGATCTGGTCGAGCTTGTAGTCGCGCATCAACACCTTGATGGCACCATAGGCATCCGCAATGGATGATGGCTCGTCGCGCACGACGATGTAGCGCCGCTGTGCGGCCGCCATCATCAGCATCACGGACTCAGCGATTCCTGCTGCTGCGTCGACGATCAGGTAATCGATATCGTTGTCGAGCTCGCTGAAGGCACTGACGATCTGGCCGATCTCGGCGCGATTCAGCGATGCCATCTTTTGTACACCCGAGGCGCCCGGAACCAGTAATACCCCTTGCGGTGTCTTCACGACAATTTCGTTCAGGGTCTTTTTGCCCTCCAGAACATGGCTGAAGTTGTAGGGCGGCCGGACACCAAGGGCGAGTTGCGCGTTTGCCAATCCGAGATCGGCGTCGAACAGCGCCACTTTATGGCCCAATCCGGCGAGGGCCACAGCCAGATTGACTGAGACCGTGGTTTTGCCGACGCCACCCTTGCCGCTGGCGATGCCGATCACCTCTGGGGGCCGATCAAGCCGCATGACGAGCTACCCGAGTGGTGGTCCGCTTGGCCGTGGTAGCGCGCGGGCTTCGAGTGCGCCCTGCTGGCTTGGCGGGTAGTTCGAGTTGATCAAACGCGTGGCGAACCAGATCTGAAGGCGAGAGTGCCATTGCCGGCGCTTCAGCGGCGGGATCATTGCTGCCCACCGACAGCGGAATTGGATGGTTACAGAGCGCCTGGATAAGGGGCCAGGCGCATGCTGATTCATCGAGTTTACTCACCATCACACTATGCCATGTCACCGGTGCGGAGGGGATGAACCTGGCGATTCCGGAGATCGAGGAATCGGCGGGCATGACCAGGTTAAACAATGCCTTGGGCGCGCAACGCCGGATGCCGTCAAGCTTGTCGACGAACCCGGTTCCCGGGGTATCGATAAGTACCAGCTTTCGGGTATCCAGTTCACCCAGCATAGGGCCCAACAGATCCGGGCCGTTGACTCGGAAGCAATCAACGCCAAGTCGCGAGGCCAGCATCTGCAATTGGGTCCAGGCACCGATCCGGTTATCGGCGAAGCTCAGGATGGCAACGGAGCTCGGGCCATGCATCGTGACGTGACGCGCGGCGATTCGACACAGCATCTGCGTCTTGCCAGCGCCGGATGGGCCAGCAATGACATGGATGCCCTCGAAGCGGTCCGGTCGCTCCATGTGGGTCAGCGTCGCGCCAAGTTGGCGCTTCATCTGCTCGGCTGCCTCGTAAATATCATCGTATTCGCGAACCTGATCAAGCAGCAGCGTTCGTAATCCACTCGGTGCACCGGCGGCGACCAGAGCTCCCGCGAGGGGCTGCAGCGCCGTATTGAGGGAGCCTCCGGGGGGGAAGCTCTCGACCTGGCGCGACAATGCGATTTCCTGGCGCATGGACGCCAGTTCCGCTCGCACCATGTCGACGAGATCGCGCGCCCGTGCGGAGTCGAGCCCCTGGTCGGAAGCCTCAGAACTGTCCGCATGCACTGGCTCGGTGGCTGGGGCAGGGGCTGGGGCGGTGTCCTTCGCACCAGCATGACTGACGGGCGGGGCGCTCAGGGAAGGTTCTTCGCGAACGATCGCGCGTGTCTGCTCGGCGGCGGCGTGTGCCTGGGGTCTGGGGGGAGATGCCAGGTTGCGCAAAAAGGGCGGGACATCCTGAACAGCGGGAGCGGGCGTGCTGGGCTCGCGATCGGCCAGTTCGGGTTCAGCGGTTCGGGCGCCGGTGGCACCTCGCGAGGATCCGCGGTCTCCTGCCGCCGAGGATTTGAATGACTCCATTAAAGATCGGCTGAACCCCTGGTCGGCTCGTGGCGCGAAGACCCTGGCGGTTTGCGACGCTTCGCGCGGGGGGCTTGCCTCAGCATCATCCTCGGTATCGACCGCGACAACAATCTCGGTCATGCCGTTGACTCGTTGATTCGAAATGATCAGAGCGTCGGGGCCGAAGGTGGCGATCACCTGCTCGGTGGCCCGCCTGGCATCCTTGGCAATTACCCGTTCAAGTCTCATCTAGATCTCCTGGCTCATTTCTTTGGCTGAACTTCGACGGTGGCAATGACGCGAACAGCCTGGTCCTCTGGAATCTCGCTGTACGACAAAACCGTCAGGTCGGTAATCCGATGACGCACAGCCCGTGCCAGCCAACTACGTAGCGGTGGCGACACCACCAATACCGCTGCGTGACCCTGTTCTTCCACCATCCGCGCGTTCTCACGAAGGGCCGCAAACAGGCGCTCGGCGAGATCGGGATCAAGCATCACGCTTCCGCCACCACTCTGCTGAACGACGTTCTGCAGCAGCTGCTCGAGCGACGGGTCCAGCGTCATGACCTGAAGCAGTTCCTCGGTTTCCAGCAGGTCCTGCAGGATCATTCGACCCAGCCGAGGCCTTACCTGGCCCGTCAGCTGATCAGGATCCTGAGTTCTCGCAGCCGCTTCTGTCAGAGTTTCGACGATTGTGCGCATGTCGCGAATCGGTACGGATTCGCCCAACAGGTTCTGCAGGATTCGGGTCACGACGCCTAAGGACAGCTTGCCAGGAACCAGGTCTTCGACCAGTTTCGGATACTTGGCGGCGAGTTTGTCGAGCAGTTGTTGCGTCTCGTCGTGGCTGAGCAGTTCGGCTGCGTTCTGGCGAAGGATTGCGTTGAGGTGGGTGGCGATGGCCGTACTGGGGTCCACCACGGTGTAGCCGAGCGTACGGGCATAGTCGCGCTGAGAGGGGTCGATCCAGACCGCTTCCATTCCGAACGCGGGCTCCCGCGTCGCGATGCCCTCCAGGCGTCCATGTACCTGCCCGGGATTGATGGCAAGTTCTTTGCCGACCTTGATCTCGCCTTTGCCGCGCACGACGCCATTCAGGACGATGTGGTAAACGTCGGGGTTCAGTCCCAGCGAATCGCGAATCCGCACGGGTTGCACCAGAAATCCCAGCTCTGCCGACAGCTTTTTGCGAACACCTTTTACGCGAGCCATCAACTGACCGCCCGTATCGGCGTTCACCAGGGGAATCAGTCCATATCCGATCTCAATTCCGATCAAATCGACCTGTTCAACGTCGTCCCAGCCTAGATCGGCGGCTGGCGTGGCGCCGCCGCCGGGAGTACCTGATCCGCCAGAGCTCGCGACGCCCTCCGGGCCCGAAGCCCCGGCGGTGCCGTCTGGCAGGAGAGATCCCCGCTTGGTCAGAAAGTAGCCA
>CAZORB010000086.1:0-18781 GCA_964581825.1 uncultured Bordetella sp.
GCCGGCGCGCGTGACTGAAGTTCGCGCTCGAGCGCCTCCAGGCGGATTTGCAGACGGGCGAGCCGTTCGCGCTCAACTTCGAACTCTTCTCGCGTCACGAGTTCGAGCTTCTGGAAGGTTTGCGCAAGCAGCGCCTTCAGATTGCGCTCGAGATCGGCGGCCGGGCTAGCCCGAAGCAGCTCGGCGAGCCGTATCTGCGCGTCTGCAAGCAGTTGCTGAGGGGACGTGACCATCGGCAATTCCTCGTTAGCGGTTCAGGCTCATGCTGTCTCGTAAAACAGCACGTCGGGGCGAGAGCGGCGTGCTCGAAAAGGGGTCGCGAGTCTAGCACGCGCTTTGCGCGCCTCGACGCCCCAAGCTGGTGCGCTCGCCAGTCGGTGCGCCCGTCCTTGCCCTGTTTTGGGGCGGCCGGTGGGCTGGAAGGACGTTCGGCATGCCGCGATGGTGCGGATTGGCTGGCACGGGATATGCGAAGTAGGCCCTCCGAATCCTTTCCTCACTCGGGAGAACCCCATGACAATCCGCTCCTTCCTCGCAGCTTCGCTGATGGTCGCCGCCGTTTCGCCAGCCTTCGCGGCCGACCCCGCTCCGTTTACCGGCAACATCACGCTGGCCTCGGACTATAAGTTTCGCGGGTTCACCCAGACTCGCTACCAGCCCACGCTTCAGGGCGGCTTTGACTACGCAAGCAAGTCTGGTTTTTACCTCGGCAACTGGAACTCCAACGTGGAGCAGTCGCTCTACAACGGCGCTTCGCTCGAGATGGATGTCTATGGCGGATACAAAGGCACCCTGGGCAAGCTGACCTATGACATTGGCGCAATTTATTACGCCTACCCGGGTAGCAGCGGCGTGAAGATCGACAACAAAGAAGTCTATTTCGGGATCGGTGCGGGTCCGATCACCGCCAAGCTGTTCTACTCAATCGACGATTACTTTTCGACCCAGGCGCTTTTCAGGGCCGCCCCGGGTAACGCCGGCAAGTCCGGCGGGTCTACGAAGGGCACCACCTATCTCGATTTGGCCGCAACCCACGATCTGGGTAATGGCTGGGGCCTGAATGGCCACGTTGGCTTTTTGAGCCTGAAGAACGGCACCGCGAACGGCCTGAGCGGAAACTCGGTCACCGACTACAAGGTTGGTATCACCAAAGATATTTCTGGCTGGGTGCTGGGTCTGTCCTACCTGACCACCAGCAAGAAAAACTTCTTTACCACTGGCGCGTTGAATGACGTGACCAAGTCTGCGGGCGACGCCCGTGCGCTGGTCTCGCTCGCCAAGACCTTCTAAGCGGTTTGTCCGGCCGGGCTTGCACGCGCGCGAGCCCGGCGTCGTTTCACCGAAAGGATGCACACATCATGAAACTGATCACCGCGATCATCAAACCATTCAAGCTCGACGAAGTCCGCGAGGCGCTTTCCGCGGTTGGCGTTCAGGGCATCACAGTGACTGAAGTCAAAGGTTTCGGTCGTCAGAAAGGCCACACCGAGTTATATCGGGGCGCCGAATACGTTGTTGATTTTCTGCCCAAGGTGAAGATCGAGGCCGCTGTGGCCGACGATCTCGCAGAGCGTGCCGTCGAGGCCATCGAAAGCTCTGCCCGCACCGGCAAGATCGGCGACGGAAAGATCTTTATCTATGACCTCGAACAGGTCGTGCGGATCCGTACCGGTGAAACCGGCAACCAGGCCCTGTAAGCGCCCAGACGGAGAACTCATCATGAAATCGATTATTCGAATGTTGGCGCTGCTTGCAGCGCTTCTATGCGCGCCCATGGCGTCGTCTTTCGCGTCGGCGCCTGCAGCCACGGCATCTGACGCGCCCGCCTCGGCACTGATCGCCCAGTCTGGCATCGGTCAAGGCGCCGTTCTGTTGGCGCAGGCGAACACGTCCGTGGCGTCCGCGCCGGTTCTGCTTGCGCAGGCGAGCGCCCCTGCCGCGGCACCCGCTGCAGCCGAGGCGAAGCCCGCTGAGGCCACGCCGCCCACCCCGAACAAGGGCGATACCGCGTGGATGATTGTTGCCACACTGCTGGTGATTCTCATGTGCATTCCGGGTCTCGCGCTGTTCTACGGCGGCCTGGTGCGCTCGAAGAACATGCTGTCGGTGCTGATGCAGGTGTTCACGATTTTCGCGCTAATCAGCGTGCTGTGGGCCGTTTATGGCTACACACTCGCCTTCGGTGGTGACGGCAGCTTCTACGGAACTTTTGACAAGCTGTTCCTGAAGGGCATCACGCCTGATTCAGTGGCCGCAACCTTCAGCAAGGGCGTTGTCATTCCGGAACTGATCTTCGTGGCTTTCCAGGCAACCTTTGCCGCGATCACCTGCGCGCTGATTGTTGGTGCGTTTGCGGAGCGGGCCAAGTTTTCCGCTGTGCTGCTGTTTTCGGTGTTGTGGTTCACGTTCTGCTACATCCCGACCGCGCACATGGTCTGGTACTGGGCCGGTCCCGATGCGATCACCGACGAGAAATCGCTCGAAGCCGTCACGGCGGCCGCAGGCTTTCTTTGGGCCAAGGGCGCGCTCGACTTTGCGGGCGGCACCGTGGTGCACATCAACGCGGGTGTGGCCGGCCTGGTGGGCGCTTACGTGATCGGCAAGCGCGTGGGCTACGGCCGTGAAGCGATGGCGCCGCACTCGCTCGTGATGACCATGATTGGCGCATCGCTCCTGTGGGTGGGCTGGTTTGGCTTTAACGCGGGTTCCAACCTCGAAGCCAACGGTACCGCAGCGCTTGCCTTCGTCAACACGCTGTTCGCCACCGCCGCTGCCACGGTCGACTGGATGTTTGGCGAGTGGTCGAGCAAGGGTAAGCCGTCGATGCTGGGCGCCGCCTCCGGTGCGGTCGCGGGCCTGGTGGCAATCACCCCGGCTTGCGGATTCGTGGGCCCGATGGGTGCGCTGATCATCGGTCTCGTGTCGGGCGTTCTGTGTCTGTGGGGCGTCAATGGCCTCAAGCGGATGCTGGGTGCCGATGATTCGCTCGATGTGTTCGGCGTGCACGGCGTGGGCGGCATCGTTGGTGCCATCCTGACCGGCGTGTTCGCATCTCCCACGCTCGGCGGCACCGGAATCTTCGACTATGTGAAGAATGCGGCGAACCCCGAGTACTCGGTTGGATCGCAGGTCTGGATTCAGTTGCAGGGCGTTCTGATCACCGTGGTTCTGTCAGCAGTCGTGGCGTTCATCGCCTTCAAGATTGTCGATCTGGTGATCGGCCTGCGGGTTGCCGAAGATGAAGAGCGCGAGGGCCTTGATATTGCCTCGCACGGTGAAACTGCTTATCACCGCTGATCCATAGCGGGGCTTCACCAACGGGGCGCGAGCGATCGCGCCCCGTTTCGTTTGACAAGGCGCTTCGGGCTGTCAGCGTGCAGCCAAGTAGAATTGGGGTCCGTCAGTCAACTGAGAAGGCGGGCGCGCCCCGGGATGTCGCACTGCCCGGCGCAGCCCCGGCTCTGCGCCCATGGTTCCGCACCTTGTTACTGCTCAATCCGGCCCACTGCTCGATCTCGAGCGCCGGATGCTTGCCGCCAACGCCCAGATCGAACGCTGGTTTCGTCTGGAGTGGCAGGATCACACGCCGCCGTTTTACGGCTCAGTCGACCTTCGCAACGCTGGATTCAAGCTTGCGCCGGTCGATACCAACCTGTTTCCGGGTGGATTCAATAATTTGTCGGAGCCCATGCTGCCGCTCGCGGTTCAAGCCGCGATGGCGGCCATCGAAAAATATTGCCCCGACGCGCGAAACCTGCTGCTGATTCCAGAGAACCACACGCGCAACACCTACTACCTGCAGAACGTGGCGCGACTGCGCCAGATCCTCAGGCAGACGGGTCTCGATGTGCGCCTGGGGTCGCTGAACCCGGAGATCACGGGCCCTACCACGCTGGATCTGCCCGATGGTCAGACGCTGCATCTGGAACCGATTCGCCGTATCGGTCGGCGGGTGTCGCTCGAGGGCTTCGACCCCTGCGCAATCCTGCTCAACAACGATTTATCGGCCGGCACACCGGCGCAGCTCACCGACCTGTCCGAGCAGGTGCTGCTGCCACCGCTTCACGCGGGCTGGTCGGTTCGCCGCAAAACCCAACACTTCGCTGCTTACAACGAAGTCGCCAAGCGCTTTGCCAAGCTGCTTGATATCGATCCGTGGCTGGTGAACCCCTATTTTGCAGCCTGTACCAAGATCGACTTTCAGGCGCGCGAGGGCGAGGAGTGTCTGGCCACCGGGGTCGAGACGCTGTTGCGTCAGATTCGGGCCAAGTACCGTGAATACAACATCGACGAGACGCCGTTCGTCATTGTGAAGGCCGACGCCGGCACCTACGGAATGGGCGTGATGTCCGTCAAAGATCCCGCCGAAGTCCGCAATTTGAATCGCAAGCAGCGCAACAAGATGGCGGTGGTCAAAGAAGGCTTGCAGGTCAGTGACGTGATCCTGCAGGAGGGCGTGCATACGGTCGAGTCGGTCGAGGGCGGCATTGCCGAGCCTGTGGTGTACATGATCGACCGATATGTGGTGGGTGGCTTTTATCGCGTGCACGCATCGCGTGGCCGCGATGAAAATCTGAATGCCCCCGGCATGCACTTTGTTCCGTTACCGTTTGCCTCAAGCTGCAATCTGCCTGACACCCAAAGCGACCCCGATTCGGCGCCCAACCGCTTCTATGCCTACGGCGTGGTGGCGCGGCTCGCGCTGCTCGCGGCCTCGGTTGAGCTTGAGCAGACCGACCCTGATCCTGCGCGCTATGGCTGAGCCCACGATGCGACTCCTTGTCATCGCCGACCCGCTTGCATCGTTCAAGCCTTATAAAGACTCCACCTTTGCGATGATGCTTGAGGCCGCACGGCGTGGTCATACGCTGTATTTCTGCGAGCAGCATGCCCTTGCATCACACGGCGGCCGAGTGCGTGCTCGTGCAACGTCGCTTGCGATCCTCGACCCCTCGGGTGAGCGCGATCCCTGGTGGTCGCTGGGTCCGGTTCAGGATCTGCCACTCGCCGAGTTCGACGCGGTCTTGATGCGAAAAGATCCGCCCTTTGATATGGAGTATGTGGCATCGACCTGGCTCCTTGAACAGGCGCAGCGCGAAGGCGCGCGCATCTACAACGATCCCCGCGCGGTGCGCAATCACAACGAGAAACTTTCCATCCTTGAGTTTCCACAGTTCACCGCGCCCACCATCGTTACCCGCAGCGCTCAGGACCTTCGCGAGTTCGTGTCCGAACATCGCGAGGCGGTATTCAAGCTGCTCGATGGCATGGGCGGCATGTCGGTGTTCCGGGCGCGCGCCGATGACCCGAACCTGTCAGTGATCATCGAAACCATGAACCGCTTTGGCGATCGCACAGTCATGGCGCAGCGCTTCATTCCGGCCATCACGGAGGGCGACAAGCGGGTGCTGCTGATCGGGGGCGAGGTGGTGCCGTATTGCCTTGCCCGCATTCCGCAGGCTGGTGAATTCCGCGGTAACCTCGCCGCCGGTGGCCGCGGTGTCGCCCGACCGCTCGCTGCGCGTGATCGCGAGATCGCCGAGGCGCTTGCACCCGTTCTCGCCGAAAGGGGCCTGCTGCTGGTCGGGCTCGATGTCATCGGCGACAACCTCACCGAAATCAACGTCACCAGCCCGACCTGTTTCCGCGAGATCACCGCACAGACCGGATTTGATGTCGCGGCAATGTTCATCACTGCGCTTGAACGCGCAACCGCGCTGCCCCGACCGGCCGCCTGACGGCTGCACCCGACCGACGATGATTGGAATTCTGCTGGTATCGCATGAGCCGCTTGGCACGGCCTTACTCAATTGCACGCGACATATCTTCGGCCGGTTACCGGTCCAGCTTGCCGCGCTCGACGTCATTCCCGACGAAGATCCGGATGTGGCGCTGAACGCCGCACGCGAACTACTCGCGCGTATCAACGATGGCAGCGGCGTGATCGTACTCACCGATGTGTTTGGCGCCACGCCGTCCCGGATTGCCACGCAGCTTGCCGAGCGCGACCGCGTGGTGGTGGTGGCGGGGGTCAATCTGCCGTTGCTGATCAAGGCGCTCGGCAATCGTCGTGGACCAGTCGATGAGCTCGTCGATACGCTGATCGAGTCCGGTCAGCGCGCCATCCGGTTGGTCGATGGCGCCGATCTCGGCGATTCACAACCGACAGCCTAGGAGGCCAGAGATGGCGCGCGCTGAGGTAACCGTCGTCAATCGGCTTGGCCTACACGCCCGACCGTCAGCCAAGCTGACAGCGATGGCGGGTCGGTTCCGGTCCGAGGTCTGGCTTTCGCGCAACACCCGGCGAGTCAATGCCAAGAGCATCATGGGGGTGATGATGCTTGCTGCAGCGCGTGGCAGTACGCTGGTGGTCGAGGCAGATGGCGTCGACGCTGACGAAGCGGTGAAAGCTGTCGTCGATCTGATTGCCTCGGGATTCGGCGAGGAGCTTTAGCGTGTTGAGCTTTCAGGGCACCGGAATCGGCGGCGGCATCGCGATCGGGCGAGCCCGTGTGCTCGAGGTGGCAAGTCGCGACGTGCCGAGGCGGCGCATTGAAGCCACCGAGGTGGTCGCTGAGCAGGCGCGGCTTGGCCAGGCCATCCACCGCGTCAAAACCGAGCTGACCGAGCTGGTTGCAAGCCTCCCCGAGGGCGCGCCCGCTGAGGCGGCAGCACTCCTTGAAGTTCATGCAATGATCCTCGATGACCCCGCCTTTAGCGGCGCGGCGCGCGAGGCGATCCTGGAACACCTGTGGAATGCCGAGTGGGCGATGTCGGCGCAGGCGGGCCACCTGGCCGCGCAGTTCGAAGCCCTGGACGACGCTTATCTGCGCGAGCGCGGCCGCGACGTGCAGCAGGTGGCCGATCGGGTGATGCGCGCGCTTGCCGGAATGGGCGGGCGGCTGGCCGATGACAATGAGCCCGCGATTTTCATTGCCGAAGACATCTCGCCCGCTGACATGCTCACGATGCGCAGCGCGCTGGGTTTCGCGATTGACCTGGGCGGTGCCACCTCGCACACCGCCATTCTTGCGCGCAGCATGAATGTGCCGGCGGTGCTGGGCCTGGAATGCGTTCGGTCCCAGGTGCAGGACGATGATTGGCTGATTCTCGATGGTGACACGGGTGTCCTGATCGTCGCGCCCGATGCCTCGGTGCTGGCGGACTATCGCTTGCGGCAGGCCGCGGGTGAGCGCGAGCGCGCTCAGCTCCAGACGCTCGCGGGGCTTGCCACGGTCACGCGTGACGGCCATTCGATTTCGCTTCAGGTCAATATCGAGCGACCCGACGAAGCGCGCGAGGCCGCCGAATCGGGCGCCGCAGGCGTGGGTCTGTTTCGCTCCGAGTTTCTGTTCATGAACCGAAGCGAATTACCGGGCGAAGACGAGCAGTTCGAAGCCTACCGGCAGGTGGTGCGCGCCATGCGGGGTCGCCCCGTCACGATTCGTACGATTGATATCGGCGCTGATAAAACACTCGAGTCCTCGGGCTCAGCCTCAACGCCCGCTGCGGTGGCCACCAATCCGGCACTCGGCCGGCGGGCGATTCGTTACAGCCTCGCGCAGCCCGAGGTGTTTCTCGCACAGCTGCGTGCGATCCTGCGGGTATCGGCGATCGGCCCGGTCAGGTTACTGGTGCCCATGATCGCCCATCATCATGAGGTCGACAGTCTGCTGCAGCTCCTCGCGCAGGCGCGCGGTCAGCTGCAGGCCGCCGGCCATCCGTTTGATCCCGCGCTCCCGGTAGGCGCAATGATCGAGGTACCGGCGGCCGCGCTTTGTGCGTCTTACTTTGCTCGGCGGCTCGACTTTCTCTCGATTGGCACCAACGACCTGATCCAGTACGCGCTTGCGATCGATCGTTCCGATCATGAAGTCGCGTCGCTCTACGACCCCTTTCACCCTGCGGTATTACGACTGGTCGCGGGCACGATTCGCGCCGCGCGAAAAGCCAATCGGCCGGTATCGGTTTGTGGCGAAATGGCCGGCGACTGGCAGGCCACGGCACTGTTGCTCGGCATGGGGCTTACCGAGTTCTCGATGCATCCGGCGAGTCTGCTGCGCGTCAAACGCGAGATCCTGCAGGCCGATATCGGTTGGCTCGCGCCCAAGGTGACTCGAATTGTGGCAAGCGATGATCCGGTGCGCGCTGCCGCCGCGCTCGAGCGACTTGCAAAAGGTGCGCCGCAGGCTGCGAGCGCTCCCGCTGCGATTTGACGGATCGCCGCGCTCAGCTAAACTTCGTCCAGATTGGTCGCGCCGATTTGAAGACTAGCTTGCGGGCGCGTAACAAATACGGCTAAAGCGGTGTGGACGCAGCCCCACCCGACCCGCAGCCAGCAAGCCGGTCGGGTTTTTTGTTTTTAGGCCTGCCGTTTTTCCGAGCGCCGATGACCGCATTAGCTGTTGAGCCCCAACGCATGCGCTTCGATGCACCGCTTGCGTTATCAAGCGGCGCATCGATCAGCGACTATGAGCTCGTCTACGAGACCTATGGCGAGCCCAATGCCGACTGCAGCAATGCAGTGCTGGTGTGCCATGCGCTGAACGCCTCGCACCATGTCGCTGGCGTGTCGACGCGCGACTCCGAGGACCTCGGCTGGTGGGACAACATGGTGGGGCCGGGCAAGCCGGTCGATACCCGGCGGTTTTTCGTGATTGGCGTGAACAATCTCGGCAGCTGCTTTGGGTCCACGGGGCCGATGTCGCTCAATCCCGCCACCGGTAAGCCTTACGGCCCCGATTTTCCGGTGGTGACCGTCGAAGACTGGGTACACAGCCAGGCGCGGTTGGCTGACCGACTCGGCATTCATAGATTTGCCGCGGTGATGGGCGGTAGCCTGGGCGGCATGCAGGCGCTTGCCTGGAGCTATCTGTATCCGGAGCGGCTGCGGCATTGCGTGGCCATTGCCTCGGCCCCGCGACTGTCGGCACAGAACATCGCGTTCAACGAGGTGGCGCGGCGTGCAATTCTCACCGATCCCGAGTTTCACGGCGGTCGCTTCTATGACCACGGCGTGGTGCCGTCGCGCGGGCTTCAGGTCGCGCGCATGATCGGACACATCACCTATCTGTCCGATGACTCAATGGCTGAGAAATTCGGCCGGGCGCTGCGCGACAATGCCGAGCGCGCGAAGCCGGGTGACTACCGCTTCACCTTCGATGTTGAGTTCGAAATCGAATCGTACCTGCGATACCAGGGCGAAAAATTCGCACGCTACTTCGATGCGAACACCTATCTTCTGATCACCCGCGCACTCGATTACTTTGACCCGGCGCGTACCGCCGGCGGCGATCTGTCGCAGGTTTTGGGGAAGGCGCAGGCGGCCTTTCTGATCGCGTCTTTCACCACCGACTGGCGGTTTGCGCCCGAGCGCAGCCGAGAAATCGTTCAGGCCCTACTGAAGGCCGGCCGGCGCGTCAGCTACGCCGAGATCAATGCGCCGCATGGGCATGATGCGTTTCTGCTGGAAGATCCGCAGTATCACGCGATCATTCGATCCTACTTTGAACGAATCGCAGCCGAATGCGTCGCAGGGGCCGATCGTGAGTGACACCACCACCCGTCCCGCTCAGCAGTTGCCGCTGCGTCCCGATCTGGCGCTGATCGCGCAGTGGATTCCGCAGGGCGCCCGAGTGCTGGACCTCGGCTGCGGTGACGGCGCCTTGCTCGATTACCTGAGTCGAGAGCGCGGCTGTACCGGCTATGGTGTTGAGATCGATGATGCGCGGGTGCTTGCGTGCGTGCGGCGCGGGGTTGATGTCATTCAGCGCGACATCGAGGCGGGCCTCGGCATGTTTGGTGCAGGTGCCTTTGATGTGGTGGTGCTCTCGATGGCGCTGCAGGCCACGCATCAGACCGAAAAGGTGCTAGCCGAAATGAGCCAGGTGGCTGCGCAGGGCATCGTGTCCATTCCCAATTTCGGCCACTGGTATCACGCGTGGTCGATCCTGATGGGGCGGATGCCGGTATCGCGCGAAATGCCCTATCAGTGGTACGACACGCCCAACCTGCATCTGGCCACCGTGCGTGATTTCGAAGAGTTTCTGGCGCGACTTGAGCTGTCTATCGTTCGCCGCGCCTTTCTTGCCAACGGGCAGCCGATTGAGCGGCTGCCGGGGCTGCGCGCCACCCAGGCCATCTACAGCTTTCGACGCTGCTAGGCTCGCGCGGGTTTGCGGTTAGCGCAGACCAGCAAGCCGCAACGCCACACCGGCCGCGCCAAATAGCGCGATGGTCGTGATGACGGGCAGCTTCTTTACCGCCAGCAGCCAGACGGCCAGAGCGGTTGCGACCAGCGCTGGCCAATCGAACGAACTGTCAGTGGTCCGAACCAGCACTGCCTGAGCGAGTGTCAGCGACAGGCTTGCGATAACGCCCACCACGGCAGCCGTGACCGCCGACAGCGCGGCGTCAAGCCGTGGCAGGCTGCGGGTTGACTCCACCAGCGGGCCGCCCACCAGAATGAAAATGAATGAGGGCAGGAAGGTGAAGAAGGTGGCCGCCAAAGCGGCCGTAGCGCCTGCGGCAGCCAGGCTGGTCGACCCAAAAATCTGCTGAGTCCAGCCGCCTACGAATCCGACGAACGCCACAATCATGATCAGCGGCCCCGGCGTGGTTTCGCCGAGTGCAAGCGCATCAAGCATCTGCGCTGCGGTGAGCCAGCCATAGTGTTCAACGGCCGCCTGATGCACATAGGGCAGCACTGCATACGCGCCACCAAAGGTCACGAGTGCGGCCTGCGTGAAAAACCGCGCCATGTCGGTCAGTGTGGCGTTGCCCGGGGCGGCAACGCTGCACGCGACCCAGCCGAGCAGCCACAGCGTGAGTCCACTGGCGGCGATTGCCAGCATGCGCCACGGGCGTGCTCGTGCATGCGCCGGAATCGGCGTGTCGTCATCGATCAGCGCGCGTGATGCACCCGGCTCTGGCGGGGCGGCGGACGACGGCGCGCCATGCGGTTGCGTTGGCGCGGCCGCGCCCCGCCCCATCATCCCCACCAGGGCTGCGGCAATGATCACCAGTGGAAACGGCAGGCCTGCCGCATGCAGCGCGACAAATGCGCCAACCGCCACCAGCCACAGGCGCGCCGAGCGCAGCGTCCGCGAGCCGATTCGCCAGCCGGCGGTGAGCACCAGCGCGACCACCGCCGGTTTGATGCCGTCCAACAGGCCGCTGAATGCTGGCAGATGCCCGTAGGCCATATAGGCCCAGGCAATTAACGTGATCAGCAGGAACGAGGGCAGAACGAACAGCAGCCCGGCCAATACGCCGCCTGCGGTTCGGTGCATCAACCAGCCGAGGTAGGTGGCCAGCTGCTGCGCCTCGGGGCCGGGCAGCACCATGCAGTAGTTGAGTGCGTGGAGAAAGCGCTTTTCTGAGATCCAGCGGCGCCGCTCGACCAGATGCTCGTGCATGAGGGCGATCTGGCCCGCCGGGCCGCCGAAGCTGATGAAGCCGAGCTTCACCCAGAACGCGAGCGCCTGCCCAAACGGCACGGCCTGAACGGCATCGCCGCCGTCAGGCACCGGGGCTTGTAGCGGATCGGGCTTGCTTGGAGAGCTCATGGAGGGTGGCAATCGCGGGCGGGCAGCAACCCCGAAGCTTAGAGGCTTCCGCGCAGACCTGCTCGCAAGGACGGGTTGAATGAGCCGCCCGGGGCGGTTGATGGGATAGGCCGTTTGGACTGGGCCGCCTGGCCAGACCACTTGGCCTGTCCGCTTGGCCTGTCCATAAGGCCAATTGTCCGCTCGCGCCCGGCGCCCCGACCATTCTGGGATGAACGACCCATTCCATCCCGGGGCGCGCCCGTCCCCTGTCCCACGGGCCCAACAGCCAATCCTCCGGTTGCAGATTGCGATCGCGTCGTCCTGCTGGCGCGCGGCGGTTACCGCGGTGCTTGCACTGTCGGGCGCCGCACCGGCGCTTGCCGCCTGCACGCCGTCTGGCGGGCTGCCCGGTTCGCCAAGCGCGGCCTCACCGGTGGGCTCGGTGCTGGCCGGGCTCGGTGTGTTGGGGCCCATCAGCCGACTCGATGCTGCGCTCGCCGAGGCAGCGATCGGACGGGCGCCCGCGGCAACGCCCGATTGCGCACGCAGCGCGCAGGCAGTCGCGCAGCCCGAGCCAGCCAGTCTTCCGGCGGCAGCGCCCGATCGCAGCGCTGGCAATCCCTTTGATGTGGTGACCGGCAGCAAGCATGAGCAGCGGATCGATCTGGCCCTGCCGGAGGTTGACTCTGCAACGGCCATTGATCACCGCGGCCAGTCCACCGGCGCGCTCGCACGCCTGGCCTTCGACTCGGCGCTCAGTTTTCAGTTCAGTCGTTTTTACTCAAGCAGCAACACATTCTCCTTGTCGCTTGGGCCCGGCTGGAGCCACAGCTTCGATACGCGGATGGCGCGCCGTCGGTTGAGTGCGCCGCCGGTGGCAGGCCTGCCGGCTGCCGAGCTCCAGGTGCTGCAGGCCGATGGCAGGCGAATCGTGATGCAGCCGGTCGCGCGAATCACTGCATCCCGCGTTCGCTATCAGGGGGGCGATCTGACCGATGGCGTGATTGAGGAGGACCTGGCAGCGGTCGACCATCCCTGGGTCTGGCGTTGGCCATCGGGGCGGAGGCTCGCGTTTGATGCAAAGGGTCGCCTTGCCGAGGTGGTCGCGCCCGATCTCGACCGATTGGTACTACGCTACGACGCATCGGGCTGGCTCGCAGTGGTCGAAGATCGCCATGGCCGGGCGATTCGTCTGGTTCATGAATCCGGCCGACTCACTGAACTTCGCCTGCCTGATGGCCAGTCGATTCGCTATGCGTACGATGCCGAGCGCCGGCTGGTGGGCGTACGCTATCCGGATGGTCGCCTGGTGCAGCACCACTATGAAGACGGCGTGCGGCCTGAACGACTCACTGGAACCACTGAGCCCGACGGGCGGCGCAGCCGGTTTCGCTATGCCGACGACGGCCGGGTCGTGTCGAGCGCGAGCGATTCGAACGATGCGCGCACGGCGGTCCGAGCCACTTACCGGCTCGATCACACCGCCGGGCACAGCGGCGAAACCGTGCTTGAGTTCCAGGGTGAGACGACCCGCTATCGCTGGCAGCTTGAGTCATCCGGAGCAGGCCGGATTGTCAGCGCTGACGGCGCGGGCTGCCCCGTGTGTCCGGAGGTCGGGCAGCGGCTGGCGCGGGATGCCCAGGGCCGACCCGTTGCCTGGGGTGAGTGGCGGCTTGGCTATGATCGGCAGGGCCGGATCGCCTGGCTTTCGCGCGGGGCTGCCGCCGCCGATCCGGTCTGGCGCTTCAGTTATGGAAGTGCCGACCCGCTCGCACAGCCCTCGGCGCTGGATGCGCCGAGCGTGGTGCCCGCGCAGCGCCGCCAGCTCCAGTTCGCCCACAACAGCCGAGGTCAGCTCACGCTGCTGATCGAGCGCGGCTGGGCCCCGTACTCGGACGGCGTGAGACCGGTGTCACGGGGCGTTCGGATTCTGCATTCGGAATCGGGCGTGTTGGCGGGCAAGCCACTCGCGATCGAGCAGATCAATGTAGCGGACCGCGCAGGCGACGGGACTCCTGCTGCCGCGCTCGAGATGTCCGATCCGGTCGTGCTGGCGCGAACCGAATTCCGATTCGATTCCCTCCGCAGGCTGGAGGCGATCGCCTATCCAGAGGGCATCGTCCACGCAGTGGTGCGCGATGCGCTGGGGCGCGCGAGCCGCGAGTTGCTCGTCGATGGCTCCGTCATTGCCCGAAGTTTTGATACCGGCTGGCAGCTTGCGAGGCTGGAGGCCGGTGCGCAGGCCATCACCTGGTCGCGTGATCGCACGGGTCAGCTTCAATCGATCGACTGGGGCGGGGGCGAGCGGCTGCGGATCGAGCGCAGCCCGACCGAGCTCATGCTGTCCCAGGGCGAGCGCTCGGCACGCATCCCGGTCGCAGCCGCCGCTCCCCAAGCATCCAGGTCCTCATCGGCTCGGCCGCCCGCGGCGCTGCCGATGGGCCTGGTCGTGGCTGCGCCGGCGTCCCTGATCCAGGTTGATGCGGATGGCAATCGAACCGAGACAGTGTTTGACGACCTCGGCCGGATCATCGAAGAGCGCTCAGCGCAGCGCGGCCTGCGTCAGGTATTTCACGATGCGCGCGGCCATCCTGTCCGATTGGTGCTTCCTGCGGGTGGGGTTGAGCTTCGGCGATTCGATGCGGCAGGCCGGATGATCGAGCGCGACCAGCAGGCGCCTGCGGCGCGGGTCGTGACCCGCCTGCACTGGGACGGCATGCGGCTGGTCGGCATCGAGCATCCCGACCAGACCACCCGAGCGACCACGGATTCAGGCGGTCGTCTGGCTGCGCTCGAGCATCGGCTTGCGAACCGGTCGATTCGCTTTGAGTTCAGGTATGACAAAGCCTCTAGACTGAGTGAGCGCTCGCTCGGCGACGGCATGAGCCTGCGTTATGAGGTCGATGCGGCGGGTCGGCCGCGCCGCCTCGGACTGATCTGGCCAGGTAGCGCTGAGCCCATCTGGCTGGTCACAGACACGGTCTATCAGGGGGGCTTGCCGGTGGTTGAGCGGCTCGGGGCGGGCGTGCGGCTGGCCCGTCGGTTCGATGCGCAGGGTCGGCTTGAGACGCTCGACTGGGTCCATGAACGCCGGGGCGACTCGCTGGCCCGCTTCGAGCTGCGCCGACGCGAGGATGGTCTGCTGGATTCGATTCGCCGGCACGATGGCGAGGAGCGGTTCGGTTTTGATGCGGCTGGCCGGCTGATCGTCCGCGAGTGGCGGCGTTCGGGCGGCGACAAGCCGCTCCTCCAGTCGTTCCTCCATTACTCACCAGGCGGCGATCTGAAGCTGTTGCGCGATGAAGCGGGACGCACGGAGTCGATCGCCGCGCCCGAGGTGGATGCGGCGGGTCGGCCGCTTAAGCACGGGCGCTGGCAGCTGCATTACGGTGCATCGGGGCGGATCGAGCAGGTGGAGCGCGCACAGACAGAGGCGGTGGCTGCGACTGGACCGGTATCTGGGCGCGCGATCGATTCGACGGCGGCTCCCGGCGTGTCGGGCCCGCAGCGGGTTCGCTATCGCTATAACGCCCTGGGCGAGCGGGTGCTTCGCACTGCCGAGTATGCGGGTGCCGAGCCGTCCGTGACACGCTTTCTGTACCACCAGAACGCGCTGGTGGCCGAACTCGACCGCAACGAGCGCATCGTTCGGCATTTCATCCGCTGGCAGGGCCGGGTGATCGCGATCGTTGAACCGGCCGTGGACCAGGGCGGTGCGCCCGGGCGCGTGCCCCGACCACCCACGATTGTCTGGCTGCTCAGTGACCACCTGGGAACGCCTCAGGTGGCGGTTGATCGGACTGGCCGGCCGGTCTGGCGCGGGCGCCTGGGTGTGTATGGGGAACTGCTGGAGGAGCACGGCGAGTTCAGCCAGCCGCTCCGATTTCCCGGCCAGTATCACGATCGCGATACCGGCCTCATCGACAACTACCAGCGTACCTACGACGCCCGGCGCGGTCGCTACCTTGAGCCCGATCCCCTGGGGCTGGCAGCGGGCTGGAATCTCTACGCCTACGTGTCGGGCAATCCGGTGCAGGCGAGCGATCCGCTCGGATTGATCCTGTTTGCCTTCGACGGAACCGGTAACAGCAATCCTGCGCGTGCGCCCGACACGGTGTCCAATGTCGCAAAATTCTTCAGCCTCTACGCGGGCGCGGACCGTCACTACATGAGCGGCGTGGGCACCTGGGATGCTGGCTCGGGGATTGGCCCCGACGCGCTCGATGTGCTGCAGGCCTCGAGCGCCCGGCGCCGGGTGAATCACATGCTGGGCGTGCTGGACTCCGCGCTTCGCGCCCCGGAGACGCGGGGCGCGCCGGTCAATATCGATGTGATCGGATTTTCTCGAGGCGCCGCGATGGCACGCGACTTTGCCAACACGGTTGCCACGCGGATTCGCAGCGGCCATTACCTGGGAATGCAGCGCTGTGTGACGCTGAATTTCGTGGGCTTGTGGGATACGGTGGCCCAGTTCGGACTGAACGGTCAGGCCAATCCGCAATGGAGCCTGGGCATCCCGCCGCAGGCTCGCGTTGTTGTTCACGCGGTTGCGCTGAACGAACACCGGCGGTTCTTTCCGCTTGAATCGATTGGGCCGGCTGCTGTCGCGCCCGTCGATGGCTGGCGGCTCGAGCGGGGCTTTATCGGCGATCACGGCGATATTGGCGGCAGCCACGCCCAGGGCGATCTGTCGGATGTGGCACTTGGCTGGATGGTGGAGCAGGCGCGCAAGGCCGGCGTCGGCCTGAAGGCGCTGGATGCGGCCTGGCAGACCGTGACCGAACCGCTGCTTCACGACGCGAGAACGCTCCTCACGCCGGGGCCTGACCGCGAGTTCCGGCTGCCGTCAAACGTTACGCGTGGCGCCACCGCCTCGGGCCAACCTGTTGGCGCACCGGGCGCCGGGCTCGATCGCGCGCGTGCCGAGACAATGATCCGTCGCTATCCCTACCTGCTGCGGGGCCATGATGGCGCGGCCACGCTTGCCGGCCGCGTTGACATGGCGGCGTATTCCGCCTGGCTGTCACAGCAATACGGGCTCAGTGTCCAATATTGACGTTAACGTTAACGTCAATTAGATTCGCGACTCCCTCCTCACCGCGCAGCCGCCCGCCTGGCGCTGCCTGCGGTTTGCCTGCAGGATTGCCCATGTCCGACCTCTCCGAAAGTGCCCGGCTCGCGCAGTATCGCGCGGCGAACAAGGTGCGGTTTGTTACCGCAGCGTCGCTTTTTGATGGCCATGACGCCTCGATCAACATCATGCGGCGGATCCTGCAGTCGATGGGCTGTGAGGTGATCCATCTGGGCCACAACCGCTCGGTTCAGGAGATCGTCAACTGCGCGCTGCAGGAAGACGCACACGGCATCGCGGTCTCGTCGTATCAGGGCGGCCATGTCGAGTTTTTCAAATACATGATCGATCTGCTCGCCGGCGCGGACGCCTCGCACATCAAGGTGTTTGGCGGTGGCGGTGGTGTGATCGTGCCCGCCGAGATTCGTGAGCTGCACGACTATGGTGTCGAGCGAATCTACTCACCCGAAGACGGCCAGCGACTGGGGCTACAGGGCATGATCGGCGACATGATCAGCCGCTGCGATCGCGATCTGTCCGAGTTCGCACCTGCCACGCTTGAGTCGGTGATCGATTGCGCCCGGCGGGCACCGGATCGCAGCGCCCCGGTGCATGGCCATACGCGGGTGCTGGCGCAGCTTGTGACCGCGCTCGAGGCCGGTCGTGTGAGCCCGGCACTGCGCACAGAGCTGCACACACTCGCTGACGCTCGCAAGGTGCCCACGCTCGGCATCACCGGCACCGGCGGCGCGGGGAAAAGCTCGCTTACCGATGAACTGGTTCGGCGCTTCCGACTCGACCGCGACGATGCGCTACGCATCGCGGTGATCTCGGTTGATCCCACCCGCCGTAAGTCAGGCGGCGCCTTGCTTGGCGACCGCATCCGCATGAATGCGATCAACCATCCGCATATCTTCATGCGTTCGCTTGCCACACGCGAGGCCGGTAGCGAGGTGAGCGGCGCGCTGCCGGATGCGATCGCGGCCTGCAAGGTGGCGGGGTTTGATCTGGTGGTCGTTGAGACCTCGGGAATCGGCCAGGGTGATGCCGCCATCGTGCCGCTGGTGGATGCGTCGCTCTACGTGATGACGCCCGAATTCGGCGCGGCGAGCCAGCTCGAAAAAATTGACATGCTCGACTTCGCCGACTTCGTGGCGATCAACAAATTTGATCGTAAAGGTGCGATGGACGCGCTTCGCGACGTCTCCAAGCAATATCAGCGCAACCGCGAACAGTGGACCCGGCGCACCGAGGAAATGCCGGTGTTCGGCACCCAGGCCTCGCGCTTTAACGACGATGGCGTGACCGCTCTGTATCAGGCCATGCTGCCCAGGCTCACCGAGCTGGGGCTACCTGGCGGCGATCGGCCTGGGCGGCTGCCCCAGCAAAGCATTCGGTATTCATCGAAGCAGTCGGTGATTGTGCCGGGCCCGCGTGTGCGCTACCTCGCCGATATTGCCGACACCGTTCGCGGCTACAAAGCCCAGGCGCTCGCGCAGAGTCGGATTGCGCGCGAAGTTCAGCAACTGCGCGAATCCCAGCGCATGCTGCACGAGGCGAATCCCGAGAAGACCAAGGCACGTGAAGCGCTCGAAGACCTCGCCGCCGCGCGCGAAGAAAAGCTGCCAGCAGCCTCGCGCAAGCTCCTCGCAAGCTGGCCGGAAACCGTACGTGCGTATTCGGCCGATGAATTCGTGGTGCGTGTGCGTGATCGCGAGCAGCGCACCGCGATCACCACCCGATCACTTTCCGGCACCCGCATCCCGAAAGTGTCGCTGCCGCGTTATGAAGATCACGGCGAGCTGCTTCGCTGGCTGCTGCTTGAAAACGTTCCGGGTGCTTTTCCGTTTACCGCGGGCGTGTTTGCGTTCAAGCGCGAGGGCGAAGATCCCACCCGGATGTTCGCGGGCGAGGGCGATCCGTTTCGTACCAACCGCCGCTTCAAGATGCTGTCTGAAGGCATGCCCGCCAAGCGCCTGTCCACCGCCTTCGATTCGGTGACGCTGTACGGACATGATCCCGACCTGCGCCCCGATATTTACGGCAAGGTTGGAAACTCCGGCGTGTCGATTGCCACGCTCGAGGACATGAAGGTGCTCTATTCGGGCTTTGACCTGTGCGAGCCCTCCACCAGCGTGTCAATGACCATCAACGGGCCGGC
>CAZORB010000087.1:0-18688 GCA_964581825.1 uncultured Bordetella sp.
CATCACAAACCGGATGATCTGAACGCCTATCAGAACGATCCGGCTCGCTATCTGAGTCGCTTTTCGCTCACTGATGCCGTGCGCGATGCAATCTTGAATAACGACGTTGCTGCCCTCTATCTCGCCGGCGCGAATCCCTATCTGCTCAGGGCTCATTGCATCGGTATGAAGATCCCGGAGCCGGTGTCGGTCGGTGCACTGAAACGTCTCGCTAAGGAGCATTGAGGTGGCGGATATTGTTTCGATCCTGGCCTGCAGCCATACGCCCGTGATGTTGAACTTCCCCGATGCGGTATCGCAGTTAGAACGAGAAGAGATCTTCGGTCACTTCCAAGCGCTCGGTCAGACAATCGCCAAAGCAAGACCCCAGGCACTGGTGGTCTTATGTGACGACCATGTCCACAATTTCTTCCTGAATAATCTTCCGGCCTTCTGCATTGGTGCCGCGCCGCACTACAAGTCGCCAGTAGAACATTGGCTGAAGGCGGAAAAGCGTGTTCTGCCAGGCGATGCGCAGCTGGGCGCGTATCTTTTGAATGCAGTGATGGAGTCAGGCTTTGATCCAGCGCTGTCAATGGAACTGACCTTAGATCATGGCGTGCTCACGCCGCTGGTGCTTGCCCGAGTTGCAGGGCAACTGCCCATCGTGCCGATTTTGATTAACTGCGTCCAACCGCCGTTACCTTCGATGAAGCGATGCTTTGATTTTGGAGTCGCTTTAGGCGATGCCATTCGTTCGTACTCAGGCCTCGAGCGCATCGCTATTCTTGCATCAGGCGGTCTCAGTCACGACCTTTCCACGCCTCGAATGGGGATGGTCAACGAACAGTTTGACCTGGGATTTTTGCGACCTCTTGAACTGGGCGACGCCGCTGAAGCGATTCGTTTCGCGAGCAAGCATGTTCACGAGGCTGGCAATGGTGCCGAAGAGGTGCGTATGTGGTTGATGGCATTTGGCGCTGCGCGTGCAGCACGCTTCGAGACACATTTCTATCGGGCCGTTCCCAGTTGGTATACCGGGATTGGCTTGGGTGAGTGGCGGCTTTGAATGGGGGCGGCCAAGACAGCGATGATCGTTGGAGGCGGCGTCGCCGGGATGAGCGCTGCGATCATGCTTCGGCAGGCTGGTCTGCAGGTCCAACTGATTGACATAGCCACCGAGTGGAAGATGTCAGGCGCAGGGCTGACGATCAGTGCATCGACATTACGCGCGCTTCGTGATGTCGGGCTCTTGGACGCGGTGATGGTTCAAGGACACACCCACGACGGGATCCGCGTCTGCGATGTGAACGGAAATCCGCTTCGACTGGTTAAGAGTCCGCCTCTACCCGATGCGGTCGTGCCAGGGGCGGGGGGCATTCTTCGCGCTACGCTGCATCAGATTATGACGAAGCGTCTGCAGGCGCTGGGCGTTGAGGTAAGGCTTGGGCTATCGGTTAAGTCCATCGACCCATACGGCGCCCAGTGTCGGGTTACGCTAACCGACGGAAGTGTCGAGTGCGTGGATCTTATGGTGGGAGCGGATGGCCTCTACTCGACCGCGCGTCGCCTCATCTTTCCTGATGCGAACCCGCCCTTGTTCACCGGACAGGCATGTTGGAGGTTGGTGATTCCCCGTCCTGCGGAAATAGAGCTCAGACACTTCTTTCTTGGCGGTCCCGTCAAAGTGGGCCTGACGCCTGTATCGCGTGATGAAATGTATTTGTTTCTGCTCGAGCAGGTACCGGGTAATCCATGGAGACCTGAGTCAACCCAACATAAGACGCTGCGGGCGCTGCTTGAGGGTTTCGGTGGAATCCTGGCCAATATTCGTGAGGCGATTGGGCCGAATTCGCAAATCGTGTACCGGCCGCTTGAGAGTCACTTCCTTACGGATCAGTGGTGGTTGGGCAGGGCCATTCTGATTGGCGACGCCGCGCATGCAACGACCCCTCAGCTTGCATCCGGGGCCGGGATGGGCATCGAGGACGGAATCGTACTGGGTCAGGAGGTGTCGAAGGCCCAGTCGCTTGGCGAGGCGTTGAGTCGCTTCATGCAGCGCCGCTACGAACGATGCAAAATGGTTGTTGAGAACTCGCTTGAAATCGGGCGGCTGGAGATGGCTGGAGCATCCCCGGCGGAACAGACGGCGGTAGTCGATCGCTCGCTTGCTTTATTGGCTCAACCTATCTGACAGTGTGACGTTTGCTCAATGAACTCGCGTTTCGGTTGCGCCGGCAAAGCGCGCACCGTGGGAGGAACCCTCATGAAGTCTCGTGCATGGCTGTTTGTTCTTGCTGCCGCATTCAGCGCCTTAAGCCCGGTAGCGGGCCTCGCGCAAAGCTATCCAGCGCGTCCGGTGAAGTTTGTGGTGGCCTCAACCGGAAGTCCACAGGATGTAATTGGGCGACTCTTCGCGCAGAGAATCCAGGAGAACTGGGGGCAGCCGATCGTCGTCGAGAACCGAGCGGGCGCTGGCGCATTGATCTCCATACAAACGGTAGCCAAAGCCCCGCCTGACGGGTACACGATTCTCGTGTCTTCCACTGCCTTTGCAGTCACGCCGTGGATGTACCCTCAACATGGCTACGACTCTGAAAAAGACTTCATTCCAATTGGCCTGCTGGCAACGGCACCCAATGTACTTGTAACCAGCGCATCGAGTGGCATTCGTTCGCTCAAGGAGGTTGTCGATCGCGCCCGCGTTGGCAAAGTTCAGTACGGCTCGCCCGGCTTTGGCACGACTCCGCAGCTGTCTGCTGAGTATCTCTTCAAGTCGTTGGCAAAGGTCGACATCCTGCATGTTCCGTATAAAGGTATTCCGCCTGTCATTGCGGCTGCAATTTCTGGCGAGGTTGATGTCGCCTCCACAGCACTGCCGCCCGCGGTTCCGCACATCAAGGCTGGTCGGTTGGTCGGGCTCGCGGTAACAAGCGGATCGCGTAACGCCGCTATTCCGGACGTTCCAACGATTGCAGAGGCGGGCTTTACCGGATTCGAAGACGAGTCCTGGGTTGGCGTGTGGCTACCCGCAGGAACGCCCGCAGCGGTCGTGTCCAGGCTTCGCGACGAGCTTGATCGAGCGGTTGCATCGTCCGACTTGCAGGAGCGGCTTCGGAACATAGGGTTCGAATCGAGCAATCTTCGAGGGGATGCATTCGGGCAGATGGTCAAGCGCGAGCTTGATAAATGGCAGCGCGTCGTGAAGGTAACCGGCGCAAAGGTCGAGTAGGCTCGTAACCCAATGGCCTTGAGGCGGCTCAACCCGAGTACCACGGCTCGCAGGGGCAACAGCTCGGTGCCTGTATTCGCAATGCAAATGCTGGGCAGCTGGAACCGCATTGCTCACGGCCATGTTGCACTGAGCGCAGGCTGCTCCTGCGGCGTAGGCGTCAGCAACCTGCGCGTTCAGGATTTCGAACAGGACATTCTCGATTTTCTGAGAAGCCGGCACCCGCTTGCCGTGGGGCCGGGTAGCATCGCAGAGCTTCTTACGAATCTCACGCGGTCAGGCGACCTTGCAGCCATGCCATTGCTCACCGATCTGGCACGCAGTCTTGAATCGTTCGAAGCGCAGCACAGTGGGCGCTAGCCCATCCACATCTTGAGGAGAGATCGTGATGCGCATCGCAAGCCTGTTCATGGCTCTTGCGTTGGTAACGGGTACGGCCTACGCCCAGGACTATCCGAACCGGCCAATTCGCTGGGTTGTGCCATTTCCTCCCGGGGGCGGAGCCGATGCCACGGCCCGAACCATTACTCAGAAAATCACCGAGAACACCGGTAAAGCCTTTGTGGTGGACTACGTGCCAGGGGCTGGTGGCAACATCGGAACCGAGCAGGTGGCGCGCGCGGCCCCAGACGGCTATACCGTGATTCAGACCACCAACGGGCATACGATTCAACCGCATCTGCGCAAGCTCTCCTGGGATCCAGTGAAAGACTTCGCACCAATTTCGATCGTGGCGCGCTATCCCCTCGTGGTGGCGGTCAACCCTTCGGTACCCGTCAGGACCCTGCAGGAACTGATCGCCTATGCCAAGGCAAATCCTGGGAAGCTCAGCTATGGCTCCTCGGGCATCGGGGGCCCGCTGAACATTGGTGCAGAGATTTTCAAGAAAGCAACCGGTGCTGACATCCTTCATGTGCCCTATAAAGGCAATGCGCCCATGACGCTGGCGGTGGTCAGCGGTGAGGTCAGTATGGTGTTCGATAGCCTCACTGGGCCGTTACCCCATATACGGGCCGGGAAGCTGCGCGCCATCGGCTATCTCGGCGAGAAGCGCTCGTCGCAACTTCCCGATGTGCCCACTGCGATCGAATCCGGCATTCCGGTTGAATATGCTGCCTGGAACGGAATGCTTGCGCCCGCTGGTACGCCGGCTGAGGCGGTCGCCTGGCTGAACCGCGAAATCGTCAAAGCGGTTAGCTCGCCAGAGGTCAACGCCAGACTGGTCGGGCTTGGCTACGAGCCGGTCACCAACACGGTTCAACAATTCGGCGCACTGATTGCGGCTGAATTAGATCGCTTTGGAAAAATCATCCGCGACACCGGAATAAAACTCGAATGAACTCGAAGAAGTCATCGCGATTGCGAATCGCCGCCGATATTGGCGGCACCTTCACCGACGTTGCAGCGTTTGACGAAAGCTCGGGGCAGCTCCTACTGGGCAAGACCCTGACGACGCCTGAGCGGCTAGTCAACGGCATCAATACGGGCGTTTCCAAAGCCGGTACGCGGCTCGCCGAGTCCGATCTGTTTCTGCATGGCTCCACCATCGCCATCAACACGATGCTGGAGCGAACCGGTGCCAGGGTGGCACTGGTTACGACGCAGGGCTTTCGCGATATTTACGAAATCGGTCGGGTAAATCGCCCGGACGCTTTTAACCTCAGGCATCGAAAGCATGAGCCGCTGGTGGAGCGTGCCCGTCGCTTTGAGGTGAAAGAGCGGCTGATGTACGACGGTTCGGTGCTTGTGCCCCTCGACATGCATAGCCTCGAGGAGGTTGCGCAGAAGATTGAGCGCGAGAAGGTTGAAGCGATTGCCATCTTGTTTCTTCATTCCTATCGAAACCCTGCTCATGAGATTGCGGCGCGTCAATTTTTCTCGAAGCGCTTTCCCGAGCTGTTTATCACCATTTCCTCTGAGCTGGCGCTCGAATACCGCGAGTTCGAACGCACCTCTACGGTTGTGGCAAATGCCTATGTCGGGCCTCGGGTGCAGAAGTATCTGGAAGAGATCGATTCACAGACTCGCCGCGACGGCTTCACCGGAAAATTCATGGTGGTACAGTCCACGGGTGGTTTGTATTCATTGAAAGAGGCGCGGCAGGAGTGTGTCCGGATGATGGAGTCCGGCCCCGCTGCCGGCGTGATCGGTACCCAGGCGATGTGCGAGATCATGGGAATTGGCAACGCCATCGCCTTCGACATGGGCGGCACCACTGCAAAGGCAGGTGTCGTGCGCGAAGGTCGCGCGCTCACCACAGGCAGTGCAATGATCGGGCACTACTTTGTTGGGCTGCCGTTACTCACGCCAATGATCGACATCCATGAGGTCGGCACCGGCGGCGGAAGCATTGCCCGAATTGCGGCAAGCGGCGGGCTGCGGGTGGGGCCGCAAAGCGCGGGGGCATCGCCTGGCCCAGCCTGCTATGGGCTCGGAGGGGTCGAGCCCACCGTGACCGACGCCAACCTGGTACTGGGGCGCCTGGCGGAAGATCGCTTCCTGGGCGGCGAAATGCGGCTCGATCGCGGCGCAGCAGAACAGGCGATTCGCGAGCGTGTGGCCGAGCCGCTCGGCCTGTCGGTCGTTGATGCGGCGGCGGGCATTCTTCGAATCGCCGCTGCTGCGATGTCGCATGCAGTCAAGGGCGTCACCACCGACCGCGGGCTTGACCCTGGCGAGTTTCCAACGATTTTTGCCTACGGGGGCGCTGGCCCGCTCCACGCTTCCATGGTGGCGCGTGAACTGCGCATTCCTCAGGTCGTCATCCCAACGGCGCCCGGGCATTTTTCGGCCTTCGGAATGCTGCTGTCCGATTTCAGGCGTGACCTGGTCCAGTCACGGTTTGTTCGGCTCGATGAGGTGGATCTTCGCGAGCTGCAGGGCTGGTTTGCCGAACTCGAGGCCCAGGGTACGGCTTCGGTCAACGAAGCCAAGCTCGAGACACGACGGCTGGTGGTGTCTCGAGCGCTCGATATGCGCTACGTCGGGCAAGAGCATGCGGTGACGGTAGAAGTCCCGGTATCGGTGTTTTCTCGGCAGGGCAAGGCCGGTATCAAAAAATATTTCGATGAGCTTCATAAAGAGCGATACGGGCGAGGCTCGCCTGAAGAGCCCGCCGAGATCGTCAGTATCCGAAGCACAGTCACCGGCGTCATGCGTAAGCCCAAACTTGCAGAAATCGCTCGGGGAAAAGCCGCTCCTGCAGCGGCTGCCTCCTCCGGTTCCCGGCGAGTTTATTTCCCGGGTAAGGGTTGGTTGCAGTGCTCTACCTGGAAGCGCGACGCCCTGAAAGCGGGTAATCGAATTGCTGGGCCCGCACTCATTGAAGAGCACGCGTCAACGACGGTGGTTCAGCCGGGCGACACAGTCAAGGTCGATTCATTCGGCAATCTGCTGATTACGATAGGGCTGGCTTAAGCATGAAACAGAGTAAGCGCCGAAAGGCTGACCCAGTCACGGTCGAGCTGGTTCGAAACAGTTTGCTGGCGGCCACCGAGGAAATGAAGTCGGTGCTGATGCGGACCTCGTACAACATGATCATTTACGAGGCGCTTGATTTCACCGTAGGCTTGTTCGACAGGCGGGGCGATACGCTTTCCATCGGCCTGGGCTTGCCCATGTTCATCCGCGGTATGGCCGACACAGTGAAATCCAAGATCACACACTGGGGCTATGACGGTATTCATCCGGATGACATTCTGCTCACCAATGACGCCTACACCACCGGCGCACACCTCAATCACCTGACCTTTTCCATTCCAATCTTTCATAAGGGCGAGATCGTTGCGTTCTCCACCTGCATGGCGCATTGGCAGGATATTGGCGGCATCCTCAATGGCATGACCTTCGATATTTACTCGGAGGGGTTGCAGATTCCGCACGTCAAGTACCACGAACGCGGCAAGCTCAACGTGGACGTACGCGAGTTCATCAAGATGAACGTGCGGCGCCCCGATCGAGCGATGGGTGACCTCGAAGCGCAGCTGTCGGCATGTCGGGTGGGGGTCAAGCATGTTGAATCGATGATCGCCCGTCATGGGCTCGATGCCGTACTTTCGAGCCTTGACGACATCATGCGGCAGAGCGAAACCGAGGCACGTCTGCAGATCTCAGCGATCCCTGATGGGACCTATGAGGCTGAGTCGCAAATGGATGACGATGGTGTCGACATCGGACGGCCGGTACCGATTCGCGTCAAGGTGATCGTCAAGGGCGATCGAATGACTGTCGATCTGTCGGGCATGAGCCCGCAGGTAAAAGGCTTCTACAACTCGAACGCGGGTGTTGCGTGCGCGCAGGTGGCGTTCAAGTGTCTGGCGTTGCCAGGCGATTATCCGATTAATGACGGCGGCTTTCGGCCGCTCGACGTCATTCTGCCGCCGGGCACGGTGGTCAGCGCGAAGCATCCTGCTCCCTACCGGGTATGGATGACCTACCCAATGACCGTCGTCGACACCATCTTCAAAGCCCTGGCGCCCGCCATCCCGGATCAGGTGATTGCGGGCCATCATGCCGATCTGCTCACCGCCAATATCAACGGCATACATCCGCGCGATGGGCGCCTTTGGATCTATCTGGGAGGGCTGATCGGAGGAGGCTGGGGGGCCAAGTCGGACGAGGATGGCGTTAACGGCACCATCTGCATGAACGACGGTGATACGCACAATGGGCCGTCAGAGCAGGTTGAAAACAAGTTTCCGCTGCTGGTTCGTCGCTACCAGTTGCGCGAGGACTCCGGCGGCGCCGGGCGCTATCGCGGCGGCCTGGGTACCGAGGTTGAGGTCGAGGCGCTCGCGTCAATCAACTACATGACCCGGTCCGATCGCGTGGTCAATCCGCCGTGGGGGCTTGAAGGCGGCCGAGAAGCGAAAGGCAATCGAATTGCGGTTCGTCGGAACAGCGGCGAACTCACCGTGTATCCCGGCGGAAAGCTCGATACCCGGCTGGCTAAAGGCGATGCCTACATTATGAGTTCGGGCGGCGGCGGCGGATTTGGTCCGCCTGAAAAGCGCTCGCTGGAGTCGCTTTGCAACGATGTTCGTCAGGGCTATGTGTCGGTGGAGGCTGCGCTCAAAGACTATGGCGTGCGCTTTGACCCCGACACGCTTGAACCGATTACGCGCCGTCAACGCGCAAAAAGGAAAGACCGATGAGAACTGCAATCGTCAACCTTGGCACCATCATTACCGGCGACTGGCGCGATCCATATGCGGCTGGCGACTGCATCATCATGGATGGCGGCAAGATTGTGAGTGTGGGAACTGCGCCGTCACAGATGGGCGACTGCGACGTGATTGTCGATGCCGATGGTGCTACAGCGATTCCCGGTTTTATCGACTCGCAGATTCACAATACGTTTGGCGATTACACGCCGCGCCAGAAGACAGTTGGCTTTCTCGAAAGCTATACGCATGGTGGAACCACCACGGCCATCAGCGCTTCTGAGGTGCATGTTCCCGGTCGTCCGAAAGATCCCGAAGGCGTTAAAGCGCTCGCGGTTGCCGCGAAAAAATGCTTCGAAAACTTCAGGCCGGGTGGTATGCGCGTGCACGCGGGCTCAGTCATCATGGAGCCCGGACTGGTTGAGGCCGACTTCGAAGAAATTGCCCGCAAAGGAGTCTGGTTAGCCAAGGCGGGCTTTGGCGCAGTCAAGTCGCCGTACGAGTATGGCCAGATGATTGCGTGGGCGAAAAAGCATGGCATGGTCACCATGGTTCACACCGGTGGGGCTTCGATTCCGGGTTCATCGGGAATCTGGGCCGATCACCTGATCAGAATTCAGCCGGACGTATCCTTCCATGTGAACGGAGGTCCGGTTGCGATGCCCGATGAAGATTTTCCCCGCATCGTCAACGAATCCAAGATCGCGCTTCAGGTATGTACCGCAGGCAATCTGCGCACAACGCTGCTTCTCTGGAAGCTCGCGAAAGAGGCGGGTCAGACCGATCGCTATCTGATTGCAACCGACACGCCCACCGGTTCGGGAATCATGCCGCTGGGCATGATGTACACCATCACCCATCTCGCAAGTCTCACCGATATGCCTGTGGAAACGGCGATCGCAGCCGCCACTGGCAATAACGCGGTGGTGTATCGCCTCAACAGTGGCTTCCTCAGACCCGGCAAAGACGCTGACGTCGTGTTGCTGGATGCCTGCGTGGGCGGATCTAAAAATACCGCGCTGGATGCGCTACGCAACGGTGACATCGCCGCAGTGGGTGCGGTCTTTACCGATGGCGTACCGCGGTTCGTGGGGCGTAGTCGGAATACGCCCGCGCCCAACCGCCGCATTCGGGTTGCGGAATGCCGACTGCCAATGGACTTTTCCGGGACGGCTCACTGACATGAACTACCGAATCCGCGCCTGGCTCAGCTTCGCCGAAGAGATCCACGTCAACGAAACCGGGCAAGATGCAGAGGGCGCGCCGGTTCGAAAGCTGGCGGTGGTGTGTGTGCTCAACAACCCGTACGCCGGACGGTTCAGCCAGGACTTATCCCTGCTGGTCAACGACTCGCCGAAACTGGGCGCGGAGGTGGGGCAGCGCCTGAAGTGGCTGGCCGGTGAGCATGCCATTGCCAGCTACGGTAAAGCCTGCATTGTTGGCGTTGATGGAGAATACGAGCACGGCAATGCCCTGCTCACCAGTGTTTTTGCGGATCCGGTTCGTGAGGCGGTCGGGGGCGGAAAAGCCTGGATCGCCTCAACCGGCAAGCGCGGTGGGCCTGGCACCACGATTGATGTTCCGCTCGCTCATAAAGATGCGCTCTATGTGCGCTCCCACTACGACACCATGTCCCTCACGTTGCACGACGCGCCAATGCCGAGCGAGATTGCAGTGATCTTTTGTGCCGCGACGCGTGGCCGTCTGCATGCACGGCTGGGAGGTCTTTCAGCCGCCGATGTGTTGGGAAAGGACGGACTTCGATGAGCGCGAGTCCGAGTCTCGATCAGCTTCTGGCGTTTTATGCTGAACGGGGCTATTCGTCGCGGGTTGGCGCAGGCAGTAGGCCTGCGCTGCTGGTAATTGATTTCAGTCTTGCGTTTACCGGCGGTAAGTCGGAATTTCCAGGGGGGCGATTCGATCAAGAGGTTGGTCAGGCCCTGCGGCTCGCTAATGCGTTCCGGCGCGCAGCGCTGCCTGTGATGTTCACCACCATTGCCTATGATGATCCTGTGAGCGAATCTGGCTGGTGGGGCGTTAAAGTGCCCTGGTTACACCACTGCAAAACCGGTAGCCCGCTCGTTGAGATCGATCCGCGACTTCAGCGCCAGCCTGACGAGGCCGTGATCGTTAAGCGATTTCCGTCGTCATTTTTTCAGACGGACCTCGACCAGAGGCTCAAGCAGCAAGGCTGCGACACGCTTGTGATCGCGGGATGTACCACCAGTGTTTGTGTTCGCGCTACAACCCTCGACGCGATGCAGCATGGCTATCGCGCGCTTCTTGCGGCGGAGGCCATTGGCGAGTTCGACGCCGGTATTCACGCGCTGAATCTGAAAGATCTCGATTCTCGCTATGCAGACGTGATCAGCGTAAATCATTTGGTTGACTATGTCGGATCGACCGTAAGCACCGGTCAATCCTGATTTCGTCAATCTGATGCCAAGCAACGTCTCCCCGAACTCCTCAGAAAGCAAGATTCGACTGCGTGAGTTGGCAATTCGCTATCACACCCAGTCTGGCCCGGTTCTGGCGCTGGACAAAACAGATCTGGCAGTTCCGGGGGGCGAATTTTTGGTACTGCTGGGGCCCTCGGGCTGCGGTAAAACCACGTTACTAAGGGCGGTCGCGGGTCTGCTTGAGCCCAGTTCTGGAACTGTGGAAATTGCTGGGCGTTCGTTGTGGGGCCCGACCGGTCGAGATTCTGCCGCGTTGAGCAAGCTGGGCGTTGTCTTCCAGGAGGCGCTCCTATTCCCCTGGTACTCCATTGAGACCAATGTTGCGCTTCCGCTCAAACTCAGCGGTGTACCCAAGGCAGATCGGCTTAAGCGCGCACGCGAGCTCTGCGCGCTGGTAGGCATCGCGGGGTTCGAGCGCGCCTGGCCTCGGCAGCTGTCTGGCGGAATGCGCCAGCGTGCTGCGATCGCCCGAGCCCTTGCAGCGGATCCCGAGATTTTGCTGATGGATGAACCCTTTGGGGCACTGGACGCGATGACGCGTGACCAGCTGAACCTTGAGCTGCAGCGGATCTGGATGCACACACGATCAACGGTTGTGTTTGTGACGCACTCAATCCCCGAGGCCGTGTTTCTAGCGGACCGAATCGTATTGCTGTCGCCACGCCCCGGTCGGATTCACAGTGTTGTCGAGGTCCCGTTTGCCCGACCGCGTGCGCCCTCGCTGAGCGACGAGGGTGAGTTTCACCGAATCGTGCGGCACCTCCGGACCCAGCTGGAGCACATTGAATGAAGAAGATCCCATCCACCTGGATTACTACCCCACTGATTCTTGTTCTGTTCCTGGCGGTCTGGCATGGCTATGTCACGGTGTTCAACGTATCGAAGTTCATTTTGCCGCCACCTGCTGCGGTCGCAGAAAGTTTCATCGATCTTCTGGCAACGCCCAGCACCTTTCGGCACACCTGGATCACCTTGTACGAAACGCTGGTCGGTTTTCTGATCGCCTGCGTGGTCGGCGTGGGACTTGGCGCGGTGCTGGGTAAAACACCCTGGCTCGAGAAAGCGCTGAACCCGTTCATTATTGCCACGCAGGTGGTACCCAAGGTGGCGCTGGTGCCACTTTTTATTCTGTGGTTTGGCTTCGGGCCAGAGGCCAAGATTGTTGTAGCAGCAGTGCTGGCGTTTTTTCCTATTCTGACTAACACCGTATTGGGGGTGAAATCGGTGGATCTCGGTCATCGCGACGTCATGACCGTGATGAACGCAAGTCGCTGGCAACGCTTCGTTACGCTTGAGCTTCCCAGCGCGCTGCCAGCGATCCTGGCAGGCATGGAAGTCGGCGTGGTGCTGTCCATTATTGGCGCGGTGGTGGGCGAGTATCTGGGTGGAAGCACTGGTCTGGGGCATCTTGCCGTCGCTGCGCTCAATGACTACAAGGTAGGTGCAATGTTTGCAGTCATTCTGCTGCTCACGCTGCTTGGTTTTGCGCTGTATGTGCTCGTTGGACTTCTAAAGAAAGTGCTGATTCCTTGGCACGAATCAGTCGTTGGCGCCACGCGGACGACCGCTTAGGTGCTCCGTATGCCCAGGTCAATATCTGCTTAATCAAAGGGAGACACAGCATGACACTCACTCGTCGGCAGTTTTCGACGTCACTCGTCGCGGGGGGCGCCTCGCTCGCACTGAGCCCCCGAATTCACGCACAGACCGCGCTTCGAAAGATCAACTTCATCACGCCATTTGGCCTGCTCATTGGCTACGCGCCTACGTTGAACGCTCAGGCGGGAGGGCATTTCGCAAAGGAAGGTCTCGACGTGACCGTGTTGCCGGGGAAGGGTTCCGCAGTGGCCGTGCAGCAAGTGATTGCGGGGCGCGCCGTCTACGGACGGGGCGATCCGCTTGCGGTGGTCAAGGCTGCCGCCGAAGGTGCGCCGGTGGTCGCTTTTGCCACCGTGCTGCACCGGTCTCCCATTGTTGTTTACAGCTCGCCAGCCAAGCCAATTCGTAACCCACGAGACATGGCTGGTAAGGTGATTGGCATCGCCGCCAAGGGCTCGGCAAGTGACAATATCCTGGACCTGATGTTTGCAAACGCCGGCATGCCGCTCGACTCGGCGCGACGCGAAGCAGTCGGCAACAGTCCGGGCGGCTGGGGCCTGATTCAGCAGGGCCGTATCGATGCGCACATTGTCAGCATTGGCACCACCACCTCGCTCACCGAGGCGGGCGAGAAGATCCTGATGTGGAACACCAGCGAGGCTGTCGCTATGCCAGGGCAGGCGTATTTCGCGCTTCGAGAAACCGTTCAGAAAGAGCCCGATCTGCTACTGAAGATTCTTCGAGCTGAGAAGGCATCCATTATCGAGGTAAAGCGCACTGAGGGCCGGGCGATGGTTGAGCGCCTGAGCCGACAGTGGGAGGTGGAGGGAGCCAAGCAGGTTGACTTCACTGTCAAGGCCATGCGCGATGAAGAGGCGCTCTGGTGGCAGGACAACCCTGCACTGCTGCTGAAGAATGACGCGGCAAGTTGGAACTCGATGGTGGACGGGATGGCCAAAGTTGGCCTGATCAAATCAGGCAAGGCCTCTCAGTTCTACACCGACGAGATCGTGAGCCGTCTTTAAGCGCGCCTGAGGCCCGAGGCCTCAAAGGCCTGGCGTGTCGCCTGCTTCTCATCTTCTGTCAGGTTGAGAAGCGGGCGGCGCACAGGCCCACCGACCTGGCCCAGCAGCTCCTGCCAGTATTTTTGATGTGCAGCCGCCTTGCCGTGGGGCCTGGATTTCTTCAATGCCTGACGAACCGGGTCAAGGCTTGCGTGAATCTGACGCGCTTTGTCAGCCTCACCTCTCAATGCAAGCTCGGTGTAGTCGTGCATGCGGCGGTCAAGCGGGGTTTGCATGAGGTAGGGTGGGGTTGAGCACAGGTACACCTGCCACCCAAGCTCAAGAATATTCGACAACCACTCTTCTTCGTTCGAGGTGCTCACAATGAGCTTGCCCTGAGACATTCGGGTAAGCCTGCTGTAGGTCTCCCGGGGCACGCTGTACTTGATTGCCACCACATTGGGAATCTCAGCGATCCGAACGCAGGTTTCAGGTTCGAGGGTGTACCCGCAGTCGGGAGGTTGATTCCAGAGCGTCACGCCGATGTCGACCTGCTCGGCGATGTAGCGGTAGTACTCGTAGAGGGTGTCGTCGCTGTGCGCGCCGAAATAGAGAAGCGGCGTGTGAACGACGATGTAGTCGGCGCCGATCGCCTGCGCGTGTTTTGCGAGTTCAATCACTGTGTCAAGGCTCTGGTCGGAGCACGACACCATCACGCCGCGGTCGCCCTGGGCCTCCTCCACCGCGATTTCCGCCGCGCGTTTCCGCTCCGCAACGCTCATCGACGCGAACTCTCCCTGCTTCCCGTTCACAAACAGCCCTCGAATTCCGAGGTCGCGATACCAATGACGCAGGTTTCGCCGCCAGCCGGCCTCATCCAAGCTGAGGTCTGGCCTGAACGGTGTGAGCGTGGCAGCCCAGATGCCGCGCAGATGCTCGCGGGCGTGTTCTTTAGCGTCGAGTTTCTTGATGTTCACGTGAGCTCAGCGTTTTTCAGTGATTAAAGGGGAGGCGCTTCAATAGCCAGTCAAATCGTACACCGGTGACGAGCGCGGTAGCCAGCAGAATGGCGGCGCCACCGGCCAGGGTGTGCCACCCAATCGGCTCGTTCAGAAACAGCTTGCCCCACAGGCAGCCAAACAGGGGGATGAGGTAGGTTACGGTGAGCGCCTGCGCCGCGCCGATTTCCTTCACCAGCCTGAAATACAGCAGATAGGCCGCAGCGGTAGAAAGTAGTGCCAGTGCCAGCACCGCGGCCATAGCGGGCGTCGACGGCCATTGCGTCGGCCAGGGTGCAAATACGGCAACCGGTGCGAGCGATAGCAATCCCATGGTCATGCTGCCGACCGTGGTTTCAAAGGGGTCGCTTACTGGGCCCTCTTTGCGCGCGTAGTGACTTGCCACCGCGTAACAGACGGTTGCCAGAAGCGCGGCAGCGACCGCAAGCCAACCGGCTTCATTGAGGCGAAGCGCCTCCACTCCGGTTAACAGAACAACGCCAGCGATTCCTACAGCCAAGCCAGCGCTGGTTCGTCTGTCGGCCCGCACATTCAGCCACAGGGCGCCTATTAAGGCGGCCCAGATCGGCGCAGTTGCGTTAAGGATTGAAAGCACCGATATCGGGAGCGTGCCCGCTGCATAGGCCCACAGCACAAACGGGACGGTGGAATTAAATGTGCAGAGGATGAGGAAGTGACGCGATCTGTTCTTGAATCGCACCGCTTTGCGCCAGGCTAACGCTACCGCCCACAGCACCGCAGCAGCCAACCCGATGCGCACCAGAATCATGACGACCGGTGAGAACTCGGGCGCTGCAACGCGCATGAACAAAAACGATGCCCCCCAGACCGCTCCAAGCAGAAGCAATCGGGCGAGGTTGGCGACCGATATCAAGCGCGCGCCCGCGACACACGCGGCTCATCGTGGTTGCCGACCATCATTCCGCGGGCCGGATCGGGCAGTTGGCTTCTTTCTCGACCAGGTCATAGACGAAAATAAACTTCGCCATACCGGTCAGCATGCCGGCAACCATGCCTAACTCGAAAATCTGCGCATCATCGAAGAAGGGTTTCAGCGCGTCGTAGAGTGGCGGGTTCAGTGTTCCGTGCATGTTGGTCATGGCGATCTGATCTGCGAGTTGAAGAACCGCACGGTCCCTTGCATCGAACACGGGGTCATCCTCGCGCATGATGCGTGAGAGCTGTGCCTCGGTCACGCCCGCTTTTAACGCCGCTTTGCTGTTACCACGGTTGCAATAGGCGCACCCGTGCGTCATGGACAGCCGGTAGCGCAGGAGCTCTTTGGTCCGGACGTCAACGCGCCCACCATAGAAAAGCTTCGCGTAAAAGCTATCGCGGTACCACTCGAGAAGCTCGGGAGCGTTGGCACCTACCTCGATTAACGTGGCGTCGTCGCGCAGCGCCACGGACGCGTCGAAGTCGCGTTGTAACCGCTCGCTCATGGCGGCACGGGGAACACGTGCCAGTAACGGATCGGGCATCGAAGCCTCGCATAGGGTTGAAGAACACTGAAGGACCGGCCCTTACTGGGCGCGACGTCGTTGGATCAGGCCGTTTCAGTTTGATTGTAGGCCACGCCGAATTTCTTGACGCTACGCGTTGCAGCCCCGTAGACTGAAAAAAATCATTAAATAATCACAACGCCGGGGAGACTTAGTCATGCACGATATCAGCCGCCGTGATGCGGTTCGCTCAATTGCGATCGCCGGTGCCGCCGCCGCCCTGCCATTTTCTGCGCACGCGCAGGAAGCCTTCAAGATCGGGAATCTGTCGCCACTCTCGGGTCCTGCCGCGGCCTTTGGCATTGGCATTAACCGTGGGATCGAACTTGCCGCCGAAGATATCGGCGTCTTTGAGGTTGCTGGGAAGCGATATCGGGTCGAGACCGTTCCCTACGACACGTCGCTCGACCCGGGTAAAACGGTTGCAGCACTTAATCGTGCAGTGCTCAACGACAACGTGCGGTATGGGTTCATTCTGGGCGCTGCCGTGCACGGCGCGGTGTTGCCTATCATTCGTCAGAACGGCTTCTTTGACATTTTCATGGGCGCGGCAGGTAAGGAAATCACCAACGCCGAGAACCCGACGGTGTTTCGCTTTATGGCATCGTCCGATCAGCTCTACTACACCTTTACGCCCGACATCTATCGGAAGCTCAACATCAAACGCGTGGCCTTCATGGGGCCCAATAACGATCTGGGCCGCTCCGATGTCAAAGTCTTGAAAGATATCGCTGCGAACCTGAAAAGCGACGGCGTCGAGTTTGTCGGCGAAGAGCTGGTTGAGCTCAATTCCAAAGACTTTCAGGCAGCGCTCCTGCGGTTGCTTGCTAAGAAGCCCGATGCGATCGATACCAATGCCTCGCCGACCGGTACGGTAGGTCTGATTGCCAAACAGGCCCGTGAGCTTGGGTACAAGGGTTACTTCATCAGCTCAACCGCTGTGCTCGAGGCCAAGGCTCTGGTTAATGTCGCAGGAAAGGGAGCAGACGGCATCATCGCTTACCGGATCTGGTCAAGCTCTCCCTCGCCGCTCTACGACCAGATCGCCGACCGTCATTTGAAAAAATACAAAGAGCCCACCCTCGGCACAGTGTGGGAGGCCTACGCGGCCACACGCTGGGTGGTTGAGGCGATCCAAAAGGCAGGTACGTTTGAAACCCGCAAGGTCTCCGAAGTGCTTGCACAGTCGACGTTTGCTGGTCATCCCTATGGGCCCGCCAGCTGGGGCGGCGATAAAACCTACGGTGCGCGCCGTCAGATCCAAACGCCGTTGCCTGCCTCCATCATCAAAGATGGCAGCTGGACGCCGCTTGATGTGCGCATGGGCAAGCTCGACTGAAGAATCGCCTTGGGCCTGACGCTGTTTCTTCAGGCGCTTGCGATCGGTGTTGTTAACGGGGCGCTGTATATCCTGACGGCGCTCGGCCTCACACTGATCTACGGCATCCTGCATATCGTCAATTTCGCGCACGGCGAGCTGTACATGCTGGGCGCGATGTTGGTGTATCTGCTGTTTGTCGCGCTTGAGTGGCCGCTGTGGGCGGCTGTCCCTGTCATCGTTGCTTTGTCGGTACTGGCCGGGTTTGCGGTGGAGCGCACGATTTTCCGGCGGTTGCGCGGCCAGTGGTTGCAACTGCTGGTGGCGACGGTCGGGGTGTCGCTCATCATTCAGTCGGTATCGTGGATCGCCTTTGGCGCCCAGGAGAAAACGGTCCCTTCGGTTCTGGAGGGCGTATTGCTCCTGGGCAGTGTTCGAATTCCGATCGAGCGCCTTGCTGCCGCCTCAATTGCAATGGTGCTCGTGGCCATTCTGTACCTCATCGTCTATCGCACCCGAACCGGGCTGGCGATGCGAGCCATTGAGGAAGACGAGGAAACGGCGCGAATGCTTGGTGTGGATACCGACCGGGTAGCGGGTATTGCGGTTGCGCTTGGTTTTGCGCTGGCAGCGCTCGGAGGGGTGTTCGTGGCACCGATTTACTCGATCAACCCCGGAATGGGGCTCGAGGCGATTCTGATGTCCTTCATCATCATTATCGTGGGGGGCCTGGGCAGCATCACGGGCACCGTGGTTGCAGGGCTCCTCATTGGCATTATTCAGTCGGTGGGCGCGCTCACCCTAGGCGCGGAAGCAGCACACGTGCTGGTTTTCGTGGCAATGATCGCGATGTTGGTGTTCAGACCGCAAGGTCTGATGGGACGCGTGCGGTGAAGCAGCCTGCGACCAGAGCACTCGGCCCGGCGCTCATCGTGGTGCTGCTGGTTTTGCCATTTGTCGCGACCAATTATTGGCTGCATGTGGCCATTGTTGTACTCATGAATATCACCTACACCGTGGCCTTGTGTGCGGTGCTACGGATGGGATATCTGTCGCTCGGGCACGCTGGATTCATCGCACTTGGTGCCTACACCAGCGTCGTTCTGTCGGTTCGATTCGGGCTGTCGCCCTGGTTCGGAATTGTCGCGGCTGCGGCAATGTCTGGTGCGGTAGCCTGGGGCTTGGGCGCGCTTACGCTGCGTCTTCGCGGCATCTATTTTTCGCTGGCGGTGTTTGCGTTTGGCGAAATCGTGGTTGCCATCGCGCGCGCCTTTGATTGGCTAGGTGGTCCCTCTGGCATCGCGAACGTTCCCAGACCCAGTTTCTTTGGCATCAAGCTCGATACGCATTTCGCGTTTTACTGGTTGGCCACAGCGGTGGCTATCGCAGTGGTGGCGTTTTTCGCTCGACTCGA
>CAZORB010000088.1:0-18639 GCA_964581825.1 uncultured Bordetella sp.
GAAATGGGGTGTCTGTTACGTCAGTTTTCATGCCCTTATCGTAACCGGCTACCCGCAGGGAATCTCATTTTTAGGTCGCTTTACCGCCCACCGGCGCAAATTCATTTTTCCAGTCGCATCTCCTGAGACCCGCGCCTGCCATCGTGAGCGCCCCAGCTCGCGCGCTGGCGCCTTCTACGACCAGCCGGTGCTTATACGACCCAGGAGAGATGAATGTTGAGGTATCGCCGATCCGCCGCAGTGCTACTGCTATGCGCTTTGACCGCTGCATGCTCGACCGCATCCAAAGATATCGCCCCAGTCTACGTTTCCCCTATTCAATACCAGGCGTATGACTGCGATCAGCTCATCGCCGAGATTCAACGCATCCACGGTCGGGCATCTCAGCTCGGTGGCCGCCTGGATGAGGCAGCCAGCAACGATAAGGCGATCGTAGCGGGCTCGCTGTTGTTATGGCCTGTGCTGTTCGCCCTCGGCGGAACCAAGCAGCAGGAAGCTGAGTACGCACGCCTTCGCGGTGAGCACGATGCCGCCACCCAGATGGCAATTCAGAAGAAGTGTCAGGGCGCGATCGCTGCACCTGCCGCTCAGCCTGCGGAAGCGCCCAGGGCCTCCGGTGATTCGACCGGGCGTCCGTCAGACGACACTGCGCGTAAGTAAACGGAGTCGACCATGCGTGATTCAGCCATGACAAGAATCGCTCTGTCGCTGTGTGTGGCAACACTCACGGTGCTAGCCGGCTGCGCGACCCCGGCCAGGCCCGACCAGATGGTGGCGGTAACGGCGCCAGCTAATCGTGCAGCCGTGCCTGCCGCGCTTCGAGAGAGCATCGGAGTGAGGGATGTGACCGGAGGTCGGGAAACGAATCCGCTCTGGGTCTCGAATGTGGGAAGCGCGGAGTTTGAACGGGCGCTTGAGGATTCGCTGCGGAATGCCGGGCTGCTCTCGCCGGTGCGGGGAGGCGCTCGGTATCAGCTGAGCGCGGATTTAAAGAAGCTCGATCAACCCATCATGGGCTTGGACATGACGGTGACGGCGACCATCAACTGGCATCTGGTTGAGCGGTCCAGCGGTCGGAATGTGCTTCAGCGGGAAATCGGTACTCCGTACACGGCGAAGATGGGCGACGCCTTCCTCGGCCAGGAGCGGATGAAGTTGGCCAACGAAGGGGCGATTCGCCGAAGTATCGAAGTGTTCATCGAGGAGATTCTTCGGTTGCCCATCGACGCCAGGCAGTGATTCCGGGTATCCAGATACAGGCCAACTGATGAGACCGGGGCCAAAGATAGTGTCGCAGGCTCACGCCATGAGCCTCGGGCCCCGTACTCTCGGTCGTTTACTGCGATCCTCTCGGCCCCATGCTCACGATCGGCTTTTTGCTGTTGTCACTTTCCGGCGGACCGTACGTTCACCCATCCACGGCAACCGGGTGCGTATTCGACACCGGGGCGTCTATGACTGAGCAACTGGTACTTGCGGCGGCAGGACAGTCAACTGTGCCACGAATGACGCGGCGCTGTCGGCGGATTCGCGAGATCCAAATCTGGGTAGCGGCCCTGCGCCCAGCCCCCAGTATCGTCCGGTGAGACTTTGCCTCGGTAGGCTCCTGGAACGCGCGGCCCCCGGGCACTTTTGCCGACCTTGATGGATTGCGACCTATGGACCGGACCGAACGCTTCTACCTGATCGACCGACTGCTTCGAGACCGCGGGTTCATGTCGCTTGCATCGCTGATGCAGGAACTTGGCATCTCCCGGGCGACGCTGCTCCGCGATCTCACCTACATGCGTGAGCGTCTGCACGCGCCCATCGTGTTTGACCGTAGCGCAGGGGGCTACCGTATTGACGGGGCTGCTACTCGTTATGCGCTTCCCGGGCTCTGGTTCAACGCAACCGAGATCCATGCGCTGCTCGCGATGCAGCAGTTGCTGCGCGATGTTGAGCCTGGGTTGCTGGCTCCGCATGTGGCGCCCCTCGAGCGCCGGCTGCAGTCGCTGTTGGGCGAGGGCGGGTTTCCATCCACCGAGGTGATGCAGCGTGTGAGACTGGTGCCGGCCGCGAAGCGAACCCACCGTGGCGCTTTCTTTGAGGTGGCGGCCAGCGCGCTGCTCGCCCGTCGCCAGCTTCGGGTGACGCACTTCAATCGCAATACCGGTGAAACCTCCACCCGCGAGCTCTCGCCGCAGCGCCTGGTGTACTACCGCGACAACTGGTACCTGGATAGCTGGTGTCACCTGCGACAGGACCTTCGAAGCTTCGCGGTTGACGCCCTGCAGGCCGCGATGGCGTTACCCGAGCAGGCAACGGAAATTGCCGCTGAGAGAATCGCCGAGCGCTTCGACGACGGCTACGGCATCTTCTCCCACCCCTCGGCCAAACTGCAGTGGGCAACGCTTCGGTTTAATGCCTGGCGCTCACGTTGGGTGGAGGCCGAGCGGTGGCATCCGCAACAGAAACTGAAGCGACTGAAGTCGGGTGAGATTGAGCTTGAGGTGCCGTATCACGATCCGCGCGAATTGATTGGTGATGTGTTGAGGTTTGGGAAGGACTGTGAGGTGGTTGCACCGGCGGACTTGCGAGAGACGGTGGCGGCAGAGGTGAGGGCGATGGCGGGGTTGTATCGGAAGTAAACGGGCTCGTTCTTGATAAGAGCCGATATTGGAGCTATATTCGTAGCTGTTTAACGTGCTCTCGGAGCCTGTCATGGATGTGATCTACGCCGACCTTTCCATCAGCATGTCCTCGTTCAAGAAGAACCCAGCTGAGGTGTTACGCAATGCTGGCGAGAAACCCGTTGCAGTGTTGAATCACAATCGCCCCGCTTTCTACATGCTGACCCCGCGCCTGTTCGAAGCGATCATCGAAGAAATGGGCGACCGCGATCTGGTGGCCTTGACGCGCAAGCGCCTGGCTCGCAAGGACACCGCCGTCGAGGTCGATATTGACGAGATCTGATCCGCCTGCTGGCGTCTACCGCCTTAAATTCCTGCCCGAGGCGCTCGCCGAGTGGAATGCGCTCGATGGCAGCGTCAAAACGGTCCTGCGCAAGTTGCTCAAGAAGCGACTCGTCGAGCCCCGGGTACCTGGGGCCGAACTTCACGGTTCACTCCAAGACTGTTACAAGATCAAGCTGCGCAAGCAGGGCTATAGGCTGGTTTACGAAGTTGAGGATGAAGTCTTGACGGTTCTCGTCCTGGCAGTCGATAAGCGTGAGAATCTGGCCGTCTATCGAGCGGCGCTTGATAGGCTGCTGGCGTCTCGATCTTGATAACTTTCGCCACGAGCTTGTGATGCGTAACTGCCCGCCGACTCACCCTGGAGCTGTCCTGCGCGAGGACGTATTGCCGAGCCTGGAGGGTCAATCCGTCGCCAGCTTTGCCCGTGCACTGGGGGTTTCCCGCCAGACCCTCCACTCGGTCCTGGCAGAGCGCAGTGGGGTCTCGGCAGAGATGGCCTTGAGGCTGGGTGCGTTGTTAGGGAATGGTCCACAACTCTGGCTCGACATGCAGTCGAAGTACGACCTTTGGCGTGCGCAATCCAGGCTTCGCGACGTTCTCGACAAGATGAAACCGTTGAGCTCAGTAGAGTCGGTCTGAGCAGATCAGCGGCCGAGCGAGGGCGAGCTTTTTTCCTGCTCCATTTGGGTATAGGAGACCTCCGTGCCTGTGCGGTTCACCTGGACTTCGCGAGTCTTTATTCCTGCCTGAAGAAACCGATCCAATAGGGGCCCCACGACATCGCGCCCGAGTTCGTGCCCGCGCCCCGGGATGACGTTGACCGGAATACCGGTCGCCCGGCCGAATTCGCTCACTGCTGCCGGGTGGCTCTGCCAGTCTTCGGATCCGACATGAATCTCCGCGTTGAGCGGAGCGGGGAAGCGCCCCGCTTCGACCAGTTCCTTGAGCCTCGTTGAGCGAGGCGGCACATACCCGCGGTGTATGTCTTCTTTGATGAAGTGGCCAACGATGGGTGAGAGCAGCAGCAAGCGGCCAGGAAAAGGCGCAAGCCCCGCCTGAGCATGAAAAAATAGATAAGCGCCGTAGGAGTTGCAGATCACGTGCGCATCAGGACGCCAGAAATACTGCAGCAGATCCTGCGCGACGAGATCGATTTTTTCCTGAAACTCAAGCCGCTGAAAATCTCCCCGAGTTTCGCGGCCCATGACTTCAAATCCGCGACTCAGAATGCCCTGACCCAACCCGGTTCGAAGCTCTCCTCCTGCGCCTGGGAGGTAGTAGACGGCTGTTTTCGGTCGGTCGTTACTATCCGAAATCACGATTGCTCCAGCCAATTGCGAATGCTTTGCTGCTGAACGATCTCGATGCCGCGGCTACCCTCGCACGCAATGAGCTCAGCGCACGGATCAGGAAATTCAAACCGCGCATCATCCAGCGCCCGCCAATTGCTGATGCCAGCGGCTGCGCAGTAGGGGCAACCGGGCGAAGCGCTCCTGCGGCGATGCCAGGTTCGGATGAAGCACGCCGTCGAAATCCAGGAACAAGGTGCCTCTTGATCGCGAGGGGTTCGTCATAGGCTGGAGGGCTTCATCTTGATCGCGTGGTTAACGGACTATCTAAAGCGTAAACAAAACAATCTCAGGCCTGGCCCCGAAACGGATCGGCAGGATAGACATACCGATGCCTCGCGATACATAGATGGGGCACATCGGTGAATCATAGCGACCGGCGGTGAAGTTTCCACTGCCGCGCGGCGTCCAGAGTGCAAGACCGAATAGGGCGATCTGCCCACCGTGCGTGTGGCCGGAAAGACAGAGTGAGAATCGGTTGCTGATCGCTTGGACAGTCGGCGTCTCGAACCATCCCGGCGAATGCTGGATCACGATGGAAGTGCCCCCGCCTGCAGCGCTATTCAGAAGACTCAGGTCGGGTCTGCCAGCAGTAAAGTCATCCAAACCAATGACCCGCAGCGTGCGTTCACCGAAGCGATACTCGGCCGCCTGGTTGATGAGCAACTTAACGCTGTGCCGGGTCTCATAGAGGTCTCGAAGCGCGTCGAGATCGAGCCCGGACCAGTATTCCCAGTTTCCGAGCACCGCCACCTTGGGCACAGCACCGAGAAGACCCAGAAAGGTATCGAGCACGCCGAGCGTATCGGCGCGGTCAATCACGTCGCCGGACAGCACCACGAGGTCTGGCTTGAGCCGAATGACTTCAGCCGCCACCGCGCGCTCCCGATCGCCCACCGACCGCATGTGCAGATCGGAGAGTTGCACGAGCCGGATCGGTCGATCGCCGGTGGGCGCAGCATCAATTGCGTGTTCGGTCACCTCCAGCCGGTTCGGCTCGACCAGCCAGGCGTAGCCCGCGGCGATGGCGATGCCTGCGAGTCCGATGATGAGTACCCGGAGCATGGTGAGACGCTGTCCTTCAAAAGGTCGACTCTAAACGGCGACAGGCTCATCTGGTGAGCCTGTCGCCTGAGATAGTGCATCGCTCCTTGGTTAATCGGTCAACTCGACTGCCGCATCTTTTCCTCCAGGAATGTGGCGTCGCCCACCCCCCTTCCTATGACGCTCGTCTCTGCCACCATGAACCTGCTCCAGGGCCTGCGCCGGGGGCTTGAATCGGATGTTGCGCGCTCGATCTGCAACACGCACCCGCTCAACCCTGTTTACAGGGAGTCGCTGTCGGTCACGCTGCGGGCTCGGGCCGATCAGCTGTGGCTCGATCTCTGCGGCGTACTGGTGGGGCTCGATGCTGAAGATGCTCTTCGGCAGGCGTGGTCCATTTCGCCCAAGTCTCCGGTCTGGACCGGGCTGCTCTACAGCGCGGCCATCCGTGAAAGCAGCACCATGCGGGCCGAAGCCAATCGGCTTCTAAAGCTTTGCCCCGAGCTTTTGCCCTCTGGCCGGCGGTTTTCGCCCCGCGCTGTGCATACGGTCGACACCGTTGGCTACTGGCTTCTGGCCAATGAGCCCAAGGGATCTACCCCGGTTCCCGATCTTGGTATCGACACCCGTGTACGACCACAGTGGCGTCTGCGATTTCGGCTGGCGAGTGCAGTAGAACGCGGCGAGTCGCTCGCGCAGCTTTTCCGGCGCGCGGCGGCGCAGCCCTCGGTATCCGACACCAGCCGACGCTCAGAGTTTTTAAGAGCACTGGCAGCGCTTCAAAACAGAACAGGGCAGTCTGGTCGACTGTCAACGCTCACCATTGTGCTGTTCGATGCGCGCGAGCTGAGGCTGCTTCGGGCGATGCTTCCCTACTGGTCCGAGTTCGTGACATCGACGATCTGGCGCAGCCCCGACCCGCTTGCAAACCTCGATGCGCTGCTTGCGCGCAGGACGCAACTCGAACAAACCTTCAGCCAGGTTGAGCAGGCGCTGAAGCAGCGCGCTTTCGGAACCGTCAACGCGCTCCTGTCGGCGGTTCCTGAAGACGCGCTCGTCAATACTGTCGCCCGTCACCGGTTCATCTTTCGTGACTTCGACGAGACGGATCTCTGGGCGCATCCGGCGATCGATCCCAGCTGGGGGCCCTGGCAGCCGCTTACCGCAGCCTCTCATCAGCGACTGAGCGCATGGCGACAGAAGTCACTGCCCGCCGCCTGGACCATGACGCCATCGCAGGTGCATCGTGCCATCCTCCAGAAAAACCTGCTTCCTGATCAACGGCGTCATGGCCTGTTTGCGCAGGATCTCTCTGCAATCCGGCGAGCCTGGAGTGATGACGAGAAGCAGGCCCTGATCCAAGCAGGTGCCGGTACCTTCATCGACTGGAACGACCCTGTGTGGGATCAGCTTTCCCTGGCGGAAATCGCACGGGTGCTGATCCAGTATCCCCCTGGGCCGCATAGCCGGTTGGGCGTGCGGCTGCGAGCGCTGCCCGATGCCAGGCCCTGGCTCGCCGTGATGGCGCAGGGCAGCGCCCAGGATCTGCGACGCCTTGGCGAGTACTGCCTGCGGATGAACCAGGGACCGGCGGTACCCAAAGGGCTATGGGGTCGGTTCTGTGCATCGGCTGTGGGTACGCCTGAGTGGCTGGCAGTACGAAACGAGGCCATGCGTGATCAGGCTCTGGTCGTGCAGGCGGTGGCACTCTTCGAGCGTGGCGGGGCACCGCTGGATGCGGCGGCCATGCGCGAGGCCATTGCGTCGGCGCTCCATGACCCTGCACAGCGCGTGCGTCACATTGTGTCGCAGTGCCTGCGCTGGGTGGAACTCGATCCTGACGCGCTACCCGCCCTGGTGCGCTTCGCCCCACGCGACCTGGTCCAGGCGATCCGGCGCAATCGGCTGACGCCGCCCATTGTGCGCACGCGCATTGCGTTGCTGACCGCCCCAGGCGGCGCTGACCAAACACCTTTACGGAGACTCCGTCATGACGATGGCCAGATCGGTCTATTTTGAGCGCGTGTATCGCGGCACCGGAAACCTTCGTGCCGAATACGCGGCCACACGGCCCCGCGTCATGGCTGACCCTGAAGCCTGGCGCAACGGTGATACTGCCCCTTCGCGTGTGCCGGTATCCCTGATGGGCGCCTATACCGCGCTGCGTCTGACGGGCGACCCTGCGCTCGCCGAGGCCTTCAACGAAGAGGCCAGCCAGATCAGCGCCATGGCGGGCTTCATCGAGGAGGCGCGCTCAGGCATGACGCACACCATGCTGCCGTTTTCTCGAAGTGCGGCCGATATCGCGTATGCCGCGGCCATGTCGCGAAGCTGCAGCGACTGGGCTATTCGGGGTGAAGATACTCGGGTGGAAGGCGGCTATTTTCATTACCTGCCGAATCATCGCGGCCCGCCCATCGTTCGCTACGTTGATCGAAGCGGTGAGGGGCCGCTGCGCTCTGAGGTCCTGCTTGACCCCTCGCACCTTGAGACGCTGCTTCCACGCATCGAGGCCCTGCCTGCACCGCCAGCACGCTTTGTCGCGGTTGCGCCCGAGCGTCACTGGATACGCCTCGAACTGAGCCCGCCGATGCGGGCCCTGCTGATGGAAAAACCGCCAGGGCTTCGCGCGCGCAGCCGGGGTGCGCTCTCGCTGGTATCGCGCTCGGCGGTGGTGTTTCTAACCGAGCTCGAAATTCGGGAGGATGACCTGGGCATCGCCCTGAAGGATCTGCCGGTGGAGCGTGTCATGGCGCTGCAGGCAGCGGCGTTTGACGATCAGTGGCTGCTGTTCGAACACCCTGAGTTTTGTGCGCTGGGTCCGTTTCCCGATCTGTTCACGCCGGGCAGCGACTCCCCGGCAAGAGTAGACCCCGCCCATGTCTTCACCGAGGGTCTCGGAGGCAAGGAGGTAGAGACGCTCTGCCTCCCGACCGGGCTTGCATTGAATCTGATGCAGCGGTTTCACTGGATGGCAGCGCCTCATCCGGTGATCTGGCGCGCGCTTGCGGAGGCCTCGGAATGAAGCCCTCACGACTTCGTCACGTGCTTGAGTCCATGGTCGGGCAGCGCTGGCCTGCGTTTGTCTGGGGACCACCCGGCGTGGGGAAGAGCTCCATTGTTCACGCGATTGCAGCAGAGCGCGGGGTACCAGTGGTAGATCTTCGTGCAAGCCTTCTTGATCCCACCGATCTGCGGGGCATCCCCGCCATCGAGTCGGGGCGTGCGGTGTGGTGTCCGCCTGCGTTTCTGCCGTCGGCGTCTGATACACCGGGCATTCTTTTTCTGGATGAGATCAATGCCGCACCGCCCCTGGTGCAGGCAAGCCTCTATCAGCTGGTGCTCGACCGCAGGGTCGGTGAATACGAGCTTCCCAGCGGCTGGTGGATCGTGGCCGCAGGCAATCGCCATCAGGATCGCGCGGTCACGTTCCGGATGTCGAGTGCGCTTGCCAACCGCTTTGTGCACCTCACGCTCGAGCCCGATGTTGAAGACTGGCGCAATTGGGCCATTGAGCGGCGTCTTCACCCGCTGGTGGTGTCCTTCATCGCAGTGCGTCCGGCCATGCTCTGGCAGGAGCCGGGCGAGGGCGCAGCCTACCCCACACCACGCTCCTGGGAGATGGTGTCCGACATGCTCAATACCTTCGAGAGTCATGGCGACTGCAGCGACATCATCCCCGGCGTGGTGGGGCAGGCGGCTGCAACGGAGTTCGCAGGTCACACCAAGAAAGCGATCAGCGAGAAAAAGATGCGAGCCATCGTGGCGGATCCCGAACGTGCCGAGGTGCCCGACACGCTCGATGGCCTCTATGTGCTCACTTCCTGGCTCACCTGGCATGGAGCCGATGAGGCAGTGTCCCGGGCAAGCGCGCAGCTGCTATTCCGACTTCCTCCGGAGTTTGGCGTGGTGCTGGCCCGCGACATGCTGAAAGCACGGCCGCTGTTTGCACGCGAGCCTGGGTATCGCGACTTCATGAAGCAGCATGGCCACCTCATCGCGCGCTAAGCCAGCGGTGGCAGCCGCACCAGTCGACGCCACGGCTGTGAATGATCGGCTGATGCGCGCCCGCGTGCGGCTGGCGCTGTCTCATCCGTTTCTGGCGGCGGCGGTGATGCGACTGCCACTTCGAGCAGCACCCAGGCAGAGCTGGTGTGCCACGGCCGCAACCGACGGTTACCACATCTTCTTCAACCCCGAGTGGGTGGCCCGGCTCGATGACGCTGCGCTTCGAGGCCTGCTCGCACACGAGGTGCTGCACGTGCTCTTTTCGCACAGCGGTCGGTTGGGTGGGCGCGACCGGCTGGTCTGGAACTGGGCCTGTGACTTCGCTATCAATGCGCTTCTTATTGCTCAGGGGTTTACGCTACCCAAGGGCGGGTTGGTCGCACGCGAATTCGAGGATCTTGCAGCTGAAACCATTTACTGGCGGCTGATTGACGAAGCGGCGCGCGGCGGTGCGGCACGGGTCACAGCTAAAGGACAGCTCCGAGCACCGCTCAGAAACGGCAGCGCTGCGGAGGAAGCGGCCTCCGCCGGTCTGGATGACTGCGATATTCCCGCAGCCGGCGCTGACCTGCTCGATCCAGACGATCCGCGCGTGCGGCCGCTTCGCGCAGAGGATGCGCCCGATACCGAACAGGTTGAGGCGCTTCGTGGAGAGCTTCGCGCCGAGGCGCTGTCGCGGCTTGAAGGCGCGTCGGCTCAGGTGTTTTCAGCCGCATGCGAGGCGGCCGATGCCGCGAAGGTGGATTGGCGCGCGCTGCTGCGCGACCGACTCACCGAGCGCATCAAAGGCGACTGGACCTCTTTTCCGTTCAGCAAGCGCCATCTGCATCGGGGGGTCTTCATGCCGTCGCCCGGAATGCTCGCCCCGGGCCATATCGTGTTCGCAATCGATACGTCTGGCTCGATGACCGATAAGCATATCGAAGCGATCGCGGGCGAGTTGCGAAACTTCCGGGAAACTTTTCCCTCTCGGCTGACAGTCATTCAGGCGGATTCTGCGATCCGTTCAACCATCGAGTACGGCGAGATGGATGGCGCTGAGATTCCCCGACAGATGGATATCGTCGGTCGAGGGGGTACAGATTTTCGGCCGGTGTTTGCCTGGATGGCGGACCATGCGTCAGATGCTTTGCTGCTGTATGCGACGGATGGCCTGGGAACCTTCCCTGCGCAGCCGCCTGGAAATGCCGTGATCTGGCTGCTAACCCGAGAGGATCCTGGCAGGATTCCTTTTGGGACGGTGTTGAAGCTTTGAGCAAAGGATGAAAATGGCAGCGCCAACACGGTGTGCTGAACCTGCGATTAGTCAGCGATTTATCGCCTTCAAACGATTGTTGCTGGTCTGCCTGTCGCTTGCTGCCCTTGGTGCCTCGCACCAGTCGAGCGCGTCAGAGGCGATTGCCCCCGATGCCTACCAGCCCAGCCACTCCATCTTGCATCGCATCGTTCACGTCACCGTCAATGATGACGGAACCGCTCACGTCGTCACTGATCTCGCGCGCCGGGCCGATACTGCGCGAGGCGTACGCGCGTTGGGCGAAGAGAAGATCCGTTTTCGCGAAACGATGACGCGTCTATATGTCACTGAGGCCTGGTCAGTCACGCCTGCTGGCAAGCGCATCGATGTTCCTGTGGAGTCGGTACGGGTCAAGGACGATGACGAAGAGGGTGATGGCGATAGCGACAACAAGGTGGCAACGGTCATTTATTCGGGGCTCGAGGTTGGGAGCACTGTTTTTCGGCGCTCAAGATCGGTTCATCACACCATGCCCTATCCTGGCCAGGTATCGATGAGCTTTCATTCGGCGCCGCGGCTTAAGCTCGATCGCTACGAAGTCAACATCGTTCACCCAGCCACGATCCCTCTGCGTGTGCTCGCTGACCGGTTTGAGGGCGGGCGGGTAGCGCTTCAGCCCGGCGACTCTCCGGATGCCGTGCGCTACCGGTTCGTGATTTCGCATGAAAAATATTGGCCCCGCGAAGGTAACGAACTCGATACCGACGACTGGGCGCCCTCGCTGATGATGTCCACGTTTCCCGACTACGCAACGCTGGCAGCTGCCTACCAGCTCCGTGCAGCACCGCGGGCCGAGCCCGATGAAGAAATTCGCAGATTGGCGCTGGAGGTGACTCAGGGTGCATCCAATGATCGTGAAAAGGTCGCCCGTATTCGCGACTGGGTTAACCGCAACATCCGTTATCTGTCGGTCCACATTGGCGTGGAGGGTTGGATTCCTCATCCCGCCCCCCAGGTGCTGAAGGCGCGCTATGGCGACTGTAAGGATCAGACGGCGTTCATGGGGGCGATGCTTCGTGCCGTCGGTATCGACACTACCCCCGCGCTTATCAATACCCGGTCATCCTTCTACCTGCCGCGATTACCTCAGGCGGGCGCGTTCGACCATGTAATCGTCTATATCCCGTCGCTCGATCTCTTTGTCGATCCCACTGATCGCTACTCGGCGCTTGGGTCCTTGCCTGAGGCGCTTTATGGCAAGCCCGCTTTGCTTGCGGCGACGGGGCAGATAGTTCGCCTGCCTGTCGCGTCCCCTGATCGCGACTATGTAGAGACGATCGCCCGCATGCGTGTGGATGAGCAGGGTCGTGTACGCGGCACCTCGAAAACCCGTGTGGCGGGAGCAGAGGAGGGCGATTCGCGGCGGTCCCAGCATGGTGCGCAGTCGCGCTCTATGGAGGAGCGGATTAACGGCATTCTGCAGCGCTACGACGAGGGAGGCACAGGTCGGATCTGGGCGGGCGACCCCCTGAAGCAGGGCGATCCCTGGGAAGTCAACGCCGAATTCGAGCTTGAATCGGTGGTGACCCTTCCGGGGCCCTCCGCTATGCGGATTCCGGTTGGAATCACCCGAGCCGATATCCGCAGCATTGCTAATTGGCGACCCTTGGCTAACCGGCGTAATCCGTTCGAGTGCAGCGCAGGACGGTGGCGGGACGACATCGAGATTGAGCTGCCAGCCGTAGCAAAAATTGCCTACATCCCCTCTGGGGTGTCGGCAGAGAGCGGATCATTTCGGTACCGCTCGGAGTGGAAGCTTGAAGGGAATCGGCTGCGTGTGGTGCGGGAGTTGAGCATCCAGCGCGAGCGCGGCTATTGCGTTCCGCAGGACGAGCGCGACTTCATTCCGGTGCGAGAGGCGATGAGGCGCGATCTGATGGGGCAGGTGATGTTTGGAGTGACGCCATGACCACCATGACATTCGCAGGCAGACGCCTGGCTAAGCTTTTATTGGTTTTGCTGCTTCCAACGCTTTCAGGCTGCGCGACGCCGCTCATCGATCTGCCGGCTTTATCCAGGCAAATCGCTATACCCGCCAACTACTGCCCCTATGGCACCGTCCGACGGTTCGACCAGTGCCAGACGATCCAGCCTGTTGAAGTCAGGCGCCGGTAGGTTCGAAATGACTGCACAAGTTGGCGAGACCCTGCTGATCGACGGTGAACAGCATGAGATGTTTAATGAACTGCTGAGATTCTGGTTTGCGCTCTCAGGCGTGCCGTCTCCCTTTTTTTGGGTATCCAGCGGGTGCTGGCGCGGCTATGTAGGAACCTGGGAGATTGCAGGCGATCGCCTTTATCTGGTGGAGCTTCGTGGGAATGTTCGTGACCAGAAGCCTGTGTCGATTGAGACGATTTTTCCTGGATGGCCTGATCGAGTATTTGCTCACTGGTACACGGGCACGCTCAGGATTCCGCGCGGTGACATGCTGCATTACGTACATCTTGGCTATGCGCGACTTCACGAAGAAACTCTCTTTATCGATGTAAAGCGAGGCTTGGTCACTGGCCGAAGACGGGTAAAAAACAGCAAGCCTGCGGAAGGCCAGGGTGAACGGCTCAATGTGCCGGCTGGGCTTGATAACCGACCTAGGGCTTGAAGTCATGCAGACTTGGCTGTTGGTTTATCTGGGGCTCGGCGTTATTGTGCTGGGTGGGATGCTTCTCGTTTACTGGCGTGAGCGTCCATCAAAGTGGGCGCGCAGCCTGATGGAAGAGATCGAACCGGAGGGGCGGTCCATGCGCTATCGGTTCCTGGCTGGGATCGTGGCGCCAGTTCTCGCGGCAACCGCGGTGGTGGTCGTCTGGCCAGGCTCCATTGCCTACACGGCCTGGAATCGGTTGAAAAATCGCGGGCAACCGTCCGATGAGACGATTTACGCCGAGGACCCAACGTCAGACGCTCGGCGCTGGAAGGTTCTGCCAGTACATCTCAAGAAACAGGTGACGCCTGAGAGCGTGGTGGCCCAGGAGAAAGTCGCTGACCCGCTGGGTGCTGCACCCAACGTTCCGTTCGGGTTTTTGCTGGTCAGGTGGGTTGATTTCATGCGCCACTGGAAAGATGGCGATGAGTTATGGACCTTCGAAGTTCCGCCCGCGAACTTCGACTATGCGAGGCGAGGCTATGCAATCGTTCGGAGGGGGTTGCCGGTAGCGGGTTTCGTCACCGATGTGGTGGAGGTTTGAGAGGCTGTGGCTATGGCGCTTGATTCGGTCTATCGATTTCCCGATAACCTGAGCGATGAGATCGGTGTTTTGCTTCGGGAGATGAGGTCTCTACCTACCTGGACTGCACGGAAGTACGAGCTGTTTGCTGAGTTCCAGCGTCTCGCGGGACGGAAAGCATACCTGCGTTTTACGGCAGACTCGCGCGACTACCGGCTTTCAGGAAGCGGCAATAGTTGCCTGTATCAGGTTCCTTTCAGCCAGCGTGGTGCGCTAAGCGTATTCGCTGGGAAATTCATACGGGTGGTCTGCGGTGGCAAAACCAATCGGTATAGCGGACGCGTCTACTACGCAAAGCCTGTGTCGAAGCGGTTCTGGCGAAATCAGGCGGATTACTTATCGGTGTCTGAGCTTGTAGATTGCTGAAGGTCGGTGTGCTCCGCCTCGCTCCTGCTCGCCTGCGATCGGTTCAACCAATTCACGATCGCGAAGCTTTCGCCTGAAGCTTGATTTGTCGATTGCGGTGCCGAGCACCTCCTCGCAGAGCCGCTGCAGGGCGCCCAGAGTGAAGCGGTCGGGAATGAACCCCGTAGGGAAATTGAGAGCTGCGGTCTGCTCGCGGGTTGCCGCAATAGCGCGCGCAACGATCGCGCCATGGTCAAAGGCCAACTGTGCAGCGGTCATGGGTTCATCGGCCGACATCCAGCGCAGACCCGCGACTCGCTTGCCTGCGACGGGTGCGATTGTTCCCGCTGGGGCAAGCGCCCGGTAGACGACAGAAAGCCCCCAATCGTGGGCGGCGCGGGGTTCGCGTCCTGCGGAGCCTACCGCACAGAGTTGCGACAGATAGGGCGGGGCAATACCGAGCCGCTCTCTGGCGACCCGCCGCGCCGCAGCGTCAAGGTCTTGGTCCTGATCGATCCGGATCACGCCGCCCGGCAAAGCCCAGCGATCCTTGTAAGGCGGCTGCTCGCGCCGAATCAGCAGGGTGGCAAGCCCGCCCTCGACTAGCGTCTGCAGGGCGATTTCGATGCGAACCAGGGGCATGGGATAGATCGGCACGGAAGCCTCATGTGGCGAAATTGCAATGTAAGTTGCAATTTACCACGAAGTATGTAGAATTCACTTCGTTGCAATAAACAACTAACATAATCGTCGGTCTCGTTCTTTTGCTGTTCGCCCCAACGACCGACGCGCCGGGGCTGGGTACCTGCCGACCGAGCAACGCGCAGGTGGGACAGAGCCGGGATGGCCTCCGGCAAGCGTCCTGAGGCGGTGCGCTAAGCCGACCGTAAAGACCCTCAGTACGCAAGGAACGGGGACGAGGGAATCCCACCGCCCCAGTCGAACCCCTCTGGTCCCGACTGCAAATTCCAGGACTTCAGACTCAGCCGGTATCGCCGGCTGGTGCGGACGTCCTGTCCGTTTTGCCCGCGCGCCCACAAGGTTGCCCGGGCAGATTCTTCAGTCCCATCCCATAAGGAGGCTGTATGAGCAGCGCATTTGACGCCTACCCGGCGCTTCTTTACTGCGGCATTTGCCGCGACGATATCGAAGGTTTACCCACGGGTCTTACCCCGGTGGAGCGGGAGTTGCAGCAACTGACGCCGCCGGTTGAGTTTCTCGCTGCGCACAGCAGTGCTCATCTCGTGTCGTTCGCCCGGCATATTTGCAACATCGTCGAGGACCCGATCCGGCGGGTCGAGGTGGGCTCGCAACGCTACGCCGCCATACTTGGGGTCGCGGTTTTCCATTTCGAGCCGGACGGCACATTTTCTACCGCGCTCTGGCGGCGACCCGAGTGCGAGGGCGAGAGCTGGCTGGTGGAGTTTTATCCGCGGGACACCCCGATCCTGGACTTTCCGCGAACTGCGCTCTGGCACTCGACGCTGCGCGAGGCGTTTGTGCGCGAAGCACAGGGCCGGATCGGTTGCGAGGAAATTGCAGAGGGTTGGACTGACTGGGCGTGGAACCGGATCCGCGAGCGCCTGATTGATCCGATTGACCTGCGTCGCCTGCGCGCGCGAATTCGCGGTGGGTTAGCGCTCGACTGGGCCACCGTCTCAATGATGCTCGATGGTTACCGGTTTGACGGTGCCCGCTTCCCGTGCTCGGTGATCACTTACAACGCGACTCGCAGAGACTTTGGCCTGCTCCGCGACCTGCAGCGGTATTCGGCGCTTTTCCCGCTGCTCGCGAGGCGGTTCACGCTGCCCGAGGTCGGGGCGGGAGGCTCCGCTGAGGCCGCTGCGCGCCTCAAGCAGGCTTGTCTGAGTATCGGCCTCAGGCGGGCGCAGTGGCGACTCGTTGCCGAGCGGAGTGCACCGCTTCTGCCGCTTTGGCAAAGCTTTATCCGCGAATTTATGGGCGGCATGCATCGCGAGCCTGCGGTTGACTTTCTGAGGGTGATCGCGCTTCTCGAGCCGACCGGGCCTATCGACCTTGAGGTCTGGCGCGCCATCCTTTCCATGACCGGCACATGCGTCAATGCGCCGCCAAGCTATGCCGACAGCCTCGTCCGGGTCGGGGACACGTTGCGCCACATTGTTCGTCTCATCGCTACCGACCGGGCGCCGTCATGTCCCGGACAGCGACGCGCCGAGCTTCACGAAATCTGCGCCTGGGTCGCGGACAAGGCGGTGAATGGGCTTTCCCGAAAGCAGCGCGCACAGGGATGGGCCTACCTGCTTCGGCGGGCGAGGCTGCACGCCGATGAGCGTCGCCGCATGCTTGAACTCGAGTCGATGCAGTGGCCGGTTCCGCTCCATCCGGTTTCGGTGGGCGAACTGACTGCGGTTCCGCTCACCTGCGGCATGGATCTTTGGGAGGAGTCTGTCGCCATGCACCACTGCGCGGACTTATATGGCGAGCGCTGCGCAGCAGGAACGACGCTGGTGCTGTCTGTGCGGAGTGCCGATGGGGGGCGCAAGGCAACGCTTGCGATTGAGCGCCGCAGGGGTGACTGGGTGCTGAGTCACGCGGTAGGGCCTTTTAACCGGCAAATCGGAAAGGAGTTTGACGACTTGATCGACGCGACGCTGTCCCTGCTGAATGCGGTCGACTCAAGCCGCCGACGCTCACTGAGGGGCCCGCGGTATCGCATTGATGTGGTCGATAACTTCGATCACGGCGAGTCATGGAGCGAAAACACCTACCGCGGCGTCGAGGCTGCGCTCGGCGAGGCGTGCCGCATCTGCAGGAGCGGGTTGCCTTCGCGCGATGAAGCGGGGCGAGAGGCCTGGCTTCTTTTCGGCGAGACGCCAATCATCGTGGAGCTTGATGGAGCAGAACCAGCGAATTTCGATGCTCTCGAGTACATCAACAAATTGTGTAAAGTCAGCCAGCATTCATAAGGAAGACATCATGAATCGCGATTTCGTTCTCATTCTCAAGGCAGCCAGCTTTGCCGCTGAAAAACACCGCGGTCAGCTTCGTAAGGATGCTGGGTCGACGGCGTACATCAATCACCCTCTGGAAGTCGCGAGAATCCTGGCGGAGGAGGGCGGTGTATCAGACCCGGAGGTGATCGCCGCCGCGTTGCTTCACGACACCATTGAGGACACCGAGACCACCGAAGCGGAGCTGGTCGCGAACTTCGGCTCTCGTGTTGCATCGATGGTGGCTGAGGTGACGGACGACAAGTCCATCACGGACAAGGCGGAGCGCAAGCGCTTGCAGGCGGTGCATGCAAGCCGCAAGTCGGCGGGCGCGGCCCTGGTCAAGCTTGCTGACAAAACCGCGAATATTCGAGATGTGGGCAATCGACCTGCTGCAGGATGGTCGAAGGAGCGCAGGCTTGAATATCTGAGGTGGGCGAAGCAGGTCGTTGACGCACTCCCCGTTTCAGATCATTCGTTGAAAGATGTTTTTGAAGCCTCTCATTCGAAGTCGGTTTCGTTGGTCAGGGGTGATGATGGCCAACCGAGACCGAACAGCGAGGGCTTGTGATGCAGCAGTTGATACTTGCTGAGCGCGAAGCCTCGGGCATGACCAGCACCTGGGATGAGTTCTTGTGCCTCAGCTTGAACGATGACCAGACATTCTTCCTTTGCACCGGTAGACGAGCAGTTCTCGCTGAAGCGTCCGAGTACTACAACGAAGAAACAGAAGAGCTCGAGGTACCAGAAGAAATCGATGGTCAGGCAGTCTGGGGCATCAAGGATGATTGCGTTGTGGCGGAGGCAATCGGCAATTACGATGACGATAAGTTATACATGCAATTTGAGTGAGACCAAGCCAAAAGTGATGCGTGTTTTCTGGAGCGAGGGTTTGATTTCGCTTACGCCGCATCCGCTTTTGCTGACCCCACTCGCATCGCTCGGCAAGACACCCGACACGTGTGCGGAGAGACTCGTTATCAATTGATTGGTCGAATTGATAACCGCGTTTTTATTTTGGTGTACACGCCACGGCGCGATGTGATCCGAATCATCTCCGCTCGCAAAGCGAATTCCCGCGAGGTGGCCCGCTATGAAGATCGTTAGAAGAACTATTGATGTGAATCATCCAACGGCTAAGCCTGTGGGCAGGATTAATCGCCGTAAGGTGGATGCGACGACGGAGTCAGACATCGCGGCGCACAAGGCTGCCGACGATGCTGAGGCGTCATTGGATGCTGCGAAATTTGCGCGGAGGGTTCGCCGTCGGCTCGGATTCAGTCAGACAGAATTTGCTGACCGTATCGGTGTGTCACTCGACACCATCCGTAACTGGGAGCAGGGCAAGCGCAGCCCGACTGGCGCGGCGACAGCGCTCTTGAAAGTATTGGATAAGGCGCCGGAGGTGGCGCTCGCGGCTTTGCGTTGAGGAACGACCGTTCG
>CAZORB010000089.1:0-17994 GCA_964581825.1 uncultured Bordetella sp.
ATAACAATCACCCCGTATTGATTGAACAGGCGTTCGTCCCCTTCGACCAGCACCTTGAGATCACCCCGGTTACGAAAATTAAGCCAGGTACCGCGATCGGTTAGAGCATACGCATTCATAGCCGCGGCAATATTGAGCGTAGGCCCCATCCCCGAACCGGTCTCGCGATACCAACCGCCGGGTATCAACTTGGGCTCCAGACCCGCACTTTTCCAGAACCGCTGTTCCGCAGCATGGGTGCCGCTGCGATCGCCTCTGGACAGAAATGGCTGCCTCGATTGGGCGATCTGCTCGAACGCGCGAACAACGTCGCGCAAGCCCGCCACCCCGGCGGGATCCGTCCTTGGCCCGACCACCACAAAATCGTTGACCATCACGTCGCGCCGAGACATTCCATACCCTTCGGCAACGAACCTTTCCTCAGCGGTCTTGTCATGAACGAGGAGCAGGTCAGCATCGCCCCGCTGGGCGACCGCGATCGCCTGGCCGGTGCCAAGCGCGACCACCCGCACCTGAATGCCGGTGCGGGCAGTAAAGCGGGGAAGGAGATGCGAAAAGAGTCCGGACTGCTCGGTTGACGTGGTGGACGCCATGACGATAAAGCCCGGGTCAGCGCTGTAAGGGGATCTTGGCCCAGGTTGCGATAAGGCCGAGGTCGACGCAAGAAGCAAGGCGCAGCCCGCGCCCACTGTTAGCTGTCGCCACAGCGCCTTCAATAAAGCAATGCCGCACACGTTCTTTCAGTCCTGGTCGAACTGGTCAAGGAGATCCCCCGCCAGAAAGCGCTGCGCCAGCGTCGTCGCCGGGCGCTCGAAAAACTGTCGGGCCGGGGTGGACTCATGAACCACCCCGTGATGCATGAACACGATGTGCTCAGCCAGCCGGCGCGCCTGCCCGAGATCGTGGGTCGCCATCACGAAGCCAAGTCCCTGCCCGAAAAAGCGGCGCAGCAGGCGTTCGATTGCGGCCGTGGCACCAGGATCGAGATGCGCGGTGGGCTCATCGAGAAGCAGACAATCAGGCGAGACTGAAATCGCTCGCGCAATTGCCAACCGCTGCTGCTCTCCGCCGGACAGCGAGCGCGCCGGGCGCTCGGCCAGCGCTGAGAGCCCCACCTGCTGCAGTGCCCGGTGTGCGCGACTGGGTCGCTCGGCGACCGGAGTCTTTCGAACCGCCAGAGCGTGCAGGACATTGTCGATCACGCTTCTCGCAAGCATGACGGGACGCTGCAAAACAAAGCCGAAGTTGCCGCGTTGCGTGGTCGGGCCATCCAATTGAGACTCAAAACGGATCGTTCCGCCCTGCGCTGGGACGAGCATGCCGTGCAACAACTGCAGCAAAGTACTTTTTCCCGCGCCGTTTGGACCCAGAATCACCGTTGCCCCATGAAGCGGCATTTCAAGAGTTGTGGGTGACACAATCCAGCGCCCATCGACGGCGTAGCCCACACCATCCAGAACAAGCGAGACGCCTTGCTTAGCCATGCGCTTGCCGAGCACGAACCCGTAGCCACTGCGCGCCGGCATTCACCGCCATCACCACAGCGATCAGGATGAACCCAAGAGCAAGCGCAAGCGCAAGGTCGCCTTTACTCGTTTCAAGAGCGATCGCCGTGGTCATGGTGCGGGTAACGCCGTCGATGTTGCCGCCCACGATCATCACCGCACCGACCTCGGCGGCGGCGCGCCCGAAGCCGGCGAGCAGCGCTGTGAGCAGAGACAGGCGCGACTCGAACAGAATAGTCTTGATCAGATCGGCCCGACTGGCCTTCAGCGAGCGCAGGTAAGGCCCAAGCTCGGTAAGCGAGTCCTCGAGAACCTGGCGCGACAGCGCGGTAATAAGCGGCAGCACCAGTATCGTCTGGGCAATGACCATAGCGGTGGGCGTAAACAAGATGCCCAGCGCCCCCAGCGGCCCTGCCCGAGACAGGAGCAGATAGACCAGCAGCCCAACGACTACTGCAGGAAGCCCCATCAGGGCGTTCAATATCGCAATCAGAAGATTCCTGCCGCGAAAATCAAATAGCGCGACAGCGGCTGCAATCGGAAGCCCGAACGCAGCGGCGATCAGCGTGGCCAGTGCGCTCACCTGGAGGCTCAGCGAAACAATCGGCCATAGCCCCGGCCGGCTGCCGGAGAAAAGCTCTGCGACAAGACTGAAGGTTTGGGACAGGTCCTGCATACAAGCGCCGGGAAACAGTTTCCTAGAATCTATCAGGGGTTCAGATTCGCTGCGTATACGCGTAAAATTTGCATAGCTACGAAGTTCGTTCAGTTGGGCTTGCTTTCGGAATCGTGCCATGCGGACGTCATCACCCCAGTCTCAGGAGCGTCTCAGCCGTCAATCCGCCGACGGCGCAGGTAACGCTTTGCTGACCACGTCCGAAGTCGCCGATTTGCTACGGATCAGCCCTCGAACCGTCTATCACCTGGTTTCTCGCGGCGAAATTCCATTCGGCCGTGCCAGAGGAAAGCTGCTGTTTGAGCGGCACCGAATTGATGCGTGGATGGCCGCATCCACACGTGGGCCCATCCTGGACGAACCCACCGAGCTTCCAGGCGTGATCGCCGGGTCGCATGACCTTCTGCTTGATTGGGCGGTCCGCGAGAGCGGCTCGGGGATCTCGCTTGAGTGCCACGGGAGCAGCGACGGGCTTGCTCGACTGGCCAGCCGGCGGGCCTGCGCCGCCTTGATTCACATCCCCGACCCGGAGGGTGGGGGCTTCAACACGCACGCGATTCGCAGCACGCTGGCAGGCCTGCCTGTGGTGTCATTGCAGTGGGCCAGCCGCGAGCAGGGCCTGATTATTGCCGAAGGCAACCCACTCAATATTCGGTCCCTCAAAGACCTTATCGTACGTCGCGCCCGATTCGTGCGCCGCCAGCCGGGCGCGGGTAGCAACCTGCTGTTCGCGCGCCTAATGAAAGCGGCCGGCGCTAACATTGAACGCCTGCGCGCACTGGATACCTCAGCCAACAGCGAATCCGAGGTTGCCGAGGCCGTGGTTGATGGGTATGCCGATGCAGGCTTCGCAATTCGCGCCGTCGCGAATCGGTATCGCCTGCCTTTTGTCCCCCTTGCTACCGAGTCGGTGGAACTGGTTGCCTGGCGGCGTAGCGTATTCGACCCGCCCCTACAGGCGCTTCTCAGCTTCGCCCGGTCCAGGCGCTTTGCCTCACATGCCGATCGACTCGGCGGCTATGACCTGGCTCGACACGGACAGGTCTGCCACAACGGTTAATCGGGCATCACCGCTGGCTGAGGCGGAAATTTACGGTCGCACATCTCGCGAAACTCAGGTGGAATCGGCAACGCGCGAATGCGCTGCGGATCATCGGGGTGGGGACCTGCGAACACCCTGACGTGAAGCGCTTCGGCGATCAGAGTCTCACCTTTAACGATCTGGTGGTGCTGGGTGAACCGGCGCTCGCGCCACTCTGAAATACAGGTGTGCACTTCGATCTGGTCACCATAGCGAGCGGGCGCACGGAAGTTACAGCGCGTGGATACGATGGGCGTGCCCAGGATGCCGTGCGTCTTGATGGTTTCCCGCCACGACGGAATACCGCAGTCTCGAAAGAAGTGCAGCGACCCGGCGTCAAACCAGCTGAAAAAATTGGGATGGAAAACAATCCCGCTGGGGTCACAGTCACCGAACTCCACGGTGATTTTAAGAATATGTTTCAAGCCGGCGCTCCCTGGTTCAAGAGCCGCAAGGATACCGCTGGGGTCACCAATTTCCGAACGCCCCTGGCGCTTGCGGCCTCGCTTGGTAATGACCGCGGCTCGGCCCGATAACCGAGAAGCGCCCTGGCCTTCCCCAAGCGAGAGCCGTACACTGCTTCCTACTGATCCGCTGGAAAGGGGGGATCCATGCTCCATTGCAAGCCGCTTCACCCGCTATTTGCCGCTGAAGTCGTCGACGTCGACCTCAGGCAGGTGCACGATCCGGCGGCGCTCGCCGCAATTCGGAATGCGATGGATCGCTTCGCGGTCCTGGTGTTTCGCAACCAGCGCTTCACCGACGACGAACAGATCGCTTTTGCCACCCGATTTGACGGTCGGTTGCATGCGCAAACATCGTTATCCGCCCTGGGCTCAAACCGATTTGGCAATGAAGCCCTGACCGATATTTCGAGCGTACGCGCGAACGGCGAACTGGCCGAGCTTGCCGATCGCCGCCGACTGAGCATCCTCAGCAACCGTCTGTGGCATACCGACGCTTCTTTTGTTGATCCGGCTGGCCGCTATTCCCTGCTGTCGGCTCGCGTGGTTCCCGAGGTGCGAGCCGATACCGAGTTTGCCGACATGCGAAGCGCATGGGACGCGCTGGACGAGGCCGACAAGCAGCGTCTTGAATCTCTGCGAGTGTTTCACTCAATCGTTCATTCAAGACAAACCATCGGATTTGATTTCTCACCGGAAGAGGCGGCCAGACTTCCCGGCGCCGTGCACCCTCTTGTGCGTATCATTCCTGGATCGGGGCGACGCTCGCTATACCTGGCCTCGCATGCGTCGCACATCATCGACTGGCCGATTCCCGAAGGCCGACTCCAGCTGCTCGACCTGACAGAGCACGCAACCCAGTCACAATTTATTTACCGCCACATCTGGCAGCCCCATGACCTGGTTATTTGGGACAACCGTGCCACCATGCATCGCGCGCGCCCGTTTGACGACACCCGGTATCGCCGCGAGCTGCGGCGTACCACGACGCTCGATATCAGTGCATAAACGCTGGCTGGGTCAATCAACTCGGCTTGGCGGCTTTCAACCGATGTAGTTGCATCACGGCGATGCCCAGCATCAGGCCCCAGAAAGCGCTACCCACGCCCCACAACGACATGCCGGACGCCGTGCATAGAAACGTGAGCATGGCCGCATCGCGCTCGCGTTCGTCATGGGCGGCTGCCGCCAGACTGTTGCTGATCGTGGCGAGTAGGGCCACGCCGGTAATCGCCAGCACCAGCGTGCGGGGCAGCGCGGCCAGAAGCCCCACCACGGTTGCCGCAAAAATGCCAGCGAGTACGTAAAAGATTCCCGCCCAGATGGTGACCAGATAGCGGCGCTTAGGATCGGGTTCCGCGTCGTCGGTCATGCAGACTGCCGCCGAGATAGCGGCTACGCTGTAAGCGAATCCGCCCGCTGCGCCAAGTACTAGTCCTGTGGCGCCCAAAGCGGCAATCAAAGGCGATGCAGGCGTGTCATACCCATGGGCGCGAAGGGTGGCCATCCCGGTCAGGTTCTGCGAGCTCATCGTGACCAGAAATAGCGGTACTCCCGCGCCAATGAGCACGGCAGGCGAAAACGCGGGCCAGGTAAAGACCGGGCCGGCAAGGCTCAGCTGAACCTTGTCAAGGTAAAGCCCTGGGTTGATCAGCGCAATCAATGCCCCTGCCCCGACGCTGGCCAGGACTGCATAGTTCGGCATTCGACGTTTACCCAGCAGATATACCGCCACCATGACCAGTACCAGAACCAGATCGGGCGCCGGAACACCGAACATGCCGGTGCCGAACCGTAGCAGCACGCCAGCCAGCATCGCGGCCGCCACCGAGCGCGGCACATAGCGAAGAATGATGTCGGTCCAGCCCAGCAGACCCACAGCCAGAAGCAGCGCAGACGAGAGCAGAAAGGCCCCAATGGCCTCCGCGAGCGATGCGCCGGTCAGCGCGGTGACCAGCAACGCCGCGCCAGAGGTGGACCAGGCTGCGAGCACCGGCGCCTTGTAGCGGACGGACAGCGCGATCGTGACGATGCCCATGCCGATTCCCAGCGCCCACATGAACGAGATCTGCTGCGCAAGCGTCGCGCCCGCAACCTCGGCGGCCTGAAGCACGATCACCGCCGAGCTCGCATAGCCCACCAGAACCGACACGAAGCCGGCAACGACATGCGACACCCGAAAATGTTCAATCATCACGGTCTTTGCGCTGAGCACTGCAACGGTTGCGTAGTCTCCATGATGCCAGCGTGCCGCCTGGATCGTTCCGCGATAACATCGCGGCTGTTTCAACGGAGCCTGATCCCATGCCTACCGTACGCCTGACCGTGAATGGTCAGCCGGTTGAGCGCGAAGTCGAAGCGCGCCGCCTGCTGGTCGAGTTTTTAAGGGTTGACCTTGGTCTGACCGGCACCCACGTCGGTTGCGACACGAGTCAATGCGGCGCCTGCACCGTGCTGCTCGACGGTCAGGCCGTCAAGAGCTGCGCAGTTCTGGCTGTGCAGGCCAACGGCGGCTCAGTCACCACCATTGAGGGCATGGCCAGTGCTGACGGGCGCCTGCATCCGTTGCAACAGGCCTTTGTCGACTGCCATGGCCTGCAGTGCGGGTTTTGCACGCCTGGCATGGTGATGGCCAGCGCAGGTCTGCTGGCCTCAAACCCAAGCCCTGATGAGGCTGCCATCGAGAAAGCGCTCGAGGGCAACCTGTGCCGCTGCACTGGCTACGCCAATATCGTTGAGGCGGTCCGCCGCGCAGCAACGCCCACCGCGGCCGGCTGAAATCATCGTCGCTCTGGCGCCCCCGATTCAACGAACATCCGTCATCCACACGTCACAAGGAATCCTCCGTGACCGCTGACACCGACTTCGGCCGCTTTGGAAGCGGCCACTCCGTGCGCAGGATCGAAGACCCTGCGTTGATTACCGGCCGCGGCCGCTACGTCGACGACTTCGCCCCAGAAGGCCTGCTGCACCTGGTTTTCGTGCGCTCGCCGATGGCGCATGCTCGAATCAATTCAATCGATCTGTCGGCTGCGCTGGACACCCCTGGCGTCGTCGCAGCGTTCACAGGTAAAGACCTGGTCGCAGCGGGGGTAAAGCCTTTCGGCGGGCCCCCCCCAATCTTCAAGCGCCCGGACGGTACGCCGCCCCCTCCGCCTGACCGACATGCGCTCGCCCCTGAAGTCGTTCGCTTCGTCGGCGAAGCAGTCGCCGTGGTGATCGGCACGTCGCTCGACGCCGCGCGCGCGGGCCGCGATGCAGTCATGGTCGACTACGAAGAGTTACCCGCTGTGGGCAGCGTCGAAGCCGCAGTCGCGCCCAACGGGCCTCAGGTATGGCATGGCGCCCCCGGTAATGTGGTTGCGGAAACCCGCTATGGCGACCGCGAAGCCGCTGACCGGGCGTTCGCCGCTGCGGCACACGTGGTGTCGCTTGATCTCGACAATCAGCGGCTTGCGCCCGCGCCGATCGAACCGCGAGCGGTGCTTGCAAGCTTCGATGCGGCGGACGGCCGAACCACGCTCCGCATGAGTTCGCAGATGCCCTCGGGCGCGCGCAACACCATTGCCGACCAGCTCGGGCTCACCAAAGACAAGGTACGCGTGCTGGTCGGAGATGTCGGCGGTGGCTTCGGTATGAAAACCGGCGCCTATCCCGAAGATCTCACCGTGGCGTTCGTTGCGCGGCAGTTGCGCGCGAGCGTCAAGTGGACCGCCGAGCGAAGCGAAGAGTTTCTCACCGCCGTTCATGGACGTGGCCTGCGCAGCCAGGCCGACATGGCGCTTGACGCAGAGGGGCGCGTGCTGGCGCTGCGGGTTCGAACACGTGCCAATGTCGGTGCGCACCCCGCCCCCACCGGTTGTGCAATCCCGCTCCTGATCGGTCCGTGGATCACCACCAGCATCTACGATATCCGTACCATCGATCTGCACATTCAGGCCGTGCTCACCAACACCACGCCCTTGGGCGCTTACCGGGGCGCAGGCCGCCCCGAGGCGGTGTACGTGATCGAGCGCCTGATGAGTGCGGCGGCGCTGCGCACCGGAATCGATCCGGTAGAAATCCGCCGACGCAATATGGTTCGCCCCGAACAGATGCCCTATAAGAACGCGATGGGGCAAACCTATGACACGGGGGATTTTCCCAAGATCATGGCGCAGGGCGTTGAGTTGGCCGACTGGAACGGCTTCGATGCTCGGGCCCAGGCAAGTCAGGCACGTGGGCGTCTTCGCGGCCGCGGAATCGCCACCTTCCTTGAATGGACAGGCGGCAACGTCTTGGACGATCGGGTCACGGTCAACGTCACCGCTGACGGTTTCATCGAAATTTTCACTGCAACCCAGGCGATGGGCCAGGGAATCGCCACTACCTACGCACAGCTGGCGGTGGACTCGTTTGGCGTCTCCATTGACCGCATCCGTATCATTCAGGGCGATACCGACCGCGGCGAAGGCTTTGGTAGCGCAGGGTCTCGCTCCCTGTTCACGGCGGGCTCCGCGCTACAGGAAGCGGCTGTCAAGGTGCTAGACATCGCTCGCCAGAAGGCAGCTGACGCGCTCGAGGCACCCGCGAGCGACCTCGAGTATGAAGCCGGTCGATTCCGTGTTGCCGGCACCGACCTGCAGATCAGCCTGTTCGATGTCGCGGCACGAGAGCAGTCAGGCAGCATCTTTCTTGAGTCGGTCACCAAGGTCGATGGCCCCAGCTGGCCTAACGGATGCCACATCTGCGAGGTCGAGGTCGACCCCGACACAGGCGAGGTCACCATTGACCGCTATGCATCTGTCAACGATGTCGGGCGCGTGGTGAATCCCATGATCGTGCTCGGCCAGGTCGATGGTGGTGCGGTTCAGGGAATCGGGCAGGCGTTATGCGAACAGCTCGTCTACGACGATCAGGCACAGCTTGTCACGGCCAGCTTTCTTGATTACGCCATGCCGCGCGCTGGCGTGGTCAGACGCTTCGAGACCAAGCTCGATCAGTCGGTGCCCTGCAAGGCCAACCCGCTGGGCGTCAAAGGCGTGGGCGAACTTGGCACGATCGGGGCTACGCCCGCTGTGGTCAACGCTGTCGTCGACGCGCTGGTTCGAGGGGGCGCCGGCGAGCGCGCCACGGCGGTCCAAATGCCGCTCACCAGCGAGCGAGTCTGGCGGGCCCTGCAGGGTCATGCTGCCTGACCCGCCAGCAAAGCCCCTCACCACCCAACGATTGTTCGCGACACCCCGGACGGAACACCGAGATGAATGCTTTCGATTTCCACCGCCCCACCTCTACCGCTGATGCCCTCAGTCAGCTTGGCCGAGCCACAGACGGTCGTCTGATTGCTGGCGGGCAGTCGCTGCTACCGGCCATGAAACTGGGCCTGGCCGCGCCTTCAGACCTGATCGACCTGTCCGGCATTGCCGCGCTGAGGGGAATCTCGGCGCAGGCTGATGCGATCACCATTGGCGCGATGGCCACGCATGCCGAGGTTGCTGGCTCGGCGGCGGTACGCAGCATGATTCCTTCGCTCGCGGCGCTGGCCGATGGCATCGGCGATCAGCAGGTTCGGGCCCGTGGCACGATCGGCGGCAGCCTCGCCAACAACGATCCGGCCGCCTGCTACCCCTCGGCAGTGCTCGCGCTCAAAGCTACCGTGCGCACCAACCGCCGCAGCATCGCCTCCGACGACTTCTTCACCGGCATTTACCAGACGGCGTTGGAGGCCGACGAACTGATCGAGGCAGTCAGCTTCGCCAAGCCGCTTGCCGCGGCCTACATCAAATTTCGTCAGCCTGCCTCGCACTATGCGCTGGTCGGTGTTTTCGTCGCGCGTTTCAGCGATGGCGTGCGAGTAGGCGTCACCGGCTGCGCGGCCCACGCTTTTCGAGTGCCAGCCCTCGAGCAGGCACTAAGCGCCAACTGGTCGCCCACCGCGGCGCGCAAAGTACGGGTCGATGCAGCCGATCTCAATTCAGACCTGCATGCCTCGGCCGCCTATCGCGCTCATCTGATTCCGGTGCTGGCCGCCCGGGCGGTGGAAGCGGCCCGCTAATCTGCCGTGACTGCGCTGCGCCGCGACCCGTCGCTGTTTGCGGGTCTGGCGCTTGCGTTCCTGCTGTCCTTCGGACCAGCCGTTTCAAACTCTTTCGCACGATTCGCCTACGCGCTGGTGCTTCCGGCGATGCGCGAAGATCTGCTGCTTAGCTACGCCGAGGCAGGTTGGCTGAATACGGCTAATGCCGCAGGCTATCTGATCGGCGCGCTGCTCACGCGACTGTGGGTGGCACGCATCGGCAATCGGTCGCTCTTCATGGCGGGCATGGTCCTTACTTCGCTGGCTGTTCTGGCAACCGGGCTCAGCCGTGAGCCTGGGGTGCTAAGCCTGATGCGTCTGCTTGGCGGGATTGGCGGAGCAGCCGTGTTCGTCTGTGGCGGTACGCTGTCCGGCAACATTCTGACAAGCCGCCCGGCGCTTGCCACCACCACCATCGCGATCTACTTTGCGGGCGGCGGTATCGGGCTGATGTTATGCGGCGCGGCCATTCCGGTTCTTCTCGACGTGCGCGGCGTAACCGCCTGGACCATCGCCTGGCAGGCGATGGGGGTGGTCGCCCTGGTAATGACCGCTGCCTCAGTCTGGGCTGCCGCTCGAATCGCGGAGCCTGGGTCAGCCAACGTCGCGGCGGACCCTGTCACACACACCCGCCCTGCATCCATCAGGCCTCTGCGTCGCGCGTTGGTCACCTATCTTTGTTTCGGCCTCGGGTACATCGGTTACATGACCTTCGTCATTGCCTGGATGCGCGAGCATGGCGCCGAGACCATCACTGTGGTGGCGGCATGGATGCTATTGGGTCTGGCAACGATGCTTGCGCCCGCAATCTGGCGGCGCCCCGTTGAACGTTGGGCAGGCGGCAGACCGCTCGCCGCAGCGATGTCCACGCTCGCCTGTGGCGCGGCACTGCCGCTGATCCATGCGTCAGCACCCATCATGATGATGTCGGCTGCGCTCTTTGGCGCAGCGATGTTTTCAATTCCATCGGCCATACAAAGCCTGGTCAAGAAAGGCATCCCGATGCGCGACTGGGGCCATGCCATGGCTGGCTTCACCGTACTCTTTGCAGCGGGACAGGTTGCCGGCCCCGTGCTGACTGGTTGGCTGGCGGATCGACTGGGTTCGCTCACCCCCGGCCTCGCCTTATCGGTTTTCACGCTGCTGGCAGGTGCCCTGCTTGCACTCACACAACGCGACGTTATTGCAACGAAAGAGGTTCACCATGCTTGACCACGCTGCGATCCACCAGGCGGCTGCGATGCTGCTTGACTGCTGGAGAGGCCAGCAGACCCTGCCACAACTACCTCCTGAATGCAGGCCCACCTCCCGTGCCGAAGGCTATGCGATCCAGCGCGAGATGCTGCGTTTGTCAGGAAACACCCGCTATGGATGGAAGATCGCGGCAACCAGCACCGCCGGTCAGTCACATATCGGCGTCGACGGGCCCCTTGCCGGCATGATTCACAGCGCCCAGGTACTGGCTGAGGGCTCGGATGTGCCAATTGCCAATAGCCTCATGAAGGTCGCTGAGGTTGAGTTTGCGTTTCGAATGGGCGCGACGCTGGCGCCTAGAGCGCAACCCTATTCGAACAGTGAGGTGATGGGCGCGGTTGCCACGCTTCATCCCGCCATCGAAATTCCAGATTCACGCTACCGCGACTTTGTCAGTGCCGGCGCTGCGCAGTTAATCGCCGAAAACGCCTGCGCAGACCGCTTCATGCTTGGCAAGCCCTGCCCTGACTCCTGGCGTTCGCTGAACCTCGCAGAACACACGGTCAGCATCGGCATTCCCGGACGCGAACCGCTCACGGGCATCGGACGCAATGTCCTGGGTGACCCACGGATCGCACTGACGTGGCTCGTCAACGAGTTGTCAGCGAACGGCTTCGCACTCGAGACCGGTCAGGTGATCACCACAGGCACCTGCTCGATACCCATACCGGTGGAACCCGGTGTTCGAATCGAGGCCGACTACGGGATTCTCGGCCGGATCACCGCGTCGTTTACGGACTGAGCGCTGCGCGACTGCGCGCCCCGTGCGAAGATTTCGCCAACTTTCGAAACGACGCGACCGGAGCGACAGCATGACTCTCGAGGCGGCGGGCCCCCACTTTGCGCCAGACTGGGACCAACCGGTGCGTTACATCGAGCGCACCCACCGCTGGTATGAGGCGCTGGGGTACCCAGCGACTTATCGCTATGCGCATTACCTGGATGTGCCATTCACTCCCCTGCCGGGCCCGCTGACGCAGCTTCGAATCGCATTGCTTACGACCGCAGCCCCCTATCGCAGCGACTGCGGTGATCAAAGCGTCCGCGCCCCCTATAACGCATCAGCTAAATTTTTCGAGGTCTACTCCAGAGCAACGGATCTCGATCACGATCTCAGAATTTCGCACGTTGGTGTCGATCGCGACCAGCTGGCAGATGACCCCAATCTCTGGTTTCCTCTCCCGGCCCTGCGCCGCGCCCGGGAACGGGGGCGCATCGGATCGTTGACGGCCCGCTTTCACGGCGTGCCGACAAACCGCAGCCAGCGTCATACCATCGAAGTCGATCTTCCTGAAGTGCTGAAGCGCCTGCAAGCCGATCAGGCCCAGGCGGTTGTGCTGGTTCCCAATTGTCCGATCTGCCACCAAACACTGTCGCTGGCCGCGCGTCACCTGGAGGCGAATGGCCTGCCCACCGTCGTCATGGGGTGCGCGCGCGATATCGTCGAATATGCTGGCGTACCTCGCCTGCTGTTCAGCGACTTTCCGTTGGGTGCGGCGTGCGGGCGACCGTTTGACGTCGAATCGCAGGACTTCACATTGGAGTTGGCGCTGCGAGTCCTCGAGTCAGCGCCGGCCGCGCGAACCACGATTCAAAATCCGCTGAGATGGCCAGGGCCTGCTGACTGGCGTCTCCGCTACATGAACCCGGACCGGCTAACGGCTGGCGAACTCGAAGAGCGTCGCCGTGCGCATGAACAGTCACGAACCGTCGCAGCCGCGATCCGAAGTGAAACGCAACAAACCTGACCCGACCCACCATCATGTCGAATCTCGCCCGCTATCTTCTGAACCGCGTCCGCAGTCACCCCGATTCGCCTGCAGTCACCGGCAATGGTCGAACGCTTCGCTTTGGCGAACTTGGCGACCGGGTGCTTCGGCTCGCTGGGGCCATGCGTTCACAGCTTCGCCTGTCAGAGGGTGAGCGGGTGTTGATCTGCATGGAGAACCAACCCGAGTTCTTTGAACTGCTGTTTGCCTGCTGGGCCGCTGGCCTGTGCACGGTGCCGGTCAACTCGAAGCTGCACCCCCGCGAAGTCAGCCATATTGTTGGAGACAGCGGGGTAAGAGCAGTGTTCACGTCCGAGCGCCTGGTGGGTGATTTGGCCCCGGAACTCGCGCAACTGACGCCGCCTCCGTCGATCACTGTCGTGGGCAGCGCTGCCTATCGGAAAATGCTGGAAGCACCGGCCGCGCAGTGCGTTGACCGCGCCCCTACCGATATCGCCTGGCTCTTTTACACCAGCGGCACCACGGGCCGGCCGAAGGGCGCGATGCTGTCGCACCGCAATCTGCTGGCAATGTCATGGATCTACTTCGCTGATGTCGAACATGTTGAGCCGGGCGACACCAAGCTGCACGCAGCCCCGCTTTCGCACGCATCCGGACTTTACGGCCTGCCGCACCTGCTGGCGGGCGGACATCAGGTGGTGCTGCCAAGCTTTGAGCCCGACCTGGTGTTCGAAGCCTTTGAGCATCACCCCCGCGTGACGATGTTCGCAGCGCCCACCATGGTCATCCGACTACTGCAGTCGCCAGCGGTTCGGGCACCGCATCGCGGTCTGCGCACGCTCTACTATGGCGGCGCGCCAATGTATGTCAGCGATCTGCAACGCGCGCTCGAGGTGTTCGGGCCGCGACTCTGGCAGTTGTACGGACAGGGCGAGAGCCCGATGACCCTGACTGGTCTGGCCAAGCGCGATCATCTGGGCGATGGCGGCCCCGATCATCTGGCACGACTCGGTTCAGTGGGCATTACCCGTACCGGCGTCGAAATTCGCGTGGTCGACGATGAGGGGCGGGATCTTCCAACTGGCGAGATCGGCGAGGTCGTCACGCGAAGCGACTGCGTGATGGCCGGTTATTGGAATAATCCCGAAGCAACTCGAAATGCGCTACGCGATGGCTGGTTATGGACAGGAGATGTCGGTTCATTTGACGAGCGCGGCTATCTGACCCTTCGCGACCGATCAAAAGACCTGATCATCAGCGGTGGCAGCAATATTTACCCGCGCGAAATCGAAGAGGTTTTGCTGCGGCATCCCGGTGTACTCGAATGCTCGGTGGTGGGAGCGCCACACGCCGAGTGGGGCGAGGAGGTCGTTGCCTATGTTGTGGCTCGCCCGGGTACCAAGGTGAGCGATGAAGCGCTTGATTCACTATGCCTTGAGCATATCGCCCGGTTCAAGCGGCCCAAGCGCTATCTGTTTATCGATTCATTACCCAAGAATAACTATGGCAAGGTACTGAAGACCGCCCTGCGCGAGCGCCTCAAGAATCCGGCATGATGGGCTTAGCCGACGCACCAGACGGGTTCGGCTTTTCATGCAGGAAGCAGCCGGCGCGTGGATCGCGGGGCATGATCGTCACCAACCACCCGATTGCCTCGGGTGTGGCAGCGCAAATGATGCTGGAAGGGGGTAATGCCGCCGACGCAACCGTCGCAGCACTCTTTGCCCTCGGCGTAGTCGAGCCCATGATGGTGGGACTGCTAGGGGGCGGTGTCACGCATCTTCGAACTGCCGCGGGCGAGCATGTGATTCTCGACGGACTCGGCTGTGCACCGGCCGCTGCCCACCCAACCCTGTATACGCCAATTGTTTCCAGGCGTATTGAGGACCGGCGTCTGACGGTTGCCCGGACTAATGAGCTTGGCGCGCTGGCGGTGGCGGTGCCGGGTGCGCTGGCCGGCTGGTGCCAGCTACTGCACCGCTACGGCCGCCTCACACTTTCCGATGTCTTGCAGCCCGCGATCCGGCTCGCTCGCCGAGGCTTTCAGGTCACGCCCTATCTGGCCACCAATATCGCTGAACAGGCATCCGCGCTGGCCCGCGACCCGGGGCTTGCCTCGCTTTTCCTGCCTCAGGGCCAGCCGCTTCAGGCAGGAAACATTCTTAGGCAGCCAGATTGCGCAGAAACGCTCAGCCTGCTCGCACGCGAGGGGCCGAATGCGCTGTACCGCGGAGCGCTGGGACAGCAGCTGGTACACGCTCTGGCGCGCGCGGGAGGGTTGATCAGCTCTACCGACCTTGAACGTTATTCGGTTTGCGAAAGAGCGCCCGTGCGCGGCCACTACCGCGGCTATGAAGTGCTTGGCCCGCCGCCACCCGCCTCGTCGGGTGTTCACATCGTTCAGATGCTCAATGTGCTCGAGCATTTTGATCTGCATGAGGCTGGATTCGGATCGGCATCCGCAACGCATTGGTTGGCCGAGGCCATGGCGATTGCGTTCGCTGATCGCTCCGCTGCTACCGCTGATCCCGCGTTCGTAGACGTACCGGTCGCGCACCTCACCTCGAAGCGCTACGCAAGTGCGCGCGCGTCGCTGATCAATCCGCAGCAAAGAAGCCGCTGGCAGAGCGGCGTAGCAAGGCAGACAGAATCGTTGGATACCACCCATCTGACAATTGCCGACGCTGACGGCATGGTGATCGCAAGCACGCAGACACTCAATGGCGCGTTTGGCGCAGCCATGATGATCGAAGGCACGGGCCTGCTCGCCAACAACTACATGTACAACTTTGACCCACACCCGGGCAGCGCATTATCGATCGCCCCGGGCAAACGCGTTTTCACGTCTATGGCCCCCATGATGCTGCTTCGCGACAGCCAGCTTCGCGTTGCCTTAGGCCTGCCCGGAGGGCTGCGGATTTTCCCCTCCGCGATGCAGGCCATCGTCAATCTGATCGATCACCGGATGACACTTCAGGAAGCCGTTGAGGCGCCGCGCGTTTTCACTGAAGGAGGCGATCTCGAGCTCGAAGATACGCTTCCCGAAGCGCTTGGCGAACAGCTCGCGCAGCGGGGGCACCGTATTCGTCGCGTTCCCCGAGTCGCTGGCGGCATGAACGCAATCGGGTTCGACACAGACGGCATGATGACGGGTGCCGCCTGCTGGCGGGCCGACGGTACGCCAGTGGCCATATCTGGCGGACTCGCGCGTGCTGGCACTGGATTTTCAACCCCCTGACACACCCGAGTCCGCACCCGCCATGCCCCCTCCGATCCGCCGCCGCATCGTTATCCTCGACACCCTCACCGAAGTCAGTCATCAACGGTTCGCAGAACTCGTTGACCCCGCGTTCGATCTGGTCGTAGCCCGCAGCGCCGATCACGATCACCTTGAACATCTGATTGCGGAGGCCGACTACGCCATCAGCGGACAGACCGCAGTTCCAGACACCCTGTTCAGGGCGGCAAAACGGTTGCGGCTCCTACACAAATGGGGCGTCGGGGTCGACAACATCGACCTGGACGCCGCACGTGCCCTGGGAATCCCCGTGGCGCGGGTCACCGGCGGCAATGCAACGCCCGTTGCCGAATACACCATCGGGTTGATGATTGCCGCACTTCGACATCTCGCCTGGGGCCATACCGAGCTCAAGAAGGGACGTTGGGGCACACGCCACCTTCCCTACGACTCGATGATGCTCCACGGCCGAACCGTGGGGCTGGTTGGATTTGGTGCAATCGGCCGCCGTGTTGCCACGCTGTTGCAGGCCTTTGAGTGCCGCGTGCTCTACACGCGCCCCTCAGGGCGTGATGCCTCGGCCGAGCCAGGAGCAACCTTCATGCCGTTGGATCAACTTCTGGCTGAATCCGATGTGGTGTCGCTGCATTGTCCCCTGAGCGCGGACACCGCAGGCATGATCAATCGTGAGGCCCTTACACGAATGAAGCGCCATGCGGTGCTCATCAACGTTGCCCGCGGCGGGGTGGTCAGCGACCCCGATCTTTATTGGGCGCTGAAAGAGCAGATCATTCGTGGGGCCGCGGTCGATGTGTTCGATGTCGAACCCCTGCCGCCCGACTCGCCGCTACTTGAACTCGACAATCTGGTGATGACGCCTCACCTTGCTGGCATCGCCGCTGATAACTTCGCGCCGACCGTTATCCGTATGCTCGACAACATCGCCCGAATCGAGCGCGGCGAACCCATTCCTGAGCATGAGCGGGTGGTGCCCTAAAGCCCGCCATTGCCATGACCTCTCCTGACGATCGGCAGGCGCGCGAGATTCTTCGAGGTATCGGCCTGGTTGGTGTGGCGGTGTTTCTGTTCGCCGTCACCGATGCCATCTCCAAGTACATGACGCAGTTTTACCCGATCGGCTTCATCCTCTGGATTCGGTTCTTCTTTCACACGCTGGTGCTGCTTGCAGTGGTAGGCGCCCGGCAGGGCCTCGGCTTTGTGCGAACGCGACGCCCCGGCATTCAACTGACCCGCGGGCTGCTGCTGCCGCTCGCCGCGCTGATGTTCGTCAGCGCGATCAGTCAGATGCCGCTTGCAGAGGCGGTTGCAATCACTTTTATCTCGCCGTTGATCGTCACGATGCTGGCCGTTGTCATTCTGAAGGAGCACGTCAGCATCGGCCACTGGATTGCGATCAGTTGCAGTTTTGCCGGCGTACTGGTCATCATCCGGCCCGGTGGCGATGCGCTTGGCTGGGCCGCGCTGTTGCCGCTTGGCACCGCATTCTCCATGGCGATTTATCAGGTCTTGACCCGTCGAATCGCCGGATTGGAAAGTCCCTACACCTCCATCTTCTACCCAGGACTGATGGGCTTTCTGCTGTTCAGCCTCGCGCTGCCCTTCACTTGGACCACGCCGCTCGCCTGGTGGCATCTGGCGCTGATGATAGGAGGCGGTCTGGTCAACGCAGCCAGCCATCTCACACTGATTCGCGCGTTTGAGCACGCGCCCGCGTCCAAGCTCGCGCCATTTAGCTACACGCAGATCGTCTGGTCAACGCTAGTGGCGTATGTGGTGTTTGGCGACTTCCCTGATGGCTGGTCGATCACAGGCATTGCCGTGATCGTCGCATCGGGAATATATGTTGCGGTAAAGGTGCGCCGTACGTAACGCGACGCTTGTTACGCGCTTTGTGCAGAAAAAAACGCCACTTGAAGTGGCGTCCCGTAGGGGATTCGAACCCCTGTTACAACCGTGAAAGGGTCGTGTCC
>CAZORB010000090.1:0-17958 GCA_964581825.1 uncultured Bordetella sp.
AACGACCCCCACCATGTCAAGGTGGTGCTCTAACCAGCTGAGCTACGCGCCTGCAGACCAACACTATAGCAGAGCGGCGCGCGCCACTCGACCCAGGCCTTCCATGCGTGGGTCTACTTGGCAGGAATCCGCGCGCCGCCGGTGGGTTCCGTCAAGGTGATTCGCGACAGCCAGATCACGGGTACGACACCCACCAACACGATCAGCAGCGAGGGCCAGGCGGCTTCAGCGAGTCTTTCGTCGGCAGCGAAGTGGTACGCCACGACTGCCAGCGTGTCGAAATCAAACGGCCTGAGCACAAGCGTTGCCGGTAACTCTTTGACCGAATCCACAAACACAAGGAGCGCCGCCACCGCCAGCGTGCGCCGCATGAGCGGCCAATGCACCTCACGCAGAACGCCCCACAGGTTTCGGCCCAGGCTGCGGGCACTCTGATCCATTGACGGGCTGATCCGCTTAAGACCCGCATCGATTCCCTGGAAGCCCACTGGAAAAAATCTGACTGTGTAGGCGTAGTAGACCGCACCGAGCCCACCGGCAATCAATGGCACCTCAAACCCAAAGCGCTCACCGCTCCAGTTCAATAACCCCGAGGTAAAGCTGGCGAGCGCAAGGAGTCCCACTCCTAACACCAACCCCGGAATCGCATAGCCAGTATTGGCCAGACCCAGGGCCAGCCTGATCGACCGGCCGCCAAACACTCGCAGCGCGTAAGCGCCCAGCAAGGCAAGCGGAACAACGAGCGCCACGCTTCCCAGCCCGAGCACCGCGGTATTGAACGCCCAATCGAAAAGGCGTGTATCGAGCCCGGATTCAGCCGACAACCCGCTCACTGCAAGAATGACCGCGGGAAAGACGAAGCCAAGCAGACCGGGTAGCGCACAGGCCACGGTTGCTGCCCAGGCCGCAGCACCTTTCATTACCAATCGCTCAGGCGGTCGCGTCGAGCGCGCATGAAACTGCATCCGACCACGTTGTACCCGTTCGAGCCACACCAGGGTCATCACCGCAACCAACAGCACCAGCGCAAGCTGCGCCGCGCCAGACCGATCTCCCAGTGACTGCCAGGCTCGGAAGATGCCCGCTGTGAAGGTATCCACCGCGAAATAGCTGACGGTGCCGAAATCGGCCAGTGTCTCCATCGTGGCCAGCGCAACGCCCGCCGCCACCGCAGGCCTGGCAACAGGCCAGGTGACCCGCCACCACACCCGCGCCGGCCCGAGCCCCAATGATCGGGCCGCCTCGGCCAGCGATTCACTACGCTCGGCAAATGCCGTTCTCGCCAGCAGGTACACGTAGGGATACAGCGCGAGACCCAGGCAGACCGCCGCGGCGGGCCAACTGTGGACCTCGGGAAACCAGTACTCGCCGATTTCCCATCCGGTCCAACGCCGCAAGCTCGACTGCACAACGCCTGACGGCGCTAGAAAATCGGTGTAGGCATACGCCATGACAAAGGCCGGCATGGCCATGGGCAGCACCAGCGTCCAGGCCAGGAACCGCCGGCCAGGAAACTCCCAGGCCGCAATCATCCAGGCGGCCCCAACACCCAGACCGAGCACCAGGATGACTACTGCAATCGCGAGCAGAAGCGTTGTTGCCGCGTAGCGCGGCAGCACGGTCAGCGCGAGATGCGACAAGGTTGCGCTGCTGTCCAAAAATCCGGACACCGCCAACACCGCAAGCGCCAGCGCCGGGGCAGCCAGCGCAAGCGCGGCCCCAATGGCGGCAGCGGTTGCCGGCAGTCTCGACGACGCGGCAGGCTTTGGTCCTGACCCTGCAGAGAACACCCGGCGTTTCCCGCGATACACTTGTCAAACGAGAATTATATGCATTCGCAATAAGCCATGGCTTCGCCAACCACCGCCACGTTGCGTGTCGACGATCTATCCGTTGTGTTTTCGCGCGATGGTCGTCAGCAACGCGTGCTCGACGGACTCAGTTTTTCGCTCGCGGAAGGCGAGATCGGCTGCCTGCTGGGCGCCTCGGGCTGCGGCAAGTCCACCGCACTGCGTGTAATCGCCGGGTTCGTACGACCCGAGCGCGGGACAGTCGCTATTGGTGGGCGTCCTGTGGTGGGCCCCAATGTGTGGATACCGCCCGAAGCGCGCGGCACAGGGGTGGTGTTTCAGGACTACGCGCTGTTTCCGCACCTCGATATTGAATCGAACATTGGGTTCGGACTAAAGGATCGTGCTGCGTCGGAGCGCACTGCGCGCGTCGCAGAGATGCTGAGGCTGGTGGGTCTCGAGGGTATGAATCGGCGGTTCCCGCATGAATTATCAGGCGGGCAGCAGCAGCGCGTAGCGCTGGCTCGCGCGCTGGCGCCCGCGCCTGCGCTACTTCTTCTTGACGAACCCTTCTCAAGCCTGGACCCTGAGCTTCGCGAGCGCCTTGCGCTCGAATTGCGAGAGATCCTCAAGACTGCCGCAATCACCACGCTTCTTGTCACCCACGATCAGTACGAGGCGTTTGCAATGGCTGATAGCGTCGGCGTCATGGCTGATGGCCGCATTGCACAGTGGGACACGCCCTATCGTCTTTACCACCGCCCCGTGTCGCGCGAGGTAGCCGACTTTGTCGGGCACGGCGCCTTCCTGCCGGGTCGGGTTCGCGAATCAAACGGCAAAGCCCAGATCGAAATCGAACTAGGGACGCTGCCGATTCTGGCGCGCGCCGACCAGGCGATCGCATCGGCGGTGGCCGCACCGACCGGCGAGGTCACCGTGCTGCTTCGTCCCGACGATGTGGTGCACGATGATGCAAGCCCGGTGCAGGCGCAGGTGGTGCGCAAGGCATTTCGCGGTGCTCAGTTCCTGTACACGCTGAAACTGCCAAGCGGCGCAACGCTGCTGGCCTTGGTGCCCAGTCATCACGACCATCCCGTCGGCGAGCGGATCGGTATTCGGTTCGATGCCGACCACATCGTTACCTTTGAGTCGCCAATCACTAAGCCATGACGCACGCTCCATTGCAGCCCTCGAAAACGATGTCCCCACGCAAGCGGAACGGCATTTCTCGAACCGATCGGTCTGGCCTGACTGCAATCGCCCGAGCCATGATCGTTGCCTGGACCTTGCAGGGCTCCATGCTGGCCGTGGCAGCCACGCCCGCGATCGGTACGGTCACTCGCGATGCCACCAGCGGCATTGACTGGGTAGCGCTAGAGGGGTTTTCGATCGCCAGAACCGAGACCACGATCGGTCAGTTCCGGCGGTTTGTAGCGGCAACGGGAACGGTGACACGGGCCGAGCGCGAAGGCGGCGGATCGGTCTATGAGGCCGGCTGGACGCAGAAACGGGGCTGGGTCTGGTCAACGCCTTATGGACCGCAGTATCGTTCAGGCGACGATGAACCGGCAGCCCATGTCACCTACGACGAAGCTCAAGCTTTCTGTCGCTGGGCAGGAGGCCAGTTGCCCACTGACTCCCAATGGACGGCGGCGGCCTATCGCGAGCAACGGCCCTCGCCGCCAGCGCCTTTGCTGACGGGTCGCACTTATCCCTTTCCAACCGGGGACTCGCCCGCTGGTGCGCAGTGTCTCGACGATTGCGGGTCGCAGTCGGCCAAGCGGTCGGTCAAACACGGTGCGACACTGTCACGAGGCCTGGGCCATGCGCCCACCAGTCAGACCCCTGCGGGGGTGAACGGCCTCCACGATATGGGTGCCAACCTTTGGGAATGGGTGGATGACCCACCGGGAGAGCGCGGTAACGCTGAGCGTCTGACCCGGGGTGGGTCGTGGTGGTACGGTAGCGGACCGATGCGAGCGGATCATCGCCAAAGCAAGCCCGGAAACACAACCGTTGTCTATATCGGTTTTCGCTGCGTCAAAGTATCGCGTTAGGCGGCGCTTGACTCACGCGCGCTCAACGCCGGGTGGACGGGCTGTACCGCTGCGACGAATGCCCAGGCCCCAGCAAGCGATACCAGGGCGAGCACCGTGAAACCAAGACGGTAGTCACCCATCAGGTCAGCCAGCACACCCGCTAACAGCGGACCCGCCACCTGCCCGATCGCGACCACCACAGACGACATGCCGAGAATCATGCCGATCGCCCGGCGGCCGAAGTAATCAGCACGAATCGCCTGCATGAACGGGCCTCGAACACCCCACGCGGCGCCATGCAGAATGGCAAACGCCACCAGCATCACAACGCCGCTGGCATAGGTGAGCATCAGCAGCCCCAGAAAATGCCCCAGCATCGCCAGCGCCGCAACCCGCCGCTTAATGAACCGATCGCCGATCCAGATACCCAGCAACACACCACCAATCTGCGCCAGCGTCATGACCATGATGATGAGCGAAGCAGCGTTGACAGAGTATCCGAGCCCTTCCTTCATATGCGTGATCGCATGAACATTGACCGCACCGACCACCAGCAACGCCGCGCCGTGCCCGAGCGCAAGTAACCAGAACGCTCGCGTTCGCATCGCTTCATGCAGCGTAAAGCCGCGGCGCGCTTCGTCGGCAGCACTCAGCTTCAGACTGTCTGCGGGCGATTGCGCTAGGGACCGCCCGGCATCACCCGCCTGAGACCCAGACACGGGGCTGGACGCGGCAGACCCCGAGCCGGGGTGAGGCGCACCAGGCCCCGCCTGAGAGGCATCGGGTGGAATACCATCGACATACTCGCCGGTCTGCTGGGGCCGTCCTCGGAACACCGAGCCAAGCGGCCACCCCACCAGCAGCACGAGGCACCCAGACGCGATCGCGGTGGCGCGCCAGCCAAACGCCTGCATGAACGCAGCGACCACAGGAACTAGAATCCCGCCAAAGCCCACCCCCAGGCCGACCGCAGACAGCGCGCGCGCCCGGTACCGTTCGAACCAGTGGATGATGGCCACATTGATCGCCAGGTAGCCGCATAGCGTCATGCCAACTGAGCAGACAGCGATTGCCGCGTAGAACCCGACGATCGAGTCGACCATCCCTAACGCGATCAATCCCAAAGCGAACAACACTACCCCGGCGCGAATCACCGGGCTTTCGCCGAAACGATCCACCAGCCAGCCCACCAGCGGGCCAATGATCGCTGTTTCGAGCGACATCATCGCCGCCCCGCCCGACAGCGCGGTCTTACTCCAGTCGCGCTCATCCGACAGCACCGCCACATAGGCGCCGAATGACTGCTGCATCAATCCGCCCTGCAGCACCTGGAGGGCTGCGCCCGCTCCAACGAGTCGCCAGCCGTGAAAGATCTTCATTAAAGTAGGTTAGCGAATGCTCATCGAATTAAGCGCCGAACCAATCCGGGCGATGCCCTGATGGATCTGCGCTGGCGAAGGCGTTGAAAAAGACAGCCGAAGCGTGGCCGGGTCGACCTGATCGGCGTAGTAGATATCACCGGCAACGAAGGTCACTTTTTCTTCGATAGCCTGCTTGAGCAGGTCACGCGCGCTGGCGCCGCTCAGAATCCGACCCCACATGAACATTCCGCCCTCCGGAACGCCCACCTCAATACGACCCGCCAGATGGGTTTGGATGGCCTCTCGCATGGCCTGCGCGCGTTCACGATACGCCTGCAGAATCACCGGAAGATGCGCGCGCAGTCTTCCCGCCGCCAGGTAACAGGCGACGGTCATCTGCGTGAAACCCGGGTTGGAGAGGTCATCAAGCTGCTTGGCGATCAGGCAGGCACGTCGGATGGCCGGCGTGGCAATCAGCCAGCCTGTGCGAAGCCCTGGCGCGATCACCTTCGAAAAACTTCCCAGGTGAACCACCCAATCGCGAGCGCCTGGTACCCGATCAACCAGGCTGATCAGATGTGGCTGCGGCTCGCACTCGAATCGAAGCCGTCCATAAGGATCATCTTCCACAACAACCACACCGTATTCCACCGCCAGTTCGAGTAGTCGAAGCCGCCGCGCAAGCGGCATCGTGGCGCCGCTGGGATTGGCAAACGTAGGCACCACATACAGGAGCTTAGGGCGCGGCAATCGGCCCAGCGCAGCATCCCGCAGAAGCGTTTCAACCTCATCGACGTCCAGCCCCTGATGGTCACCCCCAACGGTTTGTATGTCCACGCCCGCGATTTTCAGCAGCCGAAGCGGGCCCGTGTAGGTGGGGCGTTCAACCAGCGCGGCATCGCCGGGACGCAGCAAGGTTCGAACCAGCAGATCAAACCCCTGTTGCGACCCTGCGGTGACCAGAATATCGTCGGCCGCGCAACGGGTGCCTGCCTCGGCCATCCATCCGGTAATGGCCTCGCGGAGTGCGGGCAGTCCATCGGTTGGGCCGTACTGAAGGCAGGCGGTCGGGCTTGCTGACAGCGCCTCATCTGCGGACGCACGCAAGCCATCACGGTCAAATAGTTCAGGCCCTGGATATCCTCCCGCGAGCGAGATCATTCCAGGAATGCTCATCAGCTTCGCGAGCTCGCGAATCAGCGATTCGCCGATGGTTCGATAGGCAGGAAGGAGATAAGAGTCGGGCGTATTCATCGGTCAGCGGCGCGATTCGCGTTCGCGGTGAAGCAGATAGAGTCCGGCGCCAATTAAGAGCGCAATCCCGGTCCAGCCGGTGAGGTTCGGCAGGTCTCCCCACACCACCCAGCCGATGACCAGCGCGATCGGCAGGCCACTGTAGCGGAACGGCGCCACCACTGACAGCTCGCCGATACGCGTACTGCGGATCACGAAAAAGTAGCCGCCAGTGAGGAATAGGGAGGCAGCTGCCAACAGCAAGGTTGAACGCAGATCAAGGGGATGCCACGACGCGTTGAGGCAGAAAGCACCCGAGACCACGGTGATGGTGAGCGCAGTTGCCAGCGTGATCACCAGAGATGGCACGCCATGCGCGATTCGACGGGTAACCAGATCGCGGATCGAATGCATCAAGGTGGCAAACAAGCACAGAAGCGCATACACATTGAGCCCATCGCCAGAGGGCTGCACCAGCAACAACACACCCCCGAAACCAACCAGAATCGCAACCCACCTGAGCCCATCCACGCGTTCACGCAGCACCAGCACGGCAAGTGTCGTCACCATCAAAGGCGAAGCCATGTTGATCGCAATGGCGTCGCCCAGGGGCATGTGCAACAGCGACAGCAGGTAGGTAAATGTCGCCAGGCAGTCAATCATGCCTCGCAGGATCACCGGCGGACGAAAGTGCGCTCGCGGTTGAACATTAACTGACGTCAGACGAAGCGCAATCGCGATCCAGATCGACGAGAAGACGCCGCGGACAAAAATCGTCTGCCACAGCGGAATGTCTGATCCAAGCGCCTTGATGAGCGCGTCGTTGATGACGAAGCAGGCAAGCGACACCACCATGAACAAAATACCGAGCCGGTTGGCGGCGTGGTCTCGCTCCGGCGGCGAGGAGGCAGATTGGGCAGGCGCTGTCATCGCACTCGATCATACGCCAGCCGGTCGCGGGGCACCGACGGATGTGTCATGGGACAATCCGGACTCAACTGAGGTTGCCGGATGGCCTTGAAATCAACAATCTGCAAAGCAGTCATCGATATCGCCGATATCGATCACGGCTACTATGCTCAGCACTCGCTCACGATCGCCTGTCACCCCAGCGAAACCGAAGAGCGAATGATGGTTCGCGTAATCGCATTCGTGCTAAACGCCCATCAGGTACAAACCCTTTGCCAGGGCGATGCAGAGATTGCATTCGGCGCAGGCCTGTCCGACCCAGACGATCCCGACCTTGGTATCGTGGACTTCACCGGGCGCAGGCGCGTCTGGATCGAGGTGGGTCAACCCGATGATCGCGCCCTCACCCGCGCCAGTAGCCGGGCCGATCGCGTCTGCGTCTACCCCTTCGCAGCAGCTGTGGATGTCTGGTGGTCGCAGCTGGCTCCAAAGTTGTCGCGACAGGACAAGCTAGAGGTCTGGCAACTGGCTTCCGAGCACACGCGGCAGCTCGGCGCGCTGGCGTCGCGATCGATGACGTTACAGGCCACGATTCAAGACGGCATGTTGATGATCGGAAGCGGCGCTGAGTTGGTCACAATCGAGCCGCGCCGTCTGCTGTGACCGCTCTGTTTCAGTATCATGCGCTGAACACCAAAGGATGGTCCCTATGACACGAACCCTGCGCTTTTGGCGGATGAGCGCTTACACGCGACTCGCCTCGCAAGCCGGTCACGCACCCCTCCTCAGGGCGCGTCGGGCGCACGTTATCGCGGCGCTTGCCACTGCTGCGATGTCGGCGGTGGCCCCCTCACCCGTCCACGCGCAGGACAACTATCCATCAAAGCCCATCGTTATTGTGGTTCCGCAGGCCGCAGGGGGCGCTAACGACACGGTGGCGCGCGCGTTTGCACAAAGGCTTGGGCCCGCTATTGGTCAGTCGGTTGTTATCGAAAATCGCACCGGTGCGGGCGGTAACGTGGGCACGGCCTATGTTGCGCGCGCCCCAAAAGATGGCTACACCCTGCTGCTCACCGCTCAGAGCGCGCAAACCATCAATCCGGCGCTGTACCGTAACCCGGGCTTTGATCCGGTGGCTGACTTCGCGCCGATCATGACAGTGGCCACCGCACCCTATCTGCTGGTCGCCAACCCAGCCTTTCCAGCACGAACCCTTCAGGAGCTGATCGCACTGGCCAAGCAGCGCCCTGGAAAGATCGACTACGCATCCGCGGGTAACGGTACCTTGAACCATCTGCTCGGCGTGATGCTCAACGGTGCAGCGGGTCTCCATCTTGTCCACATCCCCTACCGTGGCGCCGCCGCTGCGGCTGCTGATGTGGTCAGCGGACAGGTTCCCATCACCTTCGGAAGCTTCCCGGGCGTGATGCCATTCGTGAAGTCGGGAAAGCTGAGCGTCATTGGGGTAGCCACTGAAAAGCGCACACCACTCGCCCCCGACGTACCCACCCTCGCCGAAAGCCTGCCTGGCTTTTTCGCGAATTCATGGTACGGACTCTTTGCCCCCGCGGGCACCCCCAAGCCAATCATCGACCGCGTACTCGCCATCTCCACCCAAGTGTTAGCCGCGCCCGACCTCGCTGAGCGCCTGGCCGGTCAGGGAGCCGAGGTGTGGGCCAGTAATCCCGATCAGCTGGCGAAATTGGTGAAAGAGGAACTGGTGATGTGGGCCCGAATCGTCAAGGAATCCGGGGCAACGGTCGATTAACTCTGGATGCAGGCGCTGAAGCGCCCGTCCCCCGCCCCCCTTCTGGAGAGCAACTGGAATGAAGCGACTGATTCGACCGATTCTCGAAGGGCTGCTGGGCCTGCTCGTGATCGCGGGAGCGGGCGGTACGTGGTGGATGTGGAACAAGGCCTCGATCACCCAGGCTGAGCTCACAAGCGTATCTAACGAGCTCGAAGCCAGCCGAGCTGCCATTGAGTCAATGTCTGAGCGGATGCAGGGCCTGCAACGCAAATCGAATGAACTTGATGCGGTGCGGGCAGCGCTCGCAAGCGGAGTGGCCCTTGAGGACATCGAAGCCGCAGCCCGAGGACGGCCACCGTCGGCCGAGCGCATGCTTGCTCAGGGTGCGATCCGGATGTTAACCAAGGGCAGCACTGACAGTGAGGTTAAGCAGCTGTTCGAAAAAGCGCTCGAGCTGGTTGAATGGAACGCAAGGCTGCGGTCTGTATGCGCGGCCCAAGCCGGACTGATCGCGGCCGGACAGAAGATGGAGATGCTGGCCGATTGCCGAACACTGGCTGCTGCCGAGGCAGCGGCTGCAGCGGCAGCCAAAGCGGCAGCCGCTCAAGCCGCAGCGGCTCAGGCAGCGGCAGCACAGGCAGCGGCGGCTCCTCAGCCTGCGGCCCGGCCCGGCGCTGCGCCCGCGGCAAAAGGCGCCAGTACCCCGTCGGCTGCTGCACCGGCGGCAGCAGCCGCAGCAGGGCCAACGCCAGCCGGTGCCAACCCCGCCGCCGCGCAATCCAAAGGTCAGCCCAAATAGGCGTCAGCTACGCGTCCTGGTCGCGTGACGCGCTTCAACGATCTTTCCGATGCGCCAGGTCCGACTGCGGATCGATTGGTCCGCTGCTGTCGACAGACTGGCTACCCGCCAGAACAACCAACTCTTCGTCTGCTGAGTGCCCACTCTGCAGTAATTGTTCGTTTTTACCTGGGGCGACCGACCGTTCTTCCAGCAGCTGCCACGCGCGATCGCTCCCCACTCGAAACACCAGGGCGAGAATCACGAGCAGGAACAGGCTCACCCACTCTTCGGCGCCGAGCTGCCATAAGGCGATACCAAGCCCGGCAAACGACGCAGCCAGCAGGGTTTCCACCGCCGTGATCGCGTTGGGTCCTAACCCCCACGCACGCAACAGATGATGCAGGTGATCAGCGCCGGGCTGCGTGACACCAACCCCGCGGGCGGACCGTCTCTGAATCACGGTGAGCCCATCAAGGAGCGGTAACGCAACAGCCCAGACCGTGGTGATCGCCGGAACGGACGTGTTCTGGCAGATGATGATTGCGTAGATGGCGAGCAGGAACCCTAAGGAAAGGCTGCCGGCATCACCCAGAAACACCCGTGCCGCAGGCCGCCCTGGAAACCGCAGGTTGTAGGCCAAGAAACCAACGATGGCGGCACAGGGCACCAGAGCCATCTGCATCAGCGTGGTGTCCCCTGCCAGCCCGGCTGCAGCCGCAAGCGCCAAAAAACCCGACAACGCGATCGAGCCCGATAAACCGTCGACCCCATCGATCATGTTGAGCGCGTTCAGCACGCTCGTCACCCCGAATACGGCAATCGGCCATGCCAACCATCCAGGATGTATTTCTACCCCGGGAAGAAGGGTTCCTAAGTGAGGCAGTGTGATGCCTGCAGCCGCCACAACGGCCGCAACCACCGCGATTTCAATACCCAGCTTGCGGAGCGCCGGCAGCTCACGATGGTCGTCGATTGCGCCCAGAGCAAGCAAAGCCAGAAAACCAGCGACGATCCAGGGATTGGGCCTAAGCGACGGCACCAAAAGCCAAATGACAACCAGACCGAAAGCGATCCCCAGCCCACCCACCAAAGGAGTTGGCTTTGCATGCTGCTTACGTCCACCGGGGCTGTCGAGAAGACCCAGACCCGGTGCGCGATCAATCAACCACCCAATCGCAAGCACGCTTCCCAACAACGTCGCGAGCAAACTGGGCAGCAGGAGTCCATCAAGAAGCATCAGCGGATCATCCAATGGGTGGGGTCGTGTCAGAAGCTCGCCATCAAGCCTGCCGACAGAATCCCGTAGCGTTCATTGAAGCGTCTGGCCGTCAGCACGTTGTACAGAAGCGGCATCTCAGACAGCATTTGATTGCTCATGGCCTGACCTCGCACGAACACCCGTACACCGGGCGCCATTCGATACGCGACCTCACCAAGCAGCGTGTGATTGGTTCTGTAAACCGTGTTGTCGGTTGACCTTGCGCTGATGACAGAATCGACCGAATCACGTTGTATCGAAAAGAACTGATACCCGCCCCTCAGCGCCCAATTGCCGAGCGGCAGCCTTACCCCTGCCCCGCCATGAACAAAACTGGTGCGGTAGTTGATGGAGGACAGCGCGTCATTGATTCCCAGCGTGGGTGCCAGCGACTGTACAAGATCGCTGTCGAAACGCCCGCCGCGCCAGGTTGTTTCGAAGGGCCCAACCGAAGCCTTAATCGAATCAACAGAAACCCGCCCAATACCAGCGCCTGCAAACAGCGTCCAAACCGATGATCCGTTCCACCAGGTTGTAATCAGGTCCGACTGAAGCTGGCGGTCGGACGCACCGTTGACGGCTAACGAATCAAGCAGGTCGAACCCACGATACCGTTCGAGTGTGCCGCGAGGGACTGAGATGGTACCTGCATCATTTCCCCAGGCGTTCAGCCTGATTGATACATCGGGGCCCGACCATCGCCCCAGCGACTCGCGCACCCGCCACTGCCCGCCCAACTGCCATCCGTTGAAAAAGGGCCCCAGGCCGCCATAAAAAATCTGCCTGCGAGAAAACCCTCCATCAACCCAAAGACGTGATGTGAGGCCATACCCACCCCGAATCCGGAAACCACGCAGTACGCCGGCAGAGTCATCGGTAAGTCCCTCCGGGCGCAGGCGCAACAGATCTAGCTGCTTACTCATTCCATCGCTGGACAGCTCAATGAAACCTGTCCCAGGTTTCGTATGAGGGCCGGCTTCTAGGAAGGGATCGAGCGGCGCGGCAAAAACGCCTACGGATGCCAATGCGCAACCCAGCGTCGCCGCGAACCAGCTCAGAAGCCGGCTCGCGCGACGGGGCGCATTCAAATGTTGACCCGACGGCGCGATGCCGCCACCGCCCTGCAAACCCACGACATGCGACTCAGATCACGTATTGGTAAGTCACCGGCAGCGACAGCGCGCCCCGTGTGTCCTCCACAACGTATTGCAGAGCAACCGATGTGTTTGCAGAAGCACTGGGAACAAACTGCAGATCTTCCAGATCAACCGCGGTCGTTGACTGCCCACCGAACGGAACAAACTTGCGCTCGCCGTTGGCAAACAGTGTGCCTCCAAGCTTCAGGTCGCCGCCCGTTGACGGATCGGTTACCCAGACGCCTTTGACCTGATCACCGTCTGCATCTGAAACTGTTCCCGCCCGGAGGAATTTGCCGAAATTGAAGACTCCGTTCGTTACGAACCCGTTCTTGGATGCAGGTACGGCCAGGGTGACCGGCGGCGAAACATCCGCAGATAACTGAATTGACTGAAGCGGACGATCGAACTCGTCGAGCAGACCCAGGGCCGGCGGCAGGTCAACCCGAACCTTGACCACGCCCTGATCGCTGAACAGCGCGCGGCTCGCCAGACTGGTCATCATGCCAACGTCAACCTGATCATTGCGAAGATCGTTGATCAGGTCTGAGAGGTCGTCCCCGGCGCCGAGGTATCGGCCGATGTTGAACGCACTGTCCGCAAGCTGGAGAACGTTCGCCAGCGAGCGACCCGAGATTCGACCATCGACGGTGACCGAGTCCTGAATGAGGTTCGCCAGAGACGCCGCTGACAAGGTGGTTCCCAGGAGGTTGACCAGCGAATCATTGCCCTGCAACACACCACCCAGAACAACCACCGCCTGGGCGACATCAAGCAGTTCACCGATTGAAAGATTGCCGAGCGAAGACGAACCGCTTGGCAGCGTGATCGCCGTCGCGGACTTGCTCAGAATCTGGTTCATCGTCAGGTCGCCGTAGAAATTACCGACGATGTCAGACGACAGTCGCAACACCTCAGGAACCGTGTAGCCACCGAAACTCTGGTTCGCCATGGTGCCCAGGGTTGACAACGACATTGAGCCCATCTGGCTTGAGGCCATCATGTCGAGTAGCTGGGGGATGGTCTTGGTGCTGAGTGAACCCTGGTACGGAACACCGTTCGTTGACAGAAGTCCCCGAACGAGCGATTCCATGCGGTCGAGCAGCTGGTACTCGGGTTGCGTGTCCGCAAGGCCGTCTTTCAGCGAGCCCAATGTGCCGCGGAAGCTAGGCGGCAATTCAACTGCATCCCGGACCACCTTCAACACCTCGCCGACTGAGTCAAGCTCAGCAGGCAACCCAAGCACCTTGACGCCCAATCCCAGCACTGAGGAGAGGGTTGCGCTACCCATCGCCTCGGGCAGCACCAGCTTGGCGCCCAACGACAGCGCCTGATCAAACTTCATGGTGCTGAGGCTGGGCGGAACGGTAACCGTGTTTTGCAGCAGGTCGATCATGCGCCCGAGCGTGGTGTTGCGCATCTCAGATGGCACCGCCGCTGTATCCCGGACCAGCGTTACCAGCTCGCCTAACGACTTGTCTGCCAAAGCGGATACCGCGATCGCGCCTGCAAAAGCGAGCGCCCCGCCCTGACCCAGTGAGGCCAGTGCTACCTTATCGCTCTCGGATTTGTCGAGAAGGCTATCGAGCTTCATTGCCAGCTGGGCTGGGCTCGAGTTGCTCTGCGTTAGGCTGAACAAGTCGGAATCAAGATTGGAGAGACGGAGCGTTCCCAGCGCCATTTCGCCAGCCGACAGCTGCAACATGGCTTGCTGTGCAGGCAATGACAGCGAGACGATTGAACCCGATCTTGACAGGGTGACGTCCACTGGGAAGGACATCCGTAGCGGTAGCGCCTCACCCAGACCGGCCGCCTGCATTTCCGCGCTCACCTGAAGGCGATGCGTTCCAGGTGTGACCTGGCTCAGGTCGCCCAGACTGAACCCGATAACCGGTGCCTTACCCGTTGCAGGATTTCCGTCAAACAGTTGCTGCAAATTGACCCGCGAAAGACCAACCCCGCTGGAGCCTGTGCTGAAGTTGAGTACGTTGCGACCATCAATCGACGAAAACACACCCGGGATCGTCGCTGTTGGACGCTCAACGCCAGTGGCGCTGAAATCGGTGAGCCTAAGGGCATTAGATGACAGCTCGATCGTGTCAGCAACGTTCTTTACACCGACCGTGTAGTCAACAAAGGTTTCCACCGAACCTTGCGGACCAACACTGGGGTTGTCCGCGTTAACGCGAACCACGTAGTTCGCCTTAGCCTCATAGTCGGGGCTGGGCCCCTTGAATACGAGATACGTTCCCTGCTGATCCGATACCCGCTCGAACAGGCCCGCATCAGGGCCACTGAGAGAGTAGTTGTACGTGCCCGGGCTGCTGATGTTCGCAACCCTGACACCGCCGGTCGGGATCTGAGCGTTTTCGATGATCTGCCCTGCATCGAGGACATTGGCAACATTCGCCGCGCTGGTGACGGACACCGCTCCAAGCTTGTCGGCGCCTACGGCCGCCAGCCCAAAGTCGATTCGGAAATAGCTGACGCCATCTGTGCCCGCCTGCTGGAGCAGCAGGTCATCCCGGAATGCACCCGAGGCGGAGGTCGCCGGCGTGAAACCAAAGCGGTCGGACGCGCTGATCGTGTCTCCGACCTTCACCTCAACCGGATTGAGGAGGGTTGTTCCACTCACCGTGCCCTTGAAGAGCTTGCCGATCGACGCGCTGGGAACAGCCATGACCGTTGAGGAACCCGAGATTCCTAGGGATCCCAACGTAGCAACTCCCGGTACGCTCACCAGGCTCAACTTGCCGTCTGCAGCTGCGAGCACGGTATCGACCGGCTTGGCGGCAATCGAAATCTCAATCGTCGCGGGCACCGACATCGCGCGCAGCGAATCTGCAATGACCACCTGCAAACTCGCCGACTCAGCAGTCTGCCCGGCGGGCACATTCGCCGAAGCGCCGGAACGATACTCCAGCAACCCGATGTCCGCGATGGGCACCCGGAGCAAAGCACGATCGCCCATCCAGACGAAATCAGGCTGCCCAGCTCCTGCAGCATTGGGGAAGATCACCACGTCGCCGCGATAAACCAAACGCCCTGAGGTAGGTTGCGCGAGCAACACTTGGAGGGGATCACCATTTGGGTCGCTGATGCTGTCGGGGAAGAGCCCACTCGCAGCATCCAGATCGGATAACAGCGCACCCACGCCCACGGTCGTACCAGCCGGCAGCGCAACAGCGAGCTTCTTCGGGCTGTTGGTCGGGCCGTGCGGCATAACGATTGACGGCGCACGATTGGGGGTGTCGTCAATAACAACGGAAGCGTCAACACCCGAAAGGGGTGCTCCGGTCGGTGCAAAGAATGGCAGTCCCACAAATCCAACCGAGAAGCTGGCCTCGATGTCATCGGTGACAACGCCTGCAAGAATTGACTTGCCCGACTCGGTAATGCCTTTGTCCAGCAAGGCGAGCAGGTCGATCCTCATCAAGGTTCGGCCGTCGGAGCTAATGGTTTGACCCAGCACATCGCCATTCTTGAACGACACCAGCCCTGCAAGCGCGGTTTGATCCCCCACCACGACAATGCGCGCGACACCAGCCGAGTCAGTTACCAGGTTGACATTGACTTCGGTTGAAACATCGAACACGCCCTGTAGCGCGAGCTTCAGGGCAAGCTTGCCACCAGCCGTACTGTTGGCGCCAAGGGTACTGATCACGGGCATCGTGATGTAGGGGACCCCGCCCGTCGCCGGGTTGGCATCTAGGAGATTCAGCAGGTTTCCACGATCAAGGTCCGCGCCGATGGGAGCCCCATCCAGGGTCCCGGAAATTACCGCAGACAAACGGGCTGCGCCCTGAGATGCAGCATCCGCCGCGAATTGACCAACCGTACTGCTGCGTGACTCGGTTGGAGTTGACCCTGAAAAATCGACTAGTCCGACCTGGGAAGACGTGAGGTAGATGCCTGACTTGCCAGCGGCGACCTGTCCCTGAACTGTAAGGGTGCCGGTAACCGAAGCGCCACCCTGGTCAGTGGCTGTAACGAACAGCGTTCGCGGTTGAGCACCGAGCCAGCCTGCCTGAGGAGTACCGGAGAGCACCCCATCCGAACCAATCGTTAGTCCGTCCGGGAGCGCTGCGCCTGTGCTGTCGCGCATCGTGAACGTAAGCTGGTTCACGCCGCCATCATCAGCGAAAAACTGTTTGACATTGAATGGGCTGATCGCGGAACCGACCGTCACCGTAATTGAGCCCAAGGACCCAGTGGTTGGCACCAGCGTGGGCGCCGCGTTAGCCCGCTCGACCGCTGCCAGGGTGACCGAGGTCACCTCGTTCGCCAAGTCGGTTCCGCTGCCAAATATCGACGCCTCGCTGTATACAGCACGAACGGAGATTTTTCGTCCGATCAGCGAATCGGTGAGGGTCAGTGTCGACGTTCCAATTTCAGAAACTGGGCGCGAGATTTTCACGCCGTCCGCGAACCATTCGTAGATTTCACCGTAATCGATGGAACCCGAGCCTGTCAGACTGAATTCATCAGGCTCCACAAGCCGAGCCTGGAGCACGTCGCCCTGCCTGACGACGGCGTTCGCTGACAGCTTAGTCTCCGCCGAATTCGGGTTGACGCGGAAGATTTCGAGGGTGCCGGACTCATCGACGTTACCTAGGGTTATTTCGATGGGCAGATAGTCTCGAAGCGTACCGTCGCTGACCTCGACGACAAATCTGAAAATTCCGTCGCCGTTTTTGTCAAGATCGAGTTCGAAGCTGAACTCACGATCGAACACGCCGGGCGTAATCGGATCGCGAATGAACTCTATTGCTCCGGTGGATGCGTTGATTCGGAAAAGCGCACCATCCTCGTAAAGTGCGGGGGAACTGAGCTCAGCACTCACACCGCTGGGAGGCGACAGAACGATCGCGTAAGTCAGACCACCGGACCCGCTACCGTCGGGATCGCTGGCAGAGGCGGTGAACAAGACCCCGTGAGGGGAAGGTTGCCCTGCAGGCGGTGACGAACCGACAGCGAACTCTTTAACGGCAAACTTACTGAGGGAGCTCGATGCGAAGACAGGACGGTCGTTGACCGCTGCTACGTTAACCGTGACCGTCGTGGCGGCTGCATCCAGCTTTCCGTCAGTGACGACATAAGAGAAAGACGCTGCACCGCTAAAGTTCGCAGTCGGGGTGAACCGGACGGTGCCGTCGGTGTTGAGGACAACCGCTCCGCCGGCAATCGCCGTCACGCTCGTGATCGACAGCGTATCGCCGTCCACGTCAGTGTCGTTGATCAGCAACTGCGCCGCAGTGTAGGTGACGGCGGTGTCTTCCGTGGCCGCAAGCGTGTCCGCAGTTCCGACCGGCGCGTCATTGACCGACGCCACCGTCACCGTGGCGGTGATAGCTGCCGTATCAAGCTTTCCGTCGGTGGCAACATACGAAAAAGACGCTGTACCGTTGAAGTTCGCAGTCGGCGTGAACCGGACGGTTCCGTCCTGATTGCGGACCACTGTTCCGCCCGAAACTGCAGTCACGCTCTTAATTGAGAGCGTATCGCCGTCCACGTCGGTATCGTTGCCAAGCAGCTGCGCCGCCGCATAGGTGACAGCCGTATCTTCTGTTGCATTGAGCGTGTCCGCAGTTCCAACCGGCGCGTCATTAACCGCCGCCACCGTCACCGTAGCGGTGGTTGCCGCCGCATCAAGCTTTCCGTCCGTGACCACATATGAGAAGGACGCCGCGCCGTTAAAGTT
>CAZORB010000091.1:0-17713 GCA_964581825.1 uncultured Bordetella sp.
AGTCGATGGTCGGGGTGAGAGGATTCGAACCTCCGGCCTCTACGTCCCGAACGTAGCGCTCTACCAGGCTAAGCTACACCCCGAATCGGCTGCAATGATACACCGCCCCGCGCGACCCTTCGAACTGCTGGGCGAGCGCCGCCTTGCGCCGATGTCTTGCCGCGCCGTAAAGTACAGCTCGAGCAGGTCCATCCCAGATGTTTACGAATACGCTCCCCCAATGAAAGCTCTGGCTCAACAACTCCTGCTCCGTCTGCCCGGCCCGGCCTCAGCGAAATGGCCAGACGGCGAGCGCTTTGTCCAAGCCATGGCGCACGGCTCGATGTCGGTGGAGCTGTACGCCCCTAGGGGGTATGACCCTCAAACGCCGCACGCGCAAGACGAGCTGTATTTCATTCATGCCGGAACCGGTGAGCTGATCATCGGCGACCATCGACACCGGTTTGAGCCGGGTGCAGCCTTTTTTGTGTCGGCGGGGACGGCTCACCGCTTCGAGAACTTCAGCACCGACTTTGCCGCCTGGGTCGTCTTCTGGGGACCGACAGGCGGTGAGGCTTGAGCATCCCGCAGGCCCGCGCGGCGGCCTAGGCTAAGCCACACCCCGATTTCACGAAAACTCCTGCAAAACCGTCCGGGCGTTTTTCAAGCGGCCTTCTGCCGTATCGAGGAAGAACACGCAGGCGAAATGTTTCGCCCCCCTGTCTATACTACGGCCTCCAATAGCCAAGGCCCGAACGCGACATCATGCCGATCATCAAAATCAACGGCGTTGCCTACGAACTCGATACGCTCGGCGATGAGGCCAAGGCCCATCTCCGTTACATGGCCTTCATCGATTCCGAAATGGAGCGCCTGTCGATGCGCGCTGATACGTTGCGGCTTGCGCGCGATGAGGTCGGTCGCCGGTTGGATCGGGCGCTGCTGCGCGAGACAATTGCGGGCCTGTCGCCGGAAACAGCACTCAAACCCGAACCGCCTTCTGCAGAGTCGTGACAATCAGCATCACAACTCGCGCAAAGCCAGAGCCGCGCGAACTGGCTGCGTGGCTTCAGCATACGCGCAGTCAAAAGGGGTTGCCGGCCGCACGGGAGGCGCTGCTTGCGCTTCAAAGGCGCCATCCCGATAACGCTGCGATCTCCGAGTTATTGGACTGGCACGACGAAAGCTGGTGGCAACCTATCAGCTTCGGCAGCACTACTCTCGAACGCCAGACACCGGAGCATTTTGAGTTCCTCTGGACTGTCGCCCTTGATAGCGATTTCTCCTCAAAACTCGGCCAGTTCCCCGAGCTGTCATCCCCAAAAGATCTCCTCGAGAAGTTAACTTCCGACGATCAAAGCCTCATTCCCGAAATCAACGCGATTCATTGGGTCGTGTTTCGGGACCGCACTCCGATCGGGCTCGCTGCGATCGTTGATATCAACTTCCTGCACCGGGTTGCAACGCTGAGTTTCGGGGTTGTGCCTGGCCATGACAGGTCGATGGCGGTGGCAGATGCCTGCTGCGCAAGCCTGATGTTCGCCTTCAACTGCCTTGGCATGAATAAGGTGCAGAGCCGCGTGTCGATATCCAACGCTCATGCAACGCAACTTCAGAAGCGCCTCGGCTTTACCGAAGAGGCTTGCCTGAAGCAGGAGGTTTGGCGCGAGTCAGACAGCCGCTATCAAGATCTGATCCAGCTTTCTATGCTGCGCGACGAATTCGCAACGAACAAAACACTCCAGCGGCACGCTCGCCGGCGTCATCACCCCAAGCTCGATCAACCCCGTACCTGGCCTCGCCATCCACTGCAGCAGTTTCGCGTCTAAGCCACGGCGATTACCAGTACAGGTTCCACCCCGTCTCGTCGCGTAGTGCATGGCCCTGCAGCATGATTCGGGGGGTCGGTTCACCGCGCGGATTAATCACGGCCTGGTGCAGGCTTAACCCGCTGTGAATGGTCATTTTGCCAAGCTGATAGGGGTAAACCTGCGGCTGATCCTCCTCATGCCAGATGCGAAGCGCAGCCCCGCCCGGCATCGATAGCGGTAGCGTAAATGTCAGCACCTGGCTGGGGTGAGGGTCGACGCCCGTGAAGACCCGTTGAAACTGAAGGTCCATGTGTTTGCTCGCTACATCAGTGAAAAAAACTGGGTGCGGCAGATGGATGTGAAACCCCGGAAACGCAGTGCGACCGCCCGGACATGTTGCCGGCACGCCAGTTGACGCTGCGAGTACCTGACAGCAACGGTCGAGCAGAGGCCCGAAGTGTTCACTGAGCAGCCGGTTATTCCAATGACGATACGACTCAACTCGATAGGGTGCATTGGGCTCACCGGGGGCAGCGTCGCAATATGCGGCAAGCCCCAGTGTGAAAAAAGGGAGCTCGGGGTCACGACGGCTCCAGTGGGACTTCAGCGCAAGCACGCGCCCGGACCAGAGAGCGCATTCGTCTGAATTGAGCACGTCCAGCACAACGATCGGGCAGGGTCCAGCTTCCGACATGGCGGTGGAAATCTCTTACGGGCTTAGTCTTGATAATCTCGTACACGCGACGTTGCGCTCACCACGCGGTTGCGATCGCCGACGGGGTCGGGCAACCTAATGAGCCGCCGCAAATTTCGCGCAGGAATTGTATGACCGACCCCATCAAAACGGAACCCGACAGCCGGCCGCCGGAATCGCACCGGCCTGCGTCGACTTGCGCAGCGAAAGAGCCAGCGTTCTGGCATCAGGAGCTGCACCGTGTTCCGTGGTGTGTTGAGCTCAGGCAGCAGGCCGATGCGGTGCGACATGAAATATTGGGCTTTATCGCGAAGTTCCGACCCTTTATGCCGTACCCGAAGTACAAGATTCCGGACTTCGAGAGCCTCTATGACAACACATGGGACGCCTTTCCCTTGTCGATTTTTCAGGGCGAGCACATCGAGCTCTCGAAGGCAAAGCTCTCGATGAACATCGAACCAATGGTCCGGATGTTTCGCGGCAAGCTTCCCGTTGTGTCGGGCCTGATCTCGAAACTGGAACAGGAAGGGGTTCTCAGAAATGTGTTCGTCAGTCGTCTGATTCCAGGTTCGATCATTCATCCGCATCGCGGGTGGACACACGAATTCCTGCGCATTCACCTATGCTTGCAGGACGACCCTGCCTGCACCATCACGGTCGGTGACGAAACGCGTACGTGGAAACAAGGCGAACTCCTGGCGTTCAAGGACGGCGGCCCTTATCCGCACTCGGTGGAGCATCGCGGAACCTCGGAGCGGATCATCATCTCGCATGACATCACGCTTAACTATCTGTCGCGTTTTATCCCAGAGCTGGTGACAACTGCGCGCGACTAACGCTGCGCTCGATATCGAGAACGGCGTCATGCGCCTGTCTTCGAATATGGCGCTGCAAGACCCGGTTCGTCACGAACTCCTCTCGGAGCAGCGCGATCTGGACTAGGTCCCTGTACTGTTCGAACTCGGCGTCCCAGATTGCCTGCCGAAGAAGTCCCTCTCGGCGGAACCCGAGACGCTCCTGCTGGAGTGCGATCGATTCATTGCTTGCGTAAATCAGCCCCTGGACCTTGTTCAGACCCAGGCAGTTGAACGCAAAGAGCAGGCTCGCGCAGTAAGCATCACCCACCAGAAACGACACATCAAAACCGGGCAGGATCCCCATGATCTGCTCTGCGCTGCGGTTTTTGAAGTTGATGTTGACGAACATTGAAAGCCCGATCGGAACATCGTCCCGAAACACGACCCACTGAATGGTGCGACCCTCGGGAATCAGCGAGAGCGCATCCTGGTTCAAGGTATCCATCAACTCGCCAGCGGTTAGCTCAACTGGTACCTGTTTCAGGCGGCGCGCGAACGCCCTGTTCTGGACAATAGACCAGACAAAATCAAAATGCTGGGGGCCGCGTCTTTCGAGGCGGATTCCGCCAAACCGAAACGGTTGCCACCAGAGCCGATCGTTCCAATAGCCGAGTTCAGCAAGCGACGTGTTGGCCGGATAGCGCTGACAAAGCGCCTGCAATGCAAGGTGGGCTGCCTCCGCCCCCTCGCTCTGTCGCAGTCGCGACACCCATGCCGACACTGCATGCAGGTCAGGGGTCACTGAGTCGACCAAAGCATTCATGAGGTTTCCAGCTCAAGGCTTACCAATCGGCGTTCATAGGCAACAGGATAGGCTCGGCAGCCAGCACTCAGAGCCTCGCTTTGCGACGGCCTCGTTGCGGTGAGGGATCTCGCGTCGCGGTTACCGGCGCCAAGACTATAATCGCGTTTTGTTTTTGGCCAACCTTGCGCGCCGCATCGGTCGCTACGTCACGTTTCAGCGGATGAACCCTACCGACCTGTTTCCGGCGTTAGCACCCGACCTCGAGGCAACCGATCGGATGATCCGACGCAGCCTCTCCTCGGAAGTGGTGCTGGTAAGCACCATCTCCGATTACATCATCGGCTCGGGTGGCAAGCGAATTCGCCCGCTCATGCTTCTAGCGGTTTCTCGTGCGCTGGGCTACGCCAACCCGGCGCAACACCATCATCGTCTGGCAGCGGTTGTCGAGTTTATTCATACGGCCACGCTGCTCCACGATGACGTCGTTGATGAGTCTGATCTCAGGCGTGGGCGCAAAACCGCCAACTCTGCGTTCGGAAACCCGGCCGCGGTGCTGGTTGGCGACTTCGTTTACTCGCGGGCCTTCCAGATGATGGTCGAGGTCAACGACATGCGGGTCATGCAGGTGCTCGCAGACGCCACCAACGTGATCGCCGAGGGTGAAGTGCTGCAGCTCATGAACTGCCACGACCCTGACACGGATGAAGCGCGATACCTCCAGGTCATCCGATTCAAGACCGCGAAGCTGTTTGAGGCAGCAGCTCGGCTAGGCGCCATTCTGTGCCACGCCCCCGCCACGGCAGAAGAGGCGGCGGCAGCGTTCGGGCGACACCTGGGCACCGCCTTTCAGCTGGTTGACGACGTGCTTGATTACAGCGGTGACACCACTGAGATCGGCAAGAATGTCGGAGATGATCTGCGCGAGGGCAAGCCCACGCTTCCCCTGATTCATGTCATGAGTCATGGGTCAGGCGCCGACCGCCAACTTATCAGAGCAGCGATTGAACAAGGCGGCGAGGTGGCATTCGAAGACGTGGTCGCGGCCATTCGCCGAACTGGCTCGCTCGAGTACGCACGCGCCATGGCGCTCACGGAAGCGGATCTCGCGCTGCAGGCGGCGAAAACCATGCTGGCCGGATCACCGGCGAGCGCCTTTAGCGACGTGCTGATGAAATTGCCAGCGCTCGCAGTTGAGCGCGCTCACTGAACATTCAGCGGCCGCGCTTTTAACGGGGTGCGGGATTCGGGGTAGGACTGGGGGCGGGCTTCGGTGCGGGCCTGCGCTGAACCACAGGTTGACCATAATCGGTCACCGCCCCAACCACCCGATCGTCGGTATCGAGCATCAGCACGTCAGTGCCAGCTCTGACATAGCGCCTGCCGCTTGGCGCCGGGCCCAGCCGCTCGGACAGAATATTAGGCAGATCGCGCGCTTGCCCCGCCAGATCGCGCGGCAACGGTTCACCAAACTTCCAGGGCTTGTCGGGCACCTGCGACTGACAACGGCCATTGCGTGCGATCAGCCCGACCGGACAATCGCCGATCTCATACGACTGCGAGAAGTAGTCGCTGATGGCGCGTCGCTGAGCGTCGCTGAAGGCTCCAAGCGAAGTACCGCTACCCGAATCAGAGGCGTCGCCCCCTGAACCGGAGTCGGTTCGATCACCCTGCCGGATATTGATCAGCCCGACAGGCGGCATCAACATCGATCCGCCTGGTTGCAGAATCGGGCGCGGGGGTTCAGTACGAATCGACTCCACGCCCGGCTGGAACGTGCGCGGCGTCGGCTCATAGAGTTGGCGCAACAGCGAGGGGTCCGATTGCGCCTGCGCTTCGATGGCGGTGTCGATCATGCCCATCAATTCAGCCGAATCCGCCGTGCCGAGCCAGGCTGCTCTATTCGACCCAAGCAACCCCAGCTTCTCGGCTGAGCAGCCCACCAGATTGCGCTGCAGCCACTGGCGAGCCAGCACTGCGCGTTCGGTCGGGTTGTGGGTATCGAGGGCAAGTGCCCGGAACTGCGCAATCAGACACGGGGCGCCGGGAACTGCGACGGGGCGAGGCGCGGCGGGAGTCGCGGTGGCCGCCGGGGCGATCGCACCGGGCGCTGTCGGCGCACCGGTGGCTGCGGCTGGGGCTTGCGCAGCGGGCTGAGCCGATACGATGCCTAGGGCGCATAAGCCCACCAAACCTGCACACAAAACGCTTGCAAGCGAGGCACGGTGACAAGATGCAGCGTTCATGACGAATTAGGCGTTGGTGTAAGAGTGCTGGGGTGGCCAGGAAGGAGTCGGGTCGACCGCCATTGACTTGAGCAGCTATGGCCGGGGCGACCGCGAGTCGATGGGAGCGCCGTCCATCTCCCAATGGTCACATTACTCGGCTTTTTTGACTCCCTGGCCCGAGTTTGCGATAATTTCCGGTTCTCTCATCCGAGAGGTCCCCTCTAAATCAGTCACTTACCTTCAACACTAGAGGCTCATCCATGTACGCGGTCATAAAAACCGGCGGCAAGCAGTACAAAGTCAGCGCCGGCGACAAGATCAAGGTAGAACAGATGCCAGCGGACATCGGAGTCGAAATCACCATCGACCAGGTTCTGGCGGTTGGCAACGGCGAGCAAATTGCCGTGGGCACACCGCTGGTAGCGGGCGCAACGGTTTCGGCGAAGGTGCTATCGCACGGTCGGCACGACAAAGTGCGCATTTTCAAGATGCGTCGACGCAAGCATTACCAGAAGCGTCAGGGTCATCGCCAGAACTACACCGAAATTCTCGTGAGCAGAATCGCTTCATCGCTCGGCGAGGCCTCGGCGGAAGCCCCCGCCCAGTAACCGGAGATCATTCATGGCACAGAAAAAAGGCGGCGGCTCTACGCGCAACGGTCGCGATTCCCAGCCAAAAATGCTCGGAATCAAAGCCTACGGCGGTGAAACCGTGTCGGCCGGTTCAATTATTGTTCGCCAGCGCGGAACCCAGTTCCATCCTGGCGAGAACGTCGGACTGGGCAAAGACCACACGCTTTACGCTCTGATCGAAGGCAAGGTCGAGTTCGCGGTGAAGGGTGCAGCCCGCCGTCGCACCGTTCGAATCGCTCCGCTTCAGTAAGCAGTGCAACTCGCTGTCCCGGAAGCCCCGCATCAGCGGGGCTTTTGTTTCTCGTCTACTGCTCAGCACCCACGCTATCGATGAAATTCGTTGATGAAGCCCGTATTGAAGTTGTCGCCGGCAATGGCGGCAATGGCGTCATCTCATTTCGTCGCGAAAAATTCATTCCGCGCGGCGGGCCCGATGGCGGCGACGGTGGCCGAGGCGGCAGCGTCTGGGCGGTTGCCGATCGAAATATCAATACGCTGGTGGATTACCGCTACGCCCGGCGTCATGAGGCGCGTAACGGCGAGAACGGTCGAGGCTCCGACCAGTATGGCGCAGCCGCCGACGATATACGGCTTCGAATGCCCGTTGGAACCGTCATCCGTGATGAGGGCACTGGCGAGCTGATCGCTGATCTCGCCCACGATGGCGATATCGCGTTGCTCGCCCGAGGCGGTGACGGGGGCCTGGGCAACATCCACTTCAAGTCAAGCGTGAATCGCGCCCCGCGGCGCGCTACACCGGGCCGCGAGGGCGAGCAAAGAACACTCAAGCTCGAGTTGCGGGTGCTTGCGGATGTGGGGCTGCTTGGGATGCCGAACGCTGGCAAATCCACCCTGATCAGCGCCATCAGCAACGCACGGCCCAAAATCGCCGACTATCCGTTCACTACCCTGCATCCAAATCTTGGCGTGGTCCGCGTCGCACCCGAGAAAAGTTTCGTCGTAGCCGACATACCGGGCCTGATTGAGGGCGCGTCCGAGGGCGCGGGGCTGGGGCATCAGTTCCTGCGTCACCTGCAGCGAACCGGTCTGCTGCTTCACATGGTCGATCTGTGCCCACCCGACACCGAGGCCGACCCTGCGCGCGACGCGCGAGCGATCCTGCGCGAACTGCGCACCTACGATCCCTCGCTGTATGACAAGCCGCGCTGGTTGGTTCTGAACAAAATCGACATGATTCCCGAGGCCGAGCGTGCAGAACGGGTCAGCGACTTTATCAAGCGCTTCCGTGGCCGAGGCCGCTCAGCGATCCCGGTCGATACCAGCCGAGTGTTCGCGCTGTCCGCGCTCACACGGGAAGGCTGTCAGGCGCTGTGTTGGGCCATTCAGGAACACCTCGAATCAATCCGTCCGGACCCGGATAAAGAGCGCGATGTGCGGTTCGATGAGCCAGATGAAGTGGGCGCCCCCCCTGCTAGCGTTATGCAGGCGCCCACCCGGCCACGACCAGGTCGCAGTCGTTCGCAGCGCTGACCACTGCGGAATCTGTCGGTGAGTGCCGGTCAACCATCGGATCAGACAGGGGCGTATTCGGCTGCCGATAGCCCCGGTACCGCGTTGAGCAGCGCGACTGATTCGCTTGCACTCAGCACCGCAGACGCGATTCGAGTAGTTGCCAATGCGCGCCGAATCGTTGTTAAGGTAGGGTCAAGCCTTGTCACCGATGAGGGGCGCGGATTGGATCGCACCGCCATTCATCGGTGGGGCGCCGAGATCGCTGCTCTGCGTGCTGCCGGCAAGCAGGTGGTTGTTGTCTCGTCGGGCGCAGTGGCTGAAGGCATGAAGCGACTCGGCTGGACCCGTCGGCCAAGTGAAATGCATGAGCTTCAGGCTGCTGCAGCCGTGGGCCAGATGGGTCTCGCACAGGTCTACGAAAGCTGTTTTTCAGAGCACGGTCTGCAAACTGCTCAGGTGCTCCTTACCCATGAAGACCTCGCCGACCGGCGACGATATCTGAACGCACGCTCCACCCTGCGAACCCTGCTCGAGCTTGCTGTGGTTCCGATCATCAACGAAAACGACACGGTCGTGACCGACGAAATCAAGTTCGGCGATAACGACACGCTTGGCGCGCTTGTCACAAACCTGATCGACGCCGACGTGCTGGTTATCCTTACCGACCAGCAGGGGCTCTACACCGCTGATCCGCGCAAAGACCCAACGGCGACACTGCTACCGGCGGTCAGGGCGGGCGACCCACGCCTTGAAACCATCGCAGGCGGCACGGGCTCTTCCATCGCCAAGGGCGGCATGATCACCAAGGTCCGCGCGGCTCAGCGCGCAGCGCGCGGCGGTGCGAGCACAGTGGTGGCCTCCGGGCGACTCGATGGCGTGCTGAAACGGCTCGCAGCAGGTGAGTCAATCGGCACGCAGTTCGTCGCCGATATTCCACGCCTTGCGGCCCGTAAGCAATGGATGGCCGATCATCTACAACTCCGAGGCTCAGTCACGGTAGATGACGGCGCTGCACGCGCGCTGCGCGCTGAAGGTCGAAGCCTGCTGCCCATCGGGGTGGTGGAGGTCCAGGGGGATTACGAGCGCGGCGAGGTGATTGCCATTCGGAACCACCAGGGTGAAGAGCTTGGGCGGGGCCTGAGCAACTACTCGTCGTCAGACACACGGCGCATCATGCGCCGCGCTTCATCCGAGATTGAAGCGATTCTCGGCTACATCGAAGAGCCCGAGCTTATCCACCGCGACGATCTGGTTCTTCGCTGATAGCACGGGCTGGGCAGCGCAGGGGCACTCGCAACCCGTCGCGAGCGAGACGCGCCCAATCGACACCCCGACGCGCCCTCGGCTACCATCAACCCGCGTGACCGCCCGGACGGCTTTCCGGGCTGCGGTGCGGGGAGACCTCTCAATGCATGGCGTTTGCCTTTATGCCGGAACAGCCGGCCATTCAACCTGGTTCAGTAGCGACCTCGGCGATCACTGGATCCACCCTAACAGCCACTCCGGGATGTACACCGAGGCACGGGTCTGGTGCTTCAGTAGCCACCCGGCTGATCCAGACACGCTGTATGCAGGTTCCGACATGGGCTTATTCAGCTGGAGTGAGGCCGCCCAGGCTTGGCATGCAATGCCCTCGCCCATGGCCGATATCTGGTCTATCGCCCAGGATCCGCAGGACGCCCGCGTGATGATCGCCGGCACACGTCCCGGGGCCCTCTATCGCTCAACCGACGCCGGAGTGACCTGGCAACAGTGCGACACGCCAGGCGTTAAGGGGTTTTCAGAGGTCAATCGCGGTCCGACCCGGGTCACGCAGATTCTGTTCGATCCATTCGATCGCGGCACGGTTTGGGCCGGCATCGAAATTGGCGGCGTCTGGCGCAGCACCGATGGTGGGCTCCATTGGACCTTCCTCGATCAAGGGCTGGTCTCCGGAGATATCCACGGTATCGCGGTCGTTCGTGAAGCCGATGGGACCAAAGCGGTGCTTGCAACGACCAATAAAGGTCTGCATCGAAGTCGCGATAACGGTGCAAGCTGGGTCCACGAGCAACTTGACTCGCCCTGGCAATACTCGCGCGCAGTACTTACTGCGCCAGACGGACAGACGCTTTATCTCACTAACGGCAATGGCCCGCCTGGCAGTACTGGCCGATTACTCAAAAGCCGCGATGCGGGTCATCGCTGGGAAGAGGTACCGCTACCGGGAACGCTAAACAGCACACTCTGGTGTGTGGCGACACACCCTGCCGACCCTCAGCTGCTGTTCACCTGCACCAACCTCGGCCAGGTGTTTCGCAGCACTGATGGCGGAGAGCACTGGACACGACTCGCTCGTGAGTTTGGCGAGATTCGAGCGCTGCACTGGCGCCCGGCTCCACTGGGCAAGGAATCCGGCGCAGTGGCAGCGCAATGGAGCTATCGCTGATTGCTCTGACAAAAACAGAATCGCAAGGAGACATGGAATGAATGCTTGGTCAACCCTTGGCAAAAAGATCGCTGCGCTTTCACTGCTAGCCCTGCCGACCCTGGCAGCGGCGCAATGGCCGTCGGCACCCGTTCGGATCATGGTGCCCTTCGCACCGGGCGCGCTCACCGACCTGGCCGCGCGCAATATCGCCGCAGAGCTTTCGAACCAGATCGGCCAGCAGTTCGTGGTCGAAAACAAGGGCGGTGCCGCAGGAACGATTGGCACCGCCGAAGTGGCCAAAGCGCGACCGGATGGACAGACGCTGGTCTTTACCGACAGCTCGCTCACCATCTCGCCTGGGCTTTATCGCACCCTGCCTTACGACGTTCTGCGCGACTTCACCCCTGTCACCATTCCCGTTGAGGCGCCGGCGGTGATGGTCGCCCGCACCGGTCTTGGTGCCAAAACCGTTGCTGAGGTCATTGCACTGGCGAAAACAAAACCCAAGGGACTCACCTTCGGGTCGGGAGGCCAGGGATCATCTGCGCACCTGGCCACCGAACTGTTTCTGATGCAGGCGGGCATCGAGATGACACATGTGCCGTTCCGTGGCGTAGCGGCGGCGCTCACCGATACAGCCGGCAATCAGATCGACATCACCGTCTCGAGCCTTGGCGGTGCGTCCGGGCACATTCGTGGCAACCGCGTCGTTCCGCTTGCGGTAACGGGCACCCAGCGCTCACCCGCCTTTCCCGAGCTGCCCACCTTCGCTGAAGCCGGCTACCCGCAGTACGACGTGGTGTATCGGTTCGGATTCCTCGCTCCGGCAGGAACACCGGCTTCGGTCATCGCACGTTTGCAACAGGAGATCGCCAAGGCGATGGAGCAACCCAAGGTGAAAGCATTTCTCGACTCGCAGGGCGCGCGCGCGGTCCGAATCGATGGCGCTGAATTCACCGACCTTATCCGCCGCGAACTCGCCATGTGGAAGCAGGTGATCGATCGGGCGGGCGTGAAAGCCGAATAACAGGCATCAGGCAAATCCCGTGAACGAAACGATCGATCCTGTTGTCCCCGCGCCCGCACTGGCCTGCGACTGCCATTTCCACGTCTTTGGCGATCCTGCTCGATTCCCCTATCGCGACCCGAAACTGCGCTACCAGCCGCCCCTTGCGCCGCTGGAAGATTATCTGGTGCGCGCAAGGCGCATTGGCATTGAGCGGTTTGTGTTCGTACAGCCCAGCGCCTATCTGCGAGATAACAGCTGCCAGCTCGAGGCCATGGCGCAAATGGGTTCGGCGTGCCGAGGAATCGTCGATATCGATGAAGACGCGCCCGACTCCGTATTCGAGTCGCTGCACCGGCAGAACGTGCGCGGCATACGAGTCAACGTATCACCGATTTACCCGCGTGAAGAGGGCCTGGTCGAGAGGCTGTTGCCGCGAATCAATCTGCTTGAAAAGCGGTGTCGCGAATTCGGCTGGCATTTAGATTTCTTGCTGCCAGGCTGGCTGACCGAGGCGCTATTGCCCCGAATTTCAGAGCTTGAAATCGATTGTAGCCTCGCCCACCTCGGTATGTTTCAGGCCGCAGACGGCCCCGGTCAGCCGGGCTTTCAGAAGCTCCTCAAATTACTGGAGTCGGGCTCGGGGCGCTGCTGGATAAAGTTAACAGGCTTCTACCGGATCTCGCGCAAGCCGCCTCATTACGAAAATGTTGCGCCCATGATGCAGGCACTGGCAGCGGTTGCCCCCGATCGGCTGATCTGGGGGAGCGACGATCCGCACCTGTCGTTTGCCCACGAAACCGGCACGATCACGCTATACAACCTGATGTGCCAGTGGGCGGGCAGCGACGCGCTGATCAGAAAAATTCTGGTGGACAATCCGGCTCGGCTATACGGCTTCGAGGACGCGAACTGATCCGCTTACAGACGGCGAGCAAAGCGCGGATCAAAGCTTGAGTCGAAGGCCGAGTATCCATCGTCTTCGACAATCTCGGCATCGCCTTCGAGCTCGGCTGCGTCGAGCTCATCGAGCGGGCGTACGCGGCGGAAATCGCTGAAGAATCGAAGACCGCTTCGGCAGCTCGCTTCCATTCTCCGAGCAGCCTCGAGCGCGAGGGCCGGGTCGACAATCAATCGAAGCGGATCGAACGCATCGCCGCCAAAGCCAAGCTTGGCCTCTGCTGTGTCAGTAACACCTGAGACAAGCGTCGTGTCGTGGGTCATGAGGGGCTCCCGTTGAATGAATCGGCAAGCCCCCAGTATCGACAGCGACAACGCGTACCGCTGCGGCTTTCGTCACAGCCTGATCGATCACGGCTGACTCAAGTCAGGCGAAAGCGGAAAAATGTCGCGTTCGTCGGTCTCGTGCACCGGGTATCTGCGCTGGCAGAAGCCTTACATCACGGCGCCCAGCTGCCAGGGCACAAACTCATCGTTTCCTATGCCAAGCGCCTCACTGCAGCTGCGCTCGCCACTGGCCACCCTGAGCATCAGATCGAAAATCTCTCGCCCCTTCTCGGCCACACTGACGGATCCGTCGATGATCGGCCCGCAATTGATGTCCATGTCCTCGCGCATCCGCTCGTAAAGGGCTGAGTTGGTGGCAAGCTTGACCGAGGGCGCAGGCTTGCAGCCATATACGGACCCCCGACCTGTCGTAAAGCAGATCAGATTGGCGCCACCTGCCACCTGCCCGGTGGCCGACACCGGGTCATACCCGGGCGTATCCATAAACACGAAGCCGCGCGCGGTAACGGGCTCCGCATACTGAACCACATCAACCAGATCGGTCGTGCCCGCTTTAGCTACCGCGCCCAGTGACTTTTCCAGAATCGTGGTGAGCCCACCCGCTTTGTTTCCGGGTGACGGGTTGTTATCCATGCTGCCCTCATTGCGAGCGGTGTACGCCTCCCACCAGCGAATCCGCTGGATCAGCTTGTCGGCCACCTGCTGAGAGACCGCGCGGCGGGTGAGCAGATGCTCGGCGCCATAAATTTCTGGCGTCTCAGAAAGAATGACTGTTCCGCCATGGGCAACCAGCAGATCGCACGCAGCGCCGAGCGCGGGATTGGCAGTGATGCCCGAGTAACCGTCAGAGCCGCCGCACTGCAACCCGACTGTGAGGTGGCTGGCTGGCAGTCGCTCACGCTGCAGAGCATTGGCCGCGGGAAGCATTGACTGGACCGCTGCAATTCCGGCTTCGACGGTCTTGCGAGTGCCGCCGCTGGTTTGAATGATCAATGGCTTCAGTTGCTCGGTTTCGCCAAGGCCCTGTGCGTGAAAGAGCGCATCCATCTGATTCGATTCACAACCGAGTCCGATAATCACGACCCCTGCGAAATTCACATGCCGGCTATATCCCGCAATCGTTCGTCGTAGAACATCGATCCCCGCGCCCTGAGTGTCCATCCCGCATCCCGAGGAATGCGAAATCGGCACCACACCGTCGACATTGGGATACTGCGCGAGCAGCTCTGGCGTGAAGTGTTGCGCCACGAAGCGCGATACCGATGCCGAGCAGTTAACGGTAGCGATGACGCCGATGTAATTGCGCGTTGCGACGCGCCCGTCTGGCCGTCGGAAGCCCAAAAACATCGCCTGTTCGGCGGGACGCTCGAGGGGTTTGCGGTCAACACCCACCGCATACTGCCGCTCGAACATTTCAAAACCCAGGTTGTGTACGTGTACGTGCTGACCGGGCGCAATGGCCTGTGTGGCGAATCCGATAATCTGGTTGTAACGCCGCACCGGCTCGCCCTGCGCAATCGCTCGCACCGAAAGCTTGTGGCCTGCAGGTATTGCATCGGTGCAGGTGATGCCTTCGTCGTCGATTCGAGTACCAACCGCTACAGGGCGGATGGCGATCACGACATCATCGTGGGGATTCAAGCGCAGGGTCGGCCGGCGGATCAACGTGACGGGCTGATTCATCAGTTCACCTGAAGTCGGTCAAGGTTGATTGGACCCGGCAAACATAGCACCACATCCGGTGCGAATGGAATTTGACTGCGCGGTATCTCCAGCGTGCCGACCGCACCGTGCTATCTTGCCCCCGCCCAAGCGCAGACGCGCCATCACGCAAGAGCTCTATTGCATCGGATTCAATGACTACGCGACCATCCCTATCCGGTCTTGGGAGACTGTTTCCGTTTCTCGCGCCCTATCGCGGCCGAATCGCAGTAGCAGCCGCTGCGCTTCTCCTCGCAGCCTGCGCCACGCTGTCGGTTCCTCTGGCCTTTCGCCACCTGATTGACTCGGGATTTGGCAACCAGCAGGCGGTCGACGGGCCTTTTATCGCGTTGTTTGCTGTGGCGGTGCTGCTCGCGCTCGCCACCGCGCTTCGCTTCTACAGCGTGTCGTGGCTTGGTGAGCGGGTCACTGCCGACCTGAGGGCCGCGGTCTTTCGCCAGGTTCTTTCGCAAGACGCAGCGTTCTTCGATGAGATTCGTAGCGGCGAGGTGTTGTCACGGCTTACCACCGACACCGCCCTGATCCAGACACTGGTCGGTACCAGCATCTCGCTTGGATTGCGCAATGCGGTGCTGGGAACGGGCGCGCTTGTCATGATGCTGATCACCGAAGCCTGGCTCGCGCTCACCATGATTGGGCTGCTCGCGGTCACCCTGGTCCCAGTGATTGTGATTGGCCGACGCATCCGAAAGCTTTCCAGGGCAAGCCAGGATCGCATTGCGGACGCCTCGGCGATGGCGGGCGAAACGCTGGGGGCGATCCAGATCGTTCAGGCCTTCAATCGCACCACTTGGGAGACCAATCGCTTCGCGCAGGCGGCTCAGCTCGCATTCGAAGCGGCCACCCGACGAGTCAGGGCGCGTGCTGCGCTCACCGCGCTCGCGATCGTGCTGAGTTTCGGGGTGATCGTGTTTGTGTTGCGTACCGGCGCGGGTGCGGTACTGGCAGGCTCCTTAAGCGGCGGGCTGCTTGCGCAATTCATCCTTTACGCAGCGCTGCTGGCGGGCGCAATCGGCGCGCTTGCTGAAGTGATTGGCGATGTGCAGCGGGCCGCGGGTGCAGCCGAGCGACTGGCTCAACTGCTCGATGCTCAGCCTGCGATCCTCACGCAGTCAGAGTGCGCCGAGCCGGCATCGACCCGCCGCGATCACACCCGCCAATCACAGCTCGCAATCGAATTCGATCAGGTAAGTTTCACTTACCCCACGCGGCAGCATCCCGCGCTTGAGTCCGTAAGCTTTGCAATTGACCCAGGCGAAACCGTCGCGCTGGTGGGCCCCTCGGGCTCCGGAAAAAGTACAGTGCTGCAGCTATTGCTCCGGTTTCGCGACCCACAGGCTGGATGCATTCGCGTCAATGGTCTTGACCTGCGGAGCATCGAGCCCGCTCAGCTACGGTCACAGATCGGACTGGTATCGCAGGACAGCGCGGTTTTTTCAGCAACTGTGATGGACAACATCCGATACGGCAGGCTGGATGCGACGGATGAAGAGGTGGTCGAGGCGGCACGCGCAGCCCATGCCCTTGACTTCATCGAGCGGCTCCCCGAACGCTGGAACACACCGCTGGGCGAGCGCGGTGTGCGACTTTCAGGTGGACAGCGTCAGAGAATCGCGATCGCGCGGGCCCTGCTGCGTAATCCGGCGCTGCTGCTGTTAGACGAAGCAACCAGCGCGCTCGACGCCGAAAGCGAGCGGGAAGTGCAGGCGGCGCTCGAAGCTGCCACCAGCGGGCGCACAACGCTGGTTATCGCGCATCGACTCGCTACGGTGCGGCGCGCCAACCGAATCCTGGTGCTCGATCGGGGACGAATCGCTGAGCAGGGAACGCACGCAGCCCTGGCTGCGGCGGGTGGGCTTTATGCGCGACTCGCTGCAATGCAGTTCGACGCTCATCAGGAATTTGCGTTACGCTAGCGCGCTTTTCGCGATCCTGTACAGGTAACGATGGCCCGCAGACTCGAAGGTAAACATGTGTTCGTGACCGCCGCAGCGCAAGGCATGGGCCGCGCCGCGGTAATCGCCATGGCACGCGAACGCGCAGCCATCGTGGCAACCGATATCCGCGAGGACCTGCTCGATTCGTTGCGGCAGGAGGTACTTGCCGAGGGTTGTCCTGCGCCCACGTTGCGAAGACTCGACGTCACAGAACCCGGCGCGATCGAATCGATGATTGCCTCGATCGCACCCATCGATGTGTTGTTTAACTGCGCGGGCTTCGTCCACCAGGGAACAATCCTGGAGGCAAGCGATGACGACTGGGACTTTAGCCTCACCCTTAACGTCCGTTCGATGGTACGCACGATACGTTCGGCGCTTCCTGCCATGATCGCAAACGGCGGGGGCTCGATCATCAACATGGCCTCGGTCTGCTCGTCAATAAAAGGGGTGCCTAACCGCGCCGTCTACGGCACGACCAAGGCTGCGGTCATCGGCCTGACCAAAGCAATCGCCGCCGACTACGTCGGCCAGCGCATCCGCTGCAATGCAATCTGTCCTGGCACGGTCGATACCCCCAGCCTTCACCAGCGGATGGCGCAACTGGGCGACATCGAAGCCGCGCGCCGAATGTTCACTGCCCGTCAGCCGATGGGCCGACTCGCCAGCGCCGAAGAAGTGGTTCCCATCGTCGTCTATCTGGCGAGCGACGAAAGCGCATTCGCCACGGGTCAAGCGTTCAGCATTGATGGCGGCATGACGATCTGATGAACGATCTGGCCTCTGGCTGCGCTCCGATTCACCGCCAATTCCCTCACCCGACCTCACCAAGGAGAACGCATGAAACTCGTACGCTACGGTAAACCTGGCAAAGAAAAGCCTGGCCTCATCGACGCCGACGGCAAGCTTCGCGACCTGTCTGGCGTGATCGCCAACCTGGGCCCCGATCAATTGTCACCGAAGGCGCTTGCCAA
>CAZORB010000092.1:0-17693 GCA_964581825.1 uncultured Bordetella sp.
TTTCGTCGAATGACTGGGCCGGCGCGCCCACCGATTCGCGGATGACGCCGTAGAACCGCACGCTGGCCATGTGCTCGGTGTCGCTGCTGTCTACGCCCAGGAATTCGGCCTCGACGGACACGACTTCGGTCACGTTGGTAGCGCCTTTGCGGTCTTCGATCTGCATCCGAAGCTCAGCGAACATTTCTGGCGAGGTGAACTCGCGGAGGTCGTTCAGGTTGGCTGCATCAAATGAGGCCTGCAGGCGGATGAACTGGACCTTCGCGTTGCGCACAAAACCAGCGATGTCGAAGTTTGCAGGAACCCGCAGACCCGTACTGGCAGCTGCCGCGGGCGCTGCCGGACCCGCGCCCGTTGCAAGCGGCGCAGCGGCTGGTTCAGAGGACGCCGGCGAGAACAGCGAATTGTTCTGTGCCGCTGCGGGGGCCGCCTGAGGCTGACCGCCAGCCATCGGGCCGGCCGCTGCACCTGCGTAAGCGGGCTGAGGCTGCCCTGACGACGCACTGCGACGCGCCATGATCATACGGATGACGACCAGCGCAATGACCGCAAACAGCACGATCATCATGATGCTGGCGAGCTCTTCGCCGAAGCCGAAGTGGCTGGCGAGCGCGGCCAGACCAATACCGGCTGCGAGCCCTGCCAGCGGGGCGAGCCAACGGTTGCCCTGGGGCTGAGCGGCGGGCGCGGCGGCGGGTTGACCGGGGCGCTGCGCACCGGGAGCGGCCTGCTGTCCGGCAGGCGCCCCAGAGTCGCGCTGCATAGCATTGGGCTGCTGCTTGCCGGAATTCTTTCCGCCACCGACGCGGGAAGCCTCTGCCTGACCGATCGACAACGTGATGGCGGCAACGAAGGCTGCCACCAGAGCCATCAGACGGGTAAATTTCATGACCGAAAATCTCCTGGGGTAAAAAGCGGGGACCACTCCCCAGCGTCAATATTGGACCTGCGGCTGCAGATTGCAACAATTAACCGGCTGCGGTGCGGTTATTCCGGAACCAACGGCGTCAGTCGAGCCGCCAGCCCTCATGCAAGGCCACTACGCCCGCGCTCAGATTAAACCAGCGGACCCGGCCCAGCCCGGCTGCGCGCATCATGTCGGCGAGGCTGGCCTGATCAGGATGCATCCGGATGGATTCAGCCAGATAGCGGTAGCTGCCGGCATCACCCGCTACCCGCTCGCCCAGCCTGGGCAGCACCTGAAACGAGTAGACGTCATAGAGCCGCTCGAGCGGCTTCCACACTTTGGAAAATTCGAGCACCAGCAGCTTACCCCCCGGCCGCAGCACGCGGCGCATCTCGGCAAGCGCCTGGTCCTTGTGCGTCATGTTGCGTAATCCAAACGCAACTGTCACGCGGTCAAACCAGGCGTCGGGGAACGGCAGGTGTTCGGCATCACACTGCACGGCTGGCTGCAGCGCGCCCTCATCGACCATCCTGTCGCGACCTACCGACAGCATCGACGCATTGATGTCGGTCAGCCAGACCTCGCCCGTGGGACCCACACGGCGCGCAAACGCCCGGGCGAGATCGGCCGTTCCTCCCGCCACATCGAGCACACGCATGCCCGGGCGCAGTGCCGCCTGATCAATCGCGAAAGCCTTCCAGGCACGATGAAGACCAAGCGACATCAGGTCGTTCATGAGGTCATAGCGCTGCGCGACCGAATGAAAAACATCGGCCACGCGAGAGGCTTTTTCGTCCTCGGCGACGGTTGAGAACCCGAAATGGGTACGACCGGACTCGCTCATGGTTTATTCCTGTCTGCCGCCCACTGAAACCTTTGCGCAGGCAAGCGCATCAGGTCGCGCTCGGCCACTGTCATCCGCAACCGCCGCGCGGACGCGCTACTGCGGTGCTCGACAGCTCGCCCGCACCGGCGCTCGCGGCGGGTTCGCGGCTCGCGCCGGCTTCTTCGAGCCGACGCAGGTAGTCCTGCCAGAGTTCCTGTTGTCGATCACCCAGCCAGTAAAGGTAGTCCCAGGAAAAGATGCCCGTGTAGTGGCCATCTGAAAACATGGGCTGGATGGCGTAGTGCCCCACCTGCTCGATGGCGGAGATTGTGACCTCGGCTTTGCCGGTCTGCAGGGTTTCCTGGCCTGGCCCGTGTCCGCGTACTTCAGCCGACGGTGAGTACACGCGAAGAAACTCGCAGGGCAGCCGGAATTGGCGGCCGTCGGAATACTCAAGTTCGAGCACTCGCGAGACTTCGTGCAGCACGATTCGGGTGGGAATCGGCGTATTGGAATCAAGTCCAGCCATGGGAATGATGTTGTAAGCGAACTGGCCGTCGGGGGTTGGATGTTAGCCGAATTCGCGCAGACCCAGCGCCGACAGACGCTCGCGCAGCGCCGCCTTCAGCGCCGGCAGCGCCTGGCGGCTGCGTTCGATCCGCGCTGCCACCAGAGCGGGATCACGCGTCGCTGGCACACTCCAGACCGAGCCGGGGAAAGTGGGGTCATCGCGCCAACGCCCGATGACGTGCCAGTGCAGGTGGGGCACAGCATTGCCCAGACTGGCGAGGTTGATTTTGTCGGGCGAGATCAGCACTCGCAGGCTCCGCTCAAGCTCGAACACCACGCGCATCAGGTGATTTCGATCGGGCTCGGACAGATCGGTGGTTTCCGCGACATGCGCAGTCCAGATCACGCGAAAAAAAATCGGATGCTGCGGCTCGTCAGCCGCAATGACTCGCAGCCGGTCGTCGCCTGCCAGCAGTTCGCCGCCCGCCCCATCGCATAGCGGGCAGGATGCGGACGGCCGCTCAGAACTTGGTGTAGCCGCCATCGATCAGCAGATCGGCGCCCGTCATATACGACGAGGCATCGCTTGCCAGGTAGACGGCGATGCCGCCGAAATCATCGGCGCTTCCCCACCGACGCAGTGGCACGCGAGGCAACACCGCGTTCGCGAACTTCGAGTCGCCGAACACGCCGCTGGTCATCTCAGACTCGATCCAGCCCGGCAATATCGAGTTCACCCGAATCCGATGCCGCGCCAGTTCCACCGCAAGCGCCCTCGCGTACGAGGTGACGGCGCCCTTCGAAGCACCGTAGTGGCTGTTACGCGCGGCGCCCTCCACCGCAGCGGTACTGGCGGTCACGACGAGCGAACCCCCTTCGCCGCGCTCGATCATGTGGCGAGACGCCGCACGAAACGTGAAGAAGACCCCATCGAGATTGACCCGCATCACGCGCCGAAATTCTTCGTGCGTCATTGCACCGATTGGCGTAGAAAATGACGAGACGCCCGCATTGGCAAAGCAGGCATCAACATGCCCCAGACGCGCTACTGACTCGGCAAATGCCGCCTCGACCGCCTGCTCGTCACCCACATCGCAGACCAGCGAACAGACCTCGCCGAACGCCGACAGCTCTGCCCGTGCGCGCTCAGTCTTGTCTGGGTTGGTTCCCCAGATTGCCACCCGCGCACCGGCCTGAAGCAGCGCCCGCGCCATGCCCAATCCAATACCCCCGTTACCGCCGGTGATTACCGCGCAGCGTCCTGAGAGATCAAAAAGCGGGTAAGCCATCAGGGGGTCGTCCGTGTCCGATCTGGCGCGTCAGACGAGCACGCGCTCAATGCCACCGGCATTGGCCCGGTTCACATAATCGGGCAGCCAGTTCTGACCCAGCACATGCCGGGCAATTTCGACCACGATGTAGTCGGCTTCCGTGCCCGCATCGTCAGAGTAGCGCGACAGGCCCTGCAGGCATGAAGGACACGACGTAAGCACCTTGACCGGCGCGGCCGCATCGCCAGCCTGCGCGCTGACACCGGCAATGCCCGAGGCGTTCAAGAGCGGGCGCGCGCGAAGGGCTTCGGCACCTTTTCGCATCTCTTCTTCTTTGCGGAAGCGAACCTGCGTGGAAATGTCCGGCCGGGTGACTGCGAGCGTGCCCGATTCGCCGCAACACCGGTCATTGCGCTCAACGCGGCCGTTGACGCTGTCGTTAATCAGAGCGTTCACCACCTTCATGGGCTGGTGCGTCTTCATGGGGCTGTGACAGGGGTCGTGGTACATGTAGCGCACCCCGGTGACCTGTTCGAGCTTCACGCCCTTTTCAAGCAGGAATTCGTGGATATCAAGAATGCGACAGCCCGGGAAGATTCGCTCGAACTCATAACCCTGCAGCTGATCAAAGCAGGTGCCGCACGACACCACCACGGTGCGAATGTCGAGATAGTTGAGCGTGTTGGCCACCCGGTGAAACAGCACCCGGTTATCGGTGATGATCTTGTCGGCTTTATCAAACTGCCCTGAGCCGCGCTGCGGATAGCCACAGCACAGGTAGCCGGGCGGCAGCACCGTCTGTACGCCCACATGCCAGAGCATCGCCTGCGTGGCGAGCCCAACCTGAGAGAACAGCCGCTCGGAACCGCAGCCCGGGAAATAGAACACGGCTTCCGCGTCAGAGGCAGCCTTCTGCGGATCGCGAATGATGGGTACGTATCGCGCGTCTTCAATATCGAGCAGCGCACGCGCGGTCTTTTTAGGCAGATTGCCGGGCAGCTTCTTGTTCACAAAGTGAACGACCTGCTCGCGGATCGCCGGTCGTCCCACCGACGCCGGCGGCTTGGCGGTCTGGCGTTTACCGAGCGAGCGAAACAGATCCACCGCAAAGCGCTGCGCCTTGTAACCCACACCGACCATGGCTGCGCGGGTAGCGCGGATCGTGTCGGGGTCGGTGGCATTCAGAAAGAACATTGCTGCTGCATTGCCCGCGTTGAACTTCTTCTTGCCCATTTTGCGAAGCAGATTTCGCATGTTCATCGACACGTCGCCGAAGTCGATGTCGACGGGGCAGGGCGTTTCGCATTTGTGGCAAACCGTGCAGTGGTCAGCCACGTCCGAAAACTCATCCCAATGGCGAACCGAGACGCCGCGCCGGGTTTGCTCTTCGTAGAGAAACGCCTCGATGAGCAGCGAGGTAGCCAGAATTTTGTTGCGCGGTGAATAGAGCAGATTGGCGCGCGGCACATGCGTGGCGCAAACCGGCTTGCACTTACCGCAGCGCAGGCAGTTCTTCATGGAATCGGCGATGGAGCCGATGTCGGACTCATGCAGGATGAGCGACTCGGCGCCCATCAGCCCAAAACTTGGCGTGTACGCATTGCGGAGGTCACCCGGCACTGCGGGATCCGCAAGCAGCTTGCCGCGATTGAAGCGACCGTCCGGATCGATACGCGCTTTCCACTCGCGGAACTCGGCGGTTTCGTCGTTGGACAGAAACTGCAGCTTGGTGATGCCGATGCCGTGCTCACCCGAGATCACCCCGCCCAGCGAACGCGCCAGCGCCATGATTCGCTCAACCGCTTCCTCGGCCTGCTTCAACATTCCGTAGTCGTCGGAATTAACCGGAATGTTGGTGTGAACATTGCCGTCGCCCGCATGCATGTGGAGCGCGACAAACACACGGCTTCGCAGCACCTTACGGTGCGCAGCCTCGACCGCCTCAAGCACCGGCGCAAACGCAAGCCCTGGGAACAGTTCGCGAAGGGGCTCGCGCAACTCGGATTTCCACGACACCCGAATCGTGCGGTCCTGTAGCAGATGGAACAACTGCGCGCCGGGCTCACGCGCAAGGCGCGACTCGAGCGCGGGCAGCACCGCACCCAACCCCTCGACCTCAAGCGCAATCCGAACGTCGGCAAGCGGTTCGTCGATCTGCGCGAGCAGCATGCGCCAGCGACGACCGACTGCCGCGAGCAGCTCGAGCGCGCGCGCGCGCCGCTCGGCCAGCAGCTCTTCAGCCGATACGCCCTCGGCGCGCGCCTCGCTGGTGCGACCGATGTCGAGTTGGCCCGACACCAGACGTTCGAGTTCATCGACCAGTGCAAGCTTGTTGCGGATCGAGAGCTCGATGTTGATGCGCTCGGTGCCGTCGGTGTAATGGCCCATTCGGTCGAGCGGAATCACTACGTCTTCATTGATTTTGAAGGCGTTGGTGTGCTTGGCGATTGCCGCGGTTCGGGCGCGATCGAGCCAGAAGAGCTTGCGCGACTCGGCCGACACTGCGATGAAGCCTTCGCCCGAGCGCGAGTTGGCGATGCGCACTACTTCGGAGGTGGCGCGCGCCACACCGGCGTCGTCATCGCCAACGATGTCGCCGATCAGCACCATTTTGGGCAGGCCGCCGCGACGCGATTTGGTGGCATAGCCCACCGCGCGCAGGTACCGCTCGTCGAGGTGCTCGAGACCCGCGAGAATGGCGCCGTGAGGCCGCGCATCAAGATAGGTTTTGATCTCGACGATTGAGGGCACCGCATCCTTCGCCTGTCCAAAAAATTCCAGGCATACCGTGCGGATGTGCGAGGGCATTCGATGCAGCACCCAGCGCGCTGAGGTGATCAGCCCATCGCAACCTTCTTTCTGCACCCCAGGCAGTCCGGCCAGAAATTTGTCGGTCACGTCTTTGCCGAGACCGGCTTTGCGAAACCGCGAGCCGGGAATCTCGAGCACCTGTTCGCGAAGCGGCGCCCCGCGCATGGCGCCATCAGCGCCCAGTTGCGACGGCGCGAACCACCTCAGCTCAAAGCGTGCCAGCGGTGCATCGTGAATCTTGCCAAGGTTATGCCCGATGCGGCTTACCTCGAGCCAGTTGCCATCCGGGTCAACCATTCGCCACCAGGCAAGGTTGTCGAGCGCAGTGCCCCAGAGCACCGCCTTCTTGCCGCCCGCATTCATGGCGATGTTGCCGCCGATGCACGAGGCATCGAGCGATGTGGGGTCAACGGCGAACACGAGGCCGGCTTGTTCGGCAGCGTCAGTGACACGGCGCGTGACCACGCCTGCTCCACTCAGAATGGTGGCTACCTCAGTGTCGAGCCCCGGCAGGCGAACACGCTCAACCGGGCCCAGCGCCTCGAGTTTTTCGGTATTGATGACGGCAGAGAACGGTGTAAGGGGAATCGCCCCACCGGTGTAACCGGTACCACCGCCGCGCGGAATGATGGTGAGACCGAGCTCGATACAGCCCTCCACCAAACCAGCGATTTCATGCTCGGTATCCGGGGTGAGCACGACGAACGGATACTCGACTCGCCAGTCGGTGGCATCGGTCACATGCGACACCCGTGACATCGCATCAAAGCGAATGTTGTCTCGCGCAGTGATGCGTGACAGCCGCTTGAGTGTTTTTTGTCGAAGCGTTCGCGTATGGTCAAACGCCGCCTCAAAATTGTGGACCGCCGCGCGGGCACGTTCGAGAAGGCGCCCTACCTTTTCGGCACGCGAACCATCGGCTGCAGAGTCCGCGCCCGGTGCCTGATCGCCCTCGGCCCGCCGTGCGTCGTCCCTACGCCGCTCAACCTCTGCCAATCGGTGTTCGAGCGCCTCGATCAGCATCCGCCTGCGCTTGGGGTTGTCGAGCAGATCGTCCTGCAGGTACGGATTGCGCTGCACCACCCAGATATCGCCCAGCACCTCGTACAACATGCGAGCCGACCGGCCGGTACGCCGCTCACCGCGCAGGTCTTCAACAATTGACCAGGCATCGTCCCCTAGCAACCGGATGACGATTTCACGGTCGGAGAACGAGGTGTAGTTGTACGGAATCTCGCGCAGGCGGGGCGCCTGCTCAGCCGAGGATTCGATAATGTCGAGCGGAATGGGTGCGTTCATGAGGCTTACAGTCAATCGATCATTGTAGAGGAGCGGACATGAAGGGCGACAGTAACCAGCGCCACCACTCATTAGGCACCCACAACAGGAACGCGGTCATCACTACATAGCGCGTGAATCGTCCCGCCACCGTCCAGGCCATTGAAGGCCAGAAGGGCAGCTTCAACCAGCCGGCAATCGAGCACAGCGGATCGCCCACCACCGGCAAAAACGAAAAGAACAGCGCCTTGGGGCCCAGCCGCTCGAACCACTTCAGATAGCGCGTCTCTTTGCCACGGGCCACCGCTTCGTGCGCGCCCCAGCCCATCCAGTAGTTGACCGCACCACCTAAGGTGTTACCGAGCGTTGCGACACTCACGACCAGCCAGAACTGCTCGGGATTGAGCTTGGCGTAACCGAACACCGCGGGCTCGGACCCCATTGGCAGCAGGGTGGCCGACACGAAGGCGATGACGAAAACGGTTGACAGCCCATGCTGGGGCAACGCGAACCATTCGAGGAGACGGGCGATCCAGGATTCCATTGGCGAGTGTTGCATGACGCTGCGAAACGGGCTGTCGCAGACCCTGCGGCCGTCTTGGGCGACCGACGGCCGGCGCAGCGGTTTGATCTGGATCAGACTCTAGCAGCGAGCCCGAGGTGGCGCTTCGAAGCCACAGAAGCCGCCGGGGATGCCGCACTAAAATGCACGGATGGCAGCCAATTATCTAAAGCGAATCCTGACCGCCCGCGTCTATGACGTGGCCCGCGAAACCCCGCTCGAACCTGCGGTTAACCTCAGCGCCCGACTGCGCAACAAGGTGCTCTTGAAGCGCGAAGACCTGCAGCCGGTGTTTTCGTTCAAGCTGCGGGGCGCCTACAACAAGATGGTGCAGCTTGCGCCAGAGCAGCTGGCACGCGGCGTGATCGCCGCCTCCGCGGGCAATCACGCGCAGGGCGTGGCGCTCGCAGCAAGAAAGCTCGGGTGCCGCGCAGTCATCGTGATGCCCGTCACCACGCCGCAGGTCAAGGTTGACGCAGTTCGTGCGCGCGGCGCCGAGGTGGTGCTGCATGGCGACTCATACAGCGACGCCTACGCGCAGGCGCTTACGCTGCAAGCTGAACAGGGCCTCGTGTTCGTGCATCCCTTTGATGACCCCGATGTGATTGCCGGCCAGGGGACGGTTGGCATGGAGATCCTGCGTCAGCATCAGGGACCGCTTCATGCAATCTTCGTGGCCATTGGCGGCGGGGGATTGATCGCAGGCATCGCCGCGTACGTGAAGCAGATCCGGCCCGACATCAAGGTGATTGGCGTGCAGACCACCGACTCGGATGCGATGCGGCGCTCGCTCGCGGCGGGCCGCCGGGTGGAGCTCTCGGAAGTCGGTCTGTTTTCCGACGGAACAGCGGTGAAGAAAGTCGGCGAGGAAACCTTTCGGCTATGCCGCCAGTTCGTTGATGACATCATCCTGGTGGATACCGACCAGCTCTGTGCGGCCATCAAAGATGTGTTCGAAGACACCCGCACTACGCTCGAGCCTGCAGGCGCTCTGGCGGTCGCGGGTCTGAAGGCGTATGTCGCGCGCGAGCGAATCCGCAACGAATCGCTTGCGGCAATCGCCTGCGGCGCGAACATGAACTTCGATCGCTTGCGGTTCGTGGCGGAACGCGCCGAGGTTGGCGAGCGCCGCGAGGCGGTGTTCGCGGTAACCATTCCTGAGGAGCGCGGCAGCTTCCGGCGCTTCTGCGAACTGGTCGGCCCGCGAAACGTCACCGAGTTCAACTACCGGATCGCCGATTCGCGGCAGGCCCACGTGTTTGTGGGCATCCAGATCCAGAGCCCGGCCGAGGCCGCGCGAATCGCCCGCGGGTTCATCAAAGCGGGGTTTCCAACAATTGACCTTACCGACGATGAACTCGCCAAGCTCCATATTCGCCATCTGGTGGGCGGACATTCGCCGCTTGCTCGCGACGAACGGATCTACCGCTTTGAGTTTCCCGAACGCCCGGGCGCGCTGATGCGTTTTCTCACCAGCATGAGCCCCAACTGGAATATCTCGCTGTTTCACTACCGCAACCACGGCGCTGACTACGGCCGAATCTTGGTCGGATTACAGGTTCCACCGGCCGAAAAGCGTCAACTTCGCGAGTTTCTTGATACTCTTGGGTACCGTCATTGGGATGAAAGCGACCACCCCGCCTATCGACTCTTTCTCGGGGCTCAGCTATAATTCGAGCAAATTCAACCTGTTATGCAAATCCTCACGCTCGGGCTTAACCACCAAACCGCGCCGCTCGCGCTTCGCGAAAAAGTGTCATTTCCAGCTGACACTTTGCGCGAGGCCCTGCTCGACCTACGCGGCAGGCTGGAACGGCTGTTGCCCGAAAGCGCCATTCTCTCTACCTGCAATCGCACCGAAATCTATTGCGCCACACCGCAGGCGGGCGAAGCGCGGGTCGCGGTCACCGAGTGGCTGAGCGCCCATCGCCATACCGGCCGAATTGATGACCATCTGTATTCGCTACCCGACGGGCAGGCGGTGCGGCACGCTTTCCGGGTCGCCTCGGGGCTCGACTCTATGGTTTTGGGCGAGCCCCAAATTTTGGGTCAGATGAAAGACGCGGTGCGCGCAGCGCAAGAGTCCGGTGCGCTTGGCACGCACCTGCATCAGCTATTCCAGCGTAGCTTCGCGGTTGCCAAAGAGGTTCGTTCGTCCACCGAAATCGGCGCGCACTCGGTGTCCATGGCGGCGGCGGCAGTCCGGCTCGCGCGCCGCATCTTCGATGACATCAGTCAAAGCAGCGTGCTTTTCATCGGCGCTGGCGAAATGATCGAGCTCTGCGCCACACACTTCGCGGCTCAGCATCCCAAACGCGTGGTCATCGCCAACCGCACAGCCGAGCGCGCCGACCGGCTCGCGCAGCAGTTTGGCGCCGAAACCATGCGGCTTGCCGATCTACCTACCCGGCTTGAAGAATTCGATATCGTGGTGTCCTGCACCGCCAGTACGCTGCCCATTGTTGGCCTGGGCATGGTCGAGCGGGCCTCCAAGGCGCGTCGCAGGCGGCCAATCTTCATGGTTGATCTGGCGGTTCCGCGCGACATCGAAGCAGAAGTCTCGCGGCTCTCGGACGTCTATCTGTACACGGTCGATGATCTCGGCCGTCATGTCGATGCAGGCAAGGAAAGCCGCCGCGCAGCGGTCGCCCAGGCCGAGGCCATCATCGAAACTCGGGTCGACGCGTTCATGCAATGGATGAGCTCACGCGCGGTAGTGCCTGCCATCCGCTCGCTTCATCAACGCGGCGAGTCGCTCAAGGCGGCTGAGCTTGAGCGTGCGCGTCGTCTGCTGGCGGGCGGCCAATCGCCCGAGCAGGTGCTCGAAGCGCTCGCCCATGCGCTCACCAGCAAGTTCCTGCATGGCCCCACCCGACTGCTGCATGGCCACGGCGACGACCGCGACCGGATGCTGCACCTCGTGGATCATCTGCTGCCCGATCGGGGCAGCGCGGGCGCCGACGGCTCCGATCCACGGCACTGAGCTTGCCGCCGCCTGCCACGCGGGCGGCGTACCATTGATGCCCATGAACGATTCCATGCGAGCCCGCCTCGAGCGGCTTGAGCCACGGCTGGCCGAGGTCAACGCACGCCTGTCGGGCCCCGATGCCGCGCGCGACCTTGCAGAGTTCCGGCGCCTCACGCGAGAGCACGCCGAGCTCACCCAGCTTCTCGAACGCTTCCAGGCCTACCTGCAGGCCGAAGCCGATCTGGCCACCGCACGCCAGATGCGCGATGACCCGGAGATGCGCGAGTTCGCCGACTCCGAGGCCGGGGCGGCGAGCGCTCGAATGGCCGCTGAACTTGATAAGTTGCAGCGACTGCTGCTTCCGCGCGATCCCAATGATGAGCGCGACGTGCTGCTCGAAATCCGGGCGGGCACAGGCGGCGACGAGAGCGCGCTGTTCGCGGGCGACCTGCTTCGCATGTATCTGCGCTACGCCGAACGCGCGCGCTGGCAGACCGAAATTCTGTCGGCCAACGTATCCGAGCTGGGTGGCTACCGTGAGGTGATCGTTCGGATCGCGGGCGACGCGGTGTATTCCCGACTCAAGTTTGAGTCGGGTGGTCACCGCGTCCAGCGCGTCCCGGAAACCGAAGCGCAAGGTCGTATCCACACTTCGGCCTGCACGGTGGCCGTCATGGCCGAAGCCGATGAAGTCGGCGAAATCGATATCGACCCCTCCGAACTTCGAATCGACGTATTTCGCGCCTCGGGTGCGGGCGGCCAGCACGTGAATAAAACCGAGTCGGCGGTGCGCATCACCCACCTGCCCACCGGGCTGGTGGCGGAATGCCAGGACGACCGCTCGCAACACCGTAATCGTGACCGCGCCATGAAGGTGCTGGCGGCAAGGCTGAAAGATCGACAGATGCGTGAGGCGCAGGCGCGCGAGGCCGCGCATCGGAAATCACTGATCGGCTCTGGCGATCGGTCCGAGCGCATCCGCACCTACAACTTTCCGCAAGGTCGCATCACCGACCATCGGATCAATCTGACGCTCTACAAGCTGCAGCAGGTCGTAGATGGTGATCTGGACGAACTGCTGGATGCGCTCGCCATCGCGCACCAGGCCGAGCTGCTGCAGGCGCTGGCCGAAGCGGCCTGAGGCTGCGCCATGCATCACCAGTCCCCCGACGCGCTGATCGCGGCCAGCCGGCTGCCGCGCGCTGAGGCCCGGCGCCTGCTCGAGCATGCGAGCGGTAAGCGCCGGGAATGGCTCCTAGCGCACGGTGATGAGCCGGTAGAGAGCGCCGTATGCGAGCGCTTCCTTACCTTAGAAGCACGCCGTGTCAACGGCGAGCCGATCGCCTACCTCTGTGGCGAGCGCGAATTCCACGGCCTCGCGCTGCGCGTCGATTCGGCCGTGCTGATTCCACGGCCCGAAACGGAACTACTGGTTGACGAGGCCTGCGCGCTGGCGCCGCACGGCGGCACAGTGCTCGACCTGGGCACCGGCAGCGGTGCAATCGCGGTTGCGCTTGCCACACAAAGAGTCGACCTGACCCTGGTGGCAACCGACCGCTCCGCACCCGCGCTCGCCATCGCGCAGCACAACGCTTTGCATCACGGGCTGAGCTCCCAGCGCCTTGCACTCCGAGAGGGGCACTGGTGGGACGCAGTTGGCGCTGCCGAACGCTTCGACCTGATCGTCTCGAACCCGCCCTACATCGCCAACGCTGATCCGCATCTCACCGATGGTGATCTCCGGTTCGAGCCCCTCACCGCGCTCGCCTCAGGGCCCGATGGGCTTGATGCGCTTCGAGAGATTGCGGCGGGGGCGCCCACGCATCTCACCGCCGGGGGCTGGCTGGCGGTCGAGCACGGCTGGAATCAGGGCGCTGCCGTACGCGCGCTTTTTGCGCAGGCCGGTTTAACCGATGTGCGCACCCGGCGCGACCTCGCTGGCCATGAGCGACTCACCTTGGGCCGCGCACCATGAAACGCCCTCAGGCCGTGCGTGGTATAACTCATCGCTCTACACTTAAGCTTTTCGTGGATGCCGCGCCGTGCGGTCCCCGGCACTCGCTGCCGGTGCCATGTCGGTCGCATCCATAGTTCGGCGAATCTCGCCATCTCCGATCAAGAGGCCTCTGAATGGAAGCACGTGAGTTCATTGAAAAGACCGTCACCGACAATCCGGTGGTCCTGTTCATGAAGGGAACCGCCCAGTTCCCGCAATGCGGCTTCTCAGGACGCGCCATCCAGATTTTGAAGTCATGCGGTGTGCGCAACCTTGTTACCGTGAACGTACTGGAAGACGACGAAGTGCGCCAGGCCATCAAGGATTACTCGAGCTGGCCCACCATTCCCCAGCTTTACATCCAGGGCGAGTTCGTCGGTGGCTCGGACATCATGGCCGAGATGTTCCAGTCGGGCGAGCTGCAGAAGATCGTGCCCGCCGAGTCGCAGCAAGACTGAACATCCCGGAGCAGAGGCGGCGCGTGGATTGCGCCGCCCCGCTGCGCTCAAACCAGCGAGCGCTCCAGCCGGTCAAGTGTTTCATAGGCCGGCAGCACGTTTGCAACACTGGCGTTCGGTTCACGACCATCGCGGATGGCCGCGAAAAACTCGCGGTCCTGCAACTCGATGCCGTTGGTGGATACATCCACCTTGCTCACGTCGATGGGATTTTCACGGCCATCCACCAGATCGTCGTAGCGGGCGATAAACGTGCCCTTGTCGCAGATATAGCGGAAAAACGTGCCCAGCGGCCCGTCGTTATTGAACGACAGCGATAACGTGCAGATGGCGCCTCCCGCCACCTTCAGTTGAATTGACATATCCATCGCAATGCCAAGCTCGGGATGGATAGGTCCCTGCATTGCGCGCGCGTGCTCGGCTACCTCGCCGGTCTGGTACTGGAACAGATCGACGGTGTGCGCCGCATGGTGCCAGAGCAGATGGTCGGTCCAGCTGCGGGGCTGCCCCAGCGCATTCATGTTGGTGCGGCGAAAGAAGTAGGTCTGAACATCCATCTGCTGGATTTTCAGCTCGCCCGCAGCGATCTTTCGGTGAATCCACTGATGGCTGGGATTGAAACGCCGCGTGTGGCCCGCCATCGCAACCCGTCCGCTTTCCTTCTGCGCAGCCACGATCGCGCGCGCATCCGCCAGGCTGTCGGCCATTGGAATTTCGACCTGCACATGCTTACCCGCGCGCAGACACGCAATGGTCTGCGCGGCATGCATCTGAGTGGGCGTGCAGAGAATGACCGCATCGATGTCTGGCCGCGCCAGCACCTCGTCAAGCTCGGTGGTGGCATGCGCAATGCCATATTTTTGTGCGAACTCGCGGGTTTTGTCGGGCAGCCGCCCCACCACGGACACCACCTCGACGCCCGAGATGTTGCGAATTCCCTCGACATGCTTGGCGCCGAACGCGCCGGCGCCTGCAACACAGACCTTCATGACTGGCTCCGATTTTCAAGAATCATGTGGCCTACCGCGGTGTTGGAGGCGGGCACGTGATAGAAGCGATGCGCCTGATGGACCTGATCATTGAGCGCGCCGCGGGCGATTAACCACATCACAAGCTCGATGCCCTCTGAGCCCGCCTCGCGCACGTAGTCGATATGCGGGATCTTGGCGAGCCCGGCGGGATCGCTTGGTAGTCGATCGAGAAACCGATTATCGAATGCTTTGTTGATCAGGCCCGCACGCGGCCCCTGCAGCTGATGGCTCATGCCGCCGGTACCCCAGACCTGCACATTCAGATCGGCGTCAAAGCTGTCAATCGCTCGCCGGATTGCCTGACCAAGCCGCCAGCAACGGTGACCGGTGGGAGCCGGGTACTGCACCACGTTCACCGCCAGCGGGATCACTTTGCAGGGCCAGGCCTCTGGCTGACCGAACATGAGCGACATCGGTACCGTGAGCCCATGATCGACATCCATCTTGTTGATGATGGTGAGGTCGAACTCATCGAGGATCACCGACTGTGCGATATGCGCGGCAAGCTCCGGATGACCGTAAACAGTGGGTACCTTGCGCGGGCCCCAACCTTCATCGGCTGGCTCGAACCGCTCGGCGCAGCCGATTGCGAAGGTGGGGATCATTTCGAGGCTAAATGCCGTGGCATGATCGTTGAACACCAGCACCACCACGTCCGGGCGATTCGCAGCAATCCACTGCCGCGAAAATTCATAGCCCGAAAACAGCGGCTGCCAGTAGGGCTCCTGGGTGCGTCCCAGATCCATCGCGGCCCCGATCGCGGGAACGTGCGAGGTAAAAACGCCGGCGGTCACACGGGCCATATCATTTCTCTCCGATGAAGCGGTTACCGTCGGGCGATCGGCCACCGGCAATCATCATCGCGCGGTAATCGGCCTGGCTCATGCCAGTCATGCGCGAGGCGGCCAGCTCGAAACTCCAACCGTCGGTTGAAAAAATTTTTGCGAGGAAATACACGTTTCCACCGAGCGAGATCAGCCGGTTGTAGTCCCGGTCGAGCACGCCCTGCTTCTGCGCTTCAGTCATCGGCCATTCATCGAGATAGGCGCGTTCGTTGGCCTTGAAACGCTCACGGTTGGCCGCCTTCATCAGCGACATGCAGAACTGGTTCAGGTGATAGCCCATGCGCGACTGATCCGCATCGAAGATCGTCGTGCCGGGAATATCGAGGTAGGGTTTATGCAGCGCCATGTCGGTTGGCTCTCTCGGTTAGCCCACTAAGTTGATCGATCAATCGGCCCAGTAAAGTCTCATGGGATTGTCGACCAGAAGTTTGCGCTGAAGCTCAGGCGTCACCGCAATCCGTTGCACATAATCAACCAGCAGCCCGTCATCCGGCATGTGCGATTTCATGTTCGGATGCGGCCAGTCGGTGCCCCACAGCACCCGATCAGGAAAGGTTTCGACGATGCGGCGCGCAAACGGCACGACATCATCGTAGCGAGGCGGGCCCGACTTCGACAGCCGCTCGGGGCAGCTCACCTTCGACCAGATGTTCGGATGCTCAGCGAGCATGCGCATGAAGAGCGCGAACTCGGGGCCATCGACGGGCTTACTGACATCGGGCCGGCCCATGTGGTCCACCACCACAGTGGTGGGAAGCGTGGTGAAGAAATCCCAGAGCTCAGGCAGATCCTGCGCCTCAAAGTAAATGACTACATGCCAGCCCAGCGGCGCAATCCGGTGTGCAATCTCGGTGAGCACCTCGCGAGGCGTAAAGTCGACCAGCCTGCGAACAAAATTAAAGCGTGTGCCACGCACGCCCGCCTGATGCATCGCCTGCAGCTCGGCATCGGTGACATCACGGCTTACCGTAGCCACACCGCGCGCGCGCCCGCCCGAGTGCACCAGTGCATCGACCAGCGCTCGATTATCGGTGCCATGACAGGTGGCCTGAACAATCACGTTGCGCTCGAACCCGAGAAAATCACGCAGCGCGAACAACTGATCTTTCGACGCATCGCATGGCGTGTACTTGCGCTCGGGCGCATAGGGAAACTGCGCAGCCGGGCCAAATACATGGCAGTGCGCATCGACCGCACCCGCGGGCACGCGAAAGCTCGGGCGCGAAGGGTTCGGATGAAATACCAGCCAGTCAGGATCCATGCTCACCTCTTATCGTTTTCAGATCGAATCTGTTCGAGGATCCGATCAGCATGCTCGCGCCACGGCCGGCCCGCCTTCGAGCGCTCGCCAAAGAGCGCCTCGTCGGCGCGGTCGGCAACCCAGGCCTGGCGTTCGGCAGTGCCCGAGGCCGACCACGGCTCGAGCCCCGCTTCGCGAACGGTTTGCGCCACCTCACGCATTTCCTCAGCACGACGTCGGCCGTGCTGAATCACGCGCATGAAAAAATAATCTGCCTGTTTTTCCCAATCGATCCCGGGAAAGGTTTCAGCGAGCGAGGCCAGCACTTCGCGCTCGACCCCGTAAGCCCGTGCAGTGGTGAAGCTCTCAATCACCATGGCCTCGAGCCCTTTGATCATCACGCTCCGACACATCTTGGTCGCCGAGGCAATGCCCAACTTATCCGACACCGCCTTCGCATCAAATCCGAGCGCGGTAAGAAATGGCTGCAGCGTCTGCGCATACGCGCCGCCCAGAAGCAGTGGCACGCGGATGCGATAGGGCGGCAGCGAAGTCATGACCGCACCCTCCACATAGCGGCCGCCGGCGCCATCGATCAGTGCACCCGCCCGCTGTTTGGCGCCGGGCGAGGCCGAATTGAAATCGAGAAAAAACACGCCCGACCGAATAGCGGCAGTGCACGCTTGTGCAACCGCAACCGCCTGGCTGGCCGTCACCGCAGAGATGATGAAGTCGGCACCTGCCGCCAGCTCGGCGGTATCCGCCGCAAGCGCAACACCGTGGCGCGCCGCATGCTCGCGAAGCGGGCCTTCCGCAGGCGTGCCGAGTTTCAGATCGAACGCACTGACCGAGATACCCTGGGCGCGCAGATCTTCCGACAAAATGCGGCCGACTTCCCCGTAGCCAACAAATCCGATGCGCCAGGTTTTCGGATCGGCGCCAGCAGGCATCGCGTGGCCCGACGCGCTCATTCGATGTAGCGCAGACCAG
>CAZORB010000093.1:0-17476 GCA_964581825.1 uncultured Bordetella sp.
CATCAGCGCGACATCATCGTGAACAAGCGGATGGCGTCGGCGTTCTTCGAAACCAATCTCGGCTCGGTCTTCAGCTTTCATGGGGTCGATACCGTGGTGGTCACCGGCGGCTCGACCTCGGGCTGCGTGCGCGCCACCGTGGTCGACAGCCTGTCGCGCAGTTACCGAACCATCGTCCCGGAAGAGTGTGTGGCCGACAAACACGAGGGGCCGCATTTTGCGAACCTGTACGACATGGCCATCAAGTACGCCGATGTGCTGTCGGTGGCTGAAACCCTGGAGCAGTTGCGCCGCGTGGGCGCATGAGCGGAGGCGCAACCTTGAAAGCTGATCCTGGTTTTTACGATCACCTGCCCTATGTGGGTCGCCCGAAGATTCGGTGGCCGGGCGATGCGCGCGTGGCGTTCTGGGTAGCGCCCAACATCGAGTTCTATGAACTCTATCCCGAGCGTAACCCCTCGCGCGCTGCCTGGGCACGGCCCGCGCCGGACGTGCTCAATTACGCGTACCGCGACTACGGTAATCGCGCGGGCTTCTGGCGGATGTTCGATGCGATGAACCGTTGCGGCATGCGCGGCAGCGTCTCGCTGAACGTGGCCATGTGCGAGCACCATCCTGAAATCATCCGAGCGTGTGCGGATCGGGGCTGGGAGTTTTATTCGCACGGCACCTACAACACGCGTTACCTGTTCGGCATGAACGAAGCGCAGGAGCGTGCCGTTATCCAGGACTCGATCGACACCATTCGTAATCACACCGGCCAGAAGCTGGATGGCTGGCTCGCGCCGGCACTTACCTACACCGACAACACGATGGACCTGATCGCCGACATGGGGCTCACTTATGTCTGCGATCTGTTTCACGACGATCAGCCGGGGCCCGTCAAGGTGAAGAAGGGACGCCTGACCAGCATCCCGTACTCGCTTGAGATGAACGACGTGATTGTCTACAACGTGAATCTGGTTTCACCACGCCGCTATGGCGACATTCTGAAGCGCCAGTTCGACCGCCTCTACCGCGAGGGCGAGGAATCGGGCACCGTTATGTGTATTCCGCTCCATCCTTACCTGGTGGGGCAGCCCTATCGGATGGCAGCATTTGAAGAGGCGCTTGACTACATCACCCGACATGACAAGGTGTGGCTAGCAACCGGTCGCGAGATCGCCCAGTACTTCAACGAGCACTACTACGACGCGTTCGTCGCCGCAGGCCAACCGATCGGAGCGCTGTCATGAGCCTGCCTGACTCCTATCTCACCTATCCCATGCGTCGCTATGGCATGGACCACGATCTGTACACGTGGTCACCGCTGCCGCTGCGTCCCCCGGTCACCTGGCCAGGCGAGGCCCGGGTCGCGCTCTGGGTCACTGTGGCGCTCGAGTGGTTTCCGCTCAACATGAAGGGCGTGCCATTCAAGCCGCCCGGAGCCATGGTCACGGCCTACCCCGATCTGCGTCACTACACCTTGCGCGACTACGGCAACCGCGTGGGTGTATATCGGGTTGCAAAAGCGCTGGCTGATCGCGGTATTTCAGCGACTGCAGCGATCAATGCTGCGGTCGCAGCGCGTTACCCGGCGCTCATTCATCATTGCACGGGCTGGGGCTGGGAAATTATCGCCAATGGCCTCGACATGGATCATCTGCACCATGCCGGCCTTTCGCGAGACGATGAGCAGGCCCTGATCGCCCAAACCCTCAAGGTGCTTCGCGAGGCTTCAGGCCAGCCCGTACGCGGCTGGCTCTCGCCAGCCAAATCGCAGTCAGGCGCAACGCCAGAACTTCTGGTCGAGGCTGGCCTCGATTACTGCTGCGACTGGGTCAATGACGACATGCCTTATCGGATGACGGCAGGCGGCGGAAACCTGATCGCGATGCCGCATCCGTGTGATGTTGATGACTACACGATCCTGATCAACAACCACCATACCGAAGACGACTTCCGCGATGCCCTGATCGACCAGTTCGACACGCTCTATCGCGAGTCGGCAACCCAGGGCGGCCGCATCATGGCGGTGTCGCTCCACCCTTGGGTGATTGGTCAGCCGTATCGAATCAGCGCGCTCGAGCAGGCGCTTGATCACATCATGCGTCACAAAGGCGTGTGGTCGGCCACAGGCGGCCAGATTCTTGACGCCTGGCGGGCTTCTGCTGCGTGAACGGATCGCCCGGCACCGAGTCCAGTGCCGGGCGACTGAAGCAAGGCGTTGCCTGCTCCTTCGCGCGCCTTACGCGGCAGCGGGTGACAGCCCAGCGCGACGCGCGGCGCGCCAGTTGTCCATACTCCAGGCTCCGCCGCCCAGCGATGCCACCATGAGCAGGCCACCCACAATCGCGATGTTCTTCCAGAACATCAGGTGTTGAACCATTTGCTGCGACTCGGGAACAGCCCAGAACTGGTGGAAGAACATGGTGGCAATGAATGTGAAGGCAGCCAGCACCGCGGCAACCTTTCTTGTCTGCCAGCCAAGCAGTAGCGCAATACCGAGCGGGATTTCGATGCCGATGGCGATCACTGCTGCGAGCTGCGGCTGAGGAAGGCCGGCAGCGGCGACGTAATTGACGATGCCAGGAAAGCCAAACAGCTTGGTGAGACCGGCGGGAATGAACAGCGCCGCGATCATGATGCGACCCACCAGCGAGAAGATCGGGTTGTGTTCAGGCTTCATTGAGGAGGCTCCAGAGTGACAGTTGGTGATCCTCCGGTTACGCCTATCGATGGCGCTTTTTCGTAAGTCTACCTGTTTGACCGCATTTCGCACTACCCGATGGGCTTAACGCAACGGATTTTGTGCCCGGCGCCCGTCGCCCGAGTGATCAGGATTGCGGCCGCGCAATGACGCTGACATGCGCCGCGACCACGCGCCAGCCTGCAGGGGTGCGTACCCAGGTCTGGCTTTGCCGCCCGACCTTTTGCGGATCGTCGCGCTGGAACTCGGTCATCGCTGTCGCGAAGTCGGATCCGTAGGTTGTGATGACCGTGTTCGACAGGGTTCGAGCGAGCCCGGTGGCGGGGCGCGCATTTCGGAAAGCCCGAATCTGCTCGATACCGAGGAGGTTCTCGCCCGCCCCGTAGCGAATGGTGAGCGGCGAATTCCAGAACAGTTCGTCGAGTACATCTACATAGTTGTTGACGAGCGCGTCTTCATAGCGGGCAAAGACCGCTTGAACTTCGGCAAGGACGTCGGGTCGGTTGATTTCCATGGGGGCTCCGGCAACAAAGAGCTGCCACTGTACACAAACAAGCCTGTCGCGTTGACGGCGGTCGACCATCCTGGCGGTCGGTGATCCGATCCCCTTGGGCCAACGGGCCATACTGGCGGCCGACGCGCTGGGTCGCTATAGTCGACGTCAAACTTTTGCCGCTTGCATGACAGACACCGCTTCGACTGTTCGTTTCGTCCTCGACGACGCTGTTGTCGAGATCCACAACCCGCCCCCCACCGAGTCGCTGCTGCAGTGCCTGCGCGAGCGGCTGGGCCGTCATGGCGTCAAGGAAGGCTGCGCGGAAGGTGACTGTGGCGCCTGCACGGTGGTGCTGGGCGAGTCTCAGGGTGATCGCATCGATTACCGGGCAGTCAACGCCTGCATCCGAATGCTCCCCACTGTGGATGGTCGGGAGGTCATCACCGCGGAAAGCCTCGCTCGCCCTGATGGCCCGCTTCACCCAGTGCAGCAGGCGATGGTGGACTGCCATGGGTCGCAGTGCGGTTTCTGTACGCCAGGGTTTGTGATGTCGCTGTTTGCGTTATGGCTGGGGCGCCCCGACGCTGACCGCGACGAGGTTCTGGACGCGCTGTCGGGTAACCTTTGCCGCTGCACGGGCTACCGGCCCATTATTGATGCCGGACTGCTCATGAACCGCCTGCCCGAACCGACCGACACCTGGAGCCGTGCTGATTCGCAAGCCTCGGACAGGCGCGAGCGACTCACCGCCATCTCCCGTAATGAATCACTCAAGATAACCAGCGGCGCGGGCTTTACTGCGCCGCGCAGCCTGGACGAACTGGCTGCGGTCTTAGAGGCGCAACCTCAATCGCTGGTTTTGGCGGGCGGCACCGACGTTGGGCTGTGGGTCACCAAGCAACTGCGCGAACTGCCGCCCGTCGTGTACATCGGTGAGGTTCCCGAACTACGGACGATGTCTGTCGATGATCAGGGCGCACGGGTGATCGGCGCCGCTGTACCGCTTATCGACGCGTTCGCTGCCATCGTGCGCGACTGGCCTGAACTTCAAGAGCTCGCGCAGCGTTTCGCATCGCCGCCGGTCTGCAACTCCGGCACGCTGTGCGGCAACATCGCCAACGGCTCCCCCATTGGCGACTCCATGCCGGTCCTCCTTGCACTGGGCGCTGAACTCGACCTGCGGTGTGGCACTCGCCATCGCCGGGTTCCGCTTGATGGGTTCTATCTGGGCTATCGGCGAAATGCGCTGCAGCCGGGCGAGTTTGTGGCGGCAGTTCGAATCCCGGCGCGCAAGCCTGGCGACAGTCTGGCTGCCTGGAAAGTGTCCAAGCGCTGGGATCAGGACATCTCTGCAATCTGTGCGGCGATCTGGCTACACGAAACCGTCGACGGCGTGGTCAGCGCCCGGATCGGTTTCGGCGGCATGGCAGCCACCCCGATGCGAGCCCGGCAGGCGGAGGCGGCGTTGATCGGTAATGCCCTCGACCAGGCTGCCACGGAGGCAGCGGTGCGTGCGCTGAACGACGACTTTTCCCCGCTGACCGACATGCGCGCAAGCGCTGGCTATCGGCTTCAGGTGGCGGGTAACCTGCTTCGCCGGCTTTACCTGGCGAGGCATCAGCCCGACCTCGCATTACGAATCGATCAGGTATCCGCCTAGCGGGCGGATAACGGGTCTCAGCCTATGACCTCATCTTCTCTAATTGGCGAATCCATCCCGCACGAGAGCGCGCGGCTCCACGTTACCGGCCGAGCACGCTATCTCGACGACCTGGAACTGCCCGCCAGCACGCTGCATGCCGCCCTCGCGATCAGTCCAGTCGCACATGGTCGACTGCGCGGTATCGCACTGGACGCGGTGCGCAGTGCGCCCGGGGTGGTGGACGTCATCACAGCAGCCGATCTGCCCGGTGCGAATTCCTGCGGTCCGGTTCTGGACGACGATCCGATTCTTGCTGAAGAACTTGTCGTGTACGCGGGGCAGCCGGTGGCGGCAGTGCTTGCGACGTCACATGAACGCGCGCGGCGCGCAGCCCGACTCGCCCGCTTTGATATCGAAGCGCTACCGGCGGTGCTTGATATCCGCAGCGCACTCGCGCAATCGAGTTTTGTGCTGCCAACCCAAAGCCTGGTTCGAGGCGAGCCCGACGCCGCGCTTGCACGCTGTCCACTGCGCAGAACCGGCAGCGTGGCCATTGGCGGCCAGGACCATTTTTATCTTGAAGGCCAGATCGCCATCGCGATTCCGCAGGAAGACGGGTCGATGCTGGTGCACAGCTCCACCCAGCATCCCAGCGAAGTGCAGCATCTGGTTGCGCACGCGCTGGGCCGCGCCTCACACGACGTCACGGTGCAGTGCCGCAGAATGGGTGGCGGATTCGGCGGCAAGGAAAGCCAGCCGGCGCTTTTTGCGTGCGTGGCGGCGGTACTGGCTGCCCGCAGCGGCCGACCGGTCAAGCTGCGCCTTGACCGCGATGACGACATGTTGATTACCGGCAAGCGTCATGACTTCATCGCCGACTGGGAAGTCGGCTTCGAGCCTGACGGCCGAATCCGGGCCCTCAAGATCATGCTGGCCTCGCGCTGCGGCCACTCGGCTGATCTGTCGGGTCCGGTCAATGACCGTGCAATCTGCCATGTCGACAACGCCTACTTTCTTGAGCATGTCGAAATCATTTCGCATCGATGCCGGACGCACACCGTGTCGAATACGGCCTTCCGAGGGTTTGGTGGTCCGCAGGGCATGATGGCTATCGAGGCGGTCATTGACGACATCGCGCGTGCCATCGGCCGCGACCCGCTCGATGTGCGGCGACTCAACTTCTACGGCGTAGGCGAGCGTCATGTCACGCCCTACCTCATGGAGGTTGAAGACAACGTGCTGCCATTGCTCGCCGACCGTCTGGAGGCGAGCAGTGATTACCGGGCGCGTCGCGAGGCCATCGCCCGCTTCAACGCGGGCAGCCCAGTGATTCGGCGCGGCATCGCCATGACCCCGGTGAAGTTCGGCATCTCGTTTAACGCCCAGATGTTCAACCAGGCTGGTGCGCTGGTTCATGTCTATACCGATGGCTCGGTCATGCTGAATCACGGCGGCACCGAAATGGGCCAGGGGCTTCATACCAAGGTGATGCAGGTGGTGGCCAATGTGTTCGGCTTGCCGCTGACAGCCGTACGGGTCAGTGCCACCGACACTTCGAAGGTGCCGAATACCTCGGCGACGGCTGCTTCATCGGGCAGCGACCTGAACGGTAAAGCCGCTGAAGCGGCAGCCATCACGATTCGCGATCGACTGGTTCAGTTCGCATCCGAGCGCCATCAGGTTCCCGCTGATTCGGTGCGATTCACAAACGGGGAGGTCGATCTGGGCGACGGCCGGCGACTCCCCTTCGCTCAGCTGGTTCGCGCTGCGTATGTAGCGCGTATTTCGCTCTCATCCAGCGGTTTTTATCGCACACCCAAAATTCACTGGAACCCCACCACGCTTACGGGGCGCCCGTTCTTTTATTTCGCCTATGGCATGGCAGCGGCAGAGGTAGCGGTCGATACGCTCACGGGCGAGATGCGAGTGCTCCGGGTCGATGTGCTCCACGATGTCGGTAGCTCGCTGAACCCGGCCATTGATATTGGCCAGATCGAAGGCGGGTTGCTGCAGGGAATCGGCTGGCTGACCGCCGAAGAGCTGTGGTGGAATCAGGCGGGCGAACTCAAAACCCATGCGCCGTCCACGTACAAGATTCCCAGCGCGCGCGACTGGCCGCTTGATACACGCATCAGGCTTCTTGAAGGCGTCCCCAATCGTGAGGACACCATTCATCGCTCGAAGGCGGTGGGCGAGCCGCCGCTGATGCTTGCGATCGCTGTCTATCAGGCGCTGCGCGACGCTGTGGCCAGTTGCGGTACGCCGGGAAATTGCCCAGTGCTCGATGCGCCGGCTACACCCGAGGCGCTGCTGCGCGCGATCGCGGCCGCGCAACAGTGAGTCGCTGGGTCGCAGACCTGCGCAACCACCTCCGCGACCATCCTTCTGTGGTGCGCGTGGCGGTGTTGAAGGCGCGGGGATCCACGCCACGCGAGGCGGGTGCGGTGATGCTGGTCACCCCCGCTGCAATCGAGGGCACGATTGGTGGCGGCGAGCTCGAATGGCGCGCTGAACGGCTGGCTCGCAGCATGTTCCAGCCAGATCAGGGCCCGCTTCAGATCGAACGCTGGCCACTCGGACCCGAACTCGGCCAATGCTGCGGTGGCTCCGTGACGCTCTGGTTCGAGCGGTTCGAACAATCCGACCTGCCGTTTCTGACCGAACTCGCGAAGCGTCTTGAACACGGCGAGCAGGGCTGGTTATTGAGCCGTGACCGCGGCGGACAGGTCGAGCGACAGTGGACGCTCCAGTCCCCGGTTGAAGGCGAGGGCGAAAGCCTGGTCGAGGCGCTCGGACAAGCAGACCCCTCCGTCTGGGTCTTTGGCGCAGGCCATGTGGGCCGTGCGCTGGTCGGACTGCTGGAGACGCTGCCTTTTTCGGTTTCAGTGATCGACAACAGAGCGTCCGCGCTTCAGGCCCTGCCCGAAGGCCGGTTTGCGCAGCGCTTGAGCGATGATCCCGCGTCAATGGTCGATCAGGCGCCACCCGGCGCAGCGCTCCTCATCATGACGCACAGCCACGAGATCGACTACGCGATTTGTCGTGCTGCTCTGCAACGGTCCGACCTCAGCTGGGTCGGTTTAATCGGCTCCGAGACTAAGGCCACCTGCTTTCGGCTTCGATTGAGCCGCGATGGCGTGGATGACGCTCGTATTGCGACGCTCGTCTCACCGATCGGCGTGGACGGTGTCCGCAGCAAGCTTCCCGCGGCGATCGCTGTGGCGGTGGCGGCGCAATTGCTGCAGCGCGTTCAGTAGTACGGCTCGCAGGCGCAGTCCGTTCGTTTTGATTGCGCCGCCGGCCGGTCGGCGGCATTATCAGCATTGACCACAACCAACCACTGACAGGTTGTCGGCAACAAAACAAGGAGACAGCCGATGAATCGATTCGCGATGCGGATGGCGATTGCTCTGGGGATGCTCGGATTACTTGGCGAGCCCATCACGGCTTTCGCTCAGGCGAGCGGAGCGTCGTCGGCCTGGCCGAATCGGCCGATCCGGCTGGTCTCGCCGTTCCCACCAGGCGGCACGACCGACCAGTTGGCGCGGCTGGTACAGCCAGCGCTTTCGCAGTCATTGGGCGTACCGGTGGTGGTGGAGAACCGCTCCGGGGGAAATGGCTCGATTGGCACCGGCATCGTGGCCAAAGCGCCGCCCGACGGTAATTCCTACGTGGTGGTGTTTGATACGCATGCGACCAATCCCAGCCTGATCCCCAATATGGGCTTTGATACGCGCACCGAACTCGCGCCAGTCATGCTGATTGCTACCGGGGCAATGGTTATCGTGGCGCACAAGTCGCAGCCGCAAAGAACCTTTGCCGATCTGTTGAAGAGCGCGCGTGCCAGTTCCTCGGGGCTTCCGTACGGCACCATCGGCAGTGGCAGTCTTGCGCAGCTGGCTATGACGAGCTTGGGCGCACAGGTTGGCTTTCCGATGACGCACGTTCCGTACAAAGGCGGCGGACCGCTTGCTACCGACGCGGTTGCAGGCCATGTGCCAGTGGCCATGGCGACTACAGCCTTGCTGTCTCCGCACGTGAAATCGGGAGCGCTGGTACCGCTCGCGGTCACCTCCGCTCAGCGCGATCCGGTGTTGCCCGAGGTGCCTACGCTCGCCGAGCAGGGAGTAACCGGTTTCGAGGCGCTGGCGTGGTGGGGCGTCTTTGCGCCAGCAGGCACGCCTGCCGACATCATTGCCCGCATGAACCGCGAGCTTGCCAGCGCATTGTCGGAACCCGCAGTGCGCAGCCGTCTTACCGGTCAAGGGATGTCGTTGCGCCTGTCTCAGCCGGCTGAACTCGGGTCGTTTGTCGACTCCCAGATTGAGCGCTGGGCAAAAGTCATCCGTGAATTTGGCATTCGAGCGGGCGACTGACCCCCTGTCCAAATCTTTCGTTACTCAAGGGAACCTGTGATGCGTAGTCTTCGATCGTCTCTGGCTGCATTGATTCTGAGCGCCTCGGCCGCATGGCCTGTTGCGGCGCTGGCCTCGCCCGATTACCCCAACCGCCCCGTCCGGGTGCTGATTGGTTTTCCGGCGGGTCAGGCGACCGACATCCTTACCCGGGCAGTAGCCAGCAGATTGTCGTCGCTTTATGGCCAGCAGTTTTTTATCGAGAATCGTCCTGGCGCAGCGGGAATCATTGCAACCGAGATGGCCACTAAGGTAGAGCACGACGGCTACACCTTGCTAGGGTCTTCCAGCGGCCCCCTCGCGGTAAACCCCAGTCTGTACTCCAAGCTGCCCTATGACGTCTCGCGCGACTTCGTCGTCGTCGCCTGTCTCGCAGTGGTTCCCTACGCGGTCGTGGTGAATCCAGCCTCGCCGGTGCGAGATATCCGAGGGCTGGTTGAGCTGGCCAAGTCGCGCCCCGGCAAGCTGAACTACGCTTCAGGCGGGTCGGGGGTCACCAACCATCTGGTAACCGAAATGTTCAAAGCCACCGCTGGCATCGACATGGTGCACATCCCGTACAAAGGTGGCCCCGCCGGACTGGCTGATCTGGCTGGCGGACAGGTTGATGTGATGTTTGAAACGCTCACCGCAACGCTACCCCTGATCCGCGGCGGCAAACTTCGCCCGATTGCAGTGTCCAGTGCTCAGCGCTCAACGGCCTTACCTGACATGCCAACGATCGCCGAAAGTGGCTATCCGGGTTTCTCCGGGGTGCCCTGGGTGGCGATGGTTGCGCCGGCTAAAACACCGCGTGACATTTTGAGAAAGCTCAACACCGACATTAACAAGATTCTCTCGAGCGATGAGGTGCGTCAGAGCTTCCAGGCACAGGGGTCTGAGCCGCTGATCATGGACCTTGATCAGCTCGCCGAATTCGTCCGCGCCGAGACGGCCAAATGGGCAAAAGCGGTCAAAGCCTCGGGCGCGAAGGCAGACTGATCACAGGGGTTTTAGCCGGGTCGAGCGTTTAGCGGGCGAGGATCGTCGTATTCTTCGCCCGCCGGGTCACGCCGGGTTGTGCGTGATATCGGTCTCTGCCAACCGACGAGGGATCACCGCAGCGCTACGACATGGACGTATTTCTTCAACAGATCATCAACGGGCTGGTGCTCGGCAGCATGTATGCGCTGGTGGCACTCGGCTACACGATGGTCTACGGCATCATCAGCCTCATCAATTTCGCGCACGGCGAAGTACTGATGGTGGGCGCGCTCACAGCGTGGAGCGTCATTTCGATGATGCGCGAGGCGATGCCCGATGCCCCAGGCTGGGTGATTCTGCTGCTCTCAACGCTGATCGCCTGCGTGGTGGCGGCGGTCCTTAATGTGACGATCGAACGGGTGGCGTATCGGCCGCTGCGCTCAAGTCCAAGGCTCGCGCCGCTTATCACTGCAATCGGCATGAGTATCCTGCTGCAGACACTCGCCATGGTGATCTGGAAGCCCAATCCCAAGCCGTTTCCCACGCTTCTGCCGAGCGCGCCGTTTCATATCGGCGGCGCCGTGATCACACCGACTCAGGTGATGATCCTGTCGGTCACGGCAGTCTGTCTGGCACTGCTGCTTTGGCTCGTACATTCCACACGCCTAGGACGTGCCATGCGCGCCACCGCTGAGAATCCGTCGGTCGCTGCGCTGATGGGCGTACGCCCCGATACGGTGATCTCGGCCACGTTCATCATCGGCGCGGTGCTTGCCGCGATCGCAGGCGTGATGTGGGCCTCCAACTACGGTACCGCCCAGCACAGCATGGGTTTTCTGCCAGGGCTCAAGGCGTTTACTGCGGCGGTCTTTGGCGGGATCGGCAATCTGGCGGGAGCGGTGGTGGGGGGCGTGCTGCTTGGCCTGATCGAATCAATTGGATCGGGCTACCTTGGCGCGCTGACTGGCGGCGTGTTGGGCAGCCACTACGCCGATATCTTCGCTTTCATCGTTCTGATTCTGGTGCTTACGCTGCGGCCCTCTGGGCTACTGGGTGAGCGGGTAGCGGACCGAGCATGAACGCGCTGTCGTCAAGCGCCACTCGAGCGCCGGAGTGGCTGAAGTGGGTGGTCCTGCTGGTTGGCGCGGCGATTCTGCCGCTGATCCTGCAGCAGTTCGGTAACGCCTGGGTTCGAATCGCGGACATGGCGCTTCTGTACGTGCTGCTGGCAATTGGTCTCAACATCATCGTTGGCTACGCGGGCTTGCTGGACCTTGGCTATGTCGCGTTCTTTGCAGTGGGCGCGTATCTGTTTGCGCTACTCGCGTCGCCCCATCTGACGGAAACTTTTCCGGCTATCGCGGCTGCGTTTCCGGGCGGACTGCATATGACCATCTGGGTGGCGTTGCCGCTGGCAGCTGCGGTGGCCGCTTTGTTCGGCATCCTGCTTGGCGCGCCCACACTCAGGCTGCGCGGCGATTACCTGGCCATCGTCACCCTCGGTTTTGGCGAAATCATTCGGGTGTTTCTCAACAACCTGGACCATCCGGTCAATCTCACCAACGGTCCACGGGGTCTGGGTCAGATCGATGCGATTCAGATTTTCGGCTGGAAGCTGTCGCGGCGCCTGGAAATCGGAGAGTTCGAGATTGCAGGCGTCACGCTGGTGTACTGGCTGCTTCTTGTGCTGGTGGTGATCGCCATCATTGTTTCGCACCGACTGGCCGAGTCTCGTATCGGTCGCGCATGGATGGCGATCCGTGAAGACGAGATCGCTGCCAAGGCCATGGGAATCAACACGCGCAATCTGAAGCTGCTCGCTTTCGCCGCTGGCGCAAGCTTTGGCGGTGTATCGGGTGTCGTATTCGCCGGGTTCCAGGGTTTTATTTCGCCTGAGTCATTCAGCCTGATGGAGTCGATCATGATCGTAGCCATGATCGTGCTCGGCGGGCTTGGCCATCTTCCAGGGGTGGTGCTGGGGGCCGTGCTCCTTGCAGCACTGCCCGAGGTGCTGCGCTACGTAGCGGGTCCGCTTCAACAGCTCACCGGTGGACGACTTGATGCGGCCATCCTGCGCCAGCTTCTGATTGCGCTCGCCATGATTGTGGTGATGCTGCTTCGGCCGCGCGGCATCTGGCCGCAGCCCGAGCACGGAAGGAGCGCGGGCCGTGGCTGAACCCGCCATGCTGAAGGTGGAGGGCGCGAGCAAGCGCTTTGGCGGACTGCAGGCGCTCGACTCCGTCGGTATCTCGGTGGCCAAAGGCCAGATTTACGGGCTGATTGGCCCCAACGGCGCCGGTAAAACAACCTTCTTCAATCTGATTACCGGTCTGTACGTTCCCGACGCGGGCCGTTTCGAGCTTCAGGGGAGACCCTATGAGCCCAGGGCCGTACATGAGGTTGCGCGGGCGGGCATTGCGCGCACATTTCAGAACATCAGGCTGTTCGGCGAAATGACCGCGCTCGAAAACGTGATGGTGGGTCGGCATTTGCGTACACACACGGGTCTGCTGGGTGCGGTGCTCCGATTGCCCCAGGCGCGACGCGAGGAGCGCGAAATCGCCGACCGCGCACGAGCGCTGCTTGAGTACGTTGGTATCGGGCGGTTCGCTGACTACCGGGCACGTACGCTGTCGTATGGCGATCAGCGCCGCCTCGAGATTGCACGAGCGCTGGCAACCGACCCGGTGCTACTTGCGCTCGATGAGCCTGCAGCGGGCATGAACGCCACCGAAAAGCAGCAGCTGCGCATTCTGATTGAACGCATTCGGGATGACGGCCGAACGCTGCTTCTGATCGAGCATGACGTGAAACTCGTGATGGGCTTGTGCGACCGTGTCACCGTGCTCGACTACGGCCGCGAACTGGCGGTGGGCGCACCTGCCGAGATTCAAAGCGATGCCCGCGTGATTGAAGCCTACCTTGGCACCGCCGGGGCGCACTGACATGACAACGCCCATGCTCGAGGTGCGCTCTGTCGAGGTCGGCTACGGCGGCATTGTCGCGGTCAAGGGAATCGACCTTCATGTCGATACGGGCGAGCTGGTCTGCCTGATCGGCTCGAACGGTGCGGGAAAAACCACCACGATGAAGGCGATCACCGCGCTGCTTGCACTCAGGTCGGGCGAAATCCTTTACCAAGGGCGCTCCGTGGCAGGCCGGGGACCCTGGGATCTGGCCGGCGAGGGCCTGGTGATGGTGCCCGAAGGTCGGGGTGTTTTCGCCCGGATGTCCATCGTCGAGAACCTGCAGATGGGTGCCTATCTGCGCAATGACCGCGCTGAAATCGCCAATGATCTCGACAGGGTCTTTGGGCTCTTTCCCCGTCTGGGCGAGCGGCGCGCACAGCTTGCCGGAACCCTGTCGGGCGGCGAGCAGCAGATGCTCGCCATGGGCCGTGCGCTGATGGCGCGGCCACGGCTCCTGCTGCTGGACGAGCCCTCGATGGGTCTCGCGCCAATCATGGTCGATCGAATTTTTGAGGTGGTTCGCCAGGTGCATCAGCAGGGCATCACCGTCCTCCTTGTTGAGCAGAATGCAGGGCGCGCCCTGCAGATTGCAGACCGGGCATACGTGATGGAATCCGGGCTTATCGCCGCAAGTGGCCCGGCTCGCGATATGCTCAACGAAGAAACCGTTCGGCAGGCGTATCTGGGTGGATAGGCCTGACTGATGGTCAGTTCGAAAAAAGGCCCAAACGGGCTTCCCACAACTCACAAATCCGGAGATCCTCAATGAATCGGAATATGACTCGCCTCGCTGCAGTCGTTGCGGCGTTGTCCATCGCGGGTGTGGCGTCCGCGCAGCAGCAGGAAGTGGTGCGAATCGGCCATGTTGCGCCGCTAAGCGGTGCCATCGCCCACCTCGGAAAAGATAACGAGAACGGCGCTCGCCTGGCCATTGAAGACCTCAACGCACGTAACCTGACGATTAATGGCCGTTCGATTCGCTTCGAACTTATGGCCGAAGACGATGCCGCGGACCCGAAGCAGGGCACCGCCGCAGCGCAGAAGCTGGTCGACGCCAAGGTTAATGGTGTGATCGGTCACCTGAACTCGGGTACGTCAATTCCCGCAGCGAAGATCTACTTCGATGCCGGTATCCCGCAAATTTCGCCCTCCTCCACCAACCCGCGCTTTACCCGCCAGGGCTTCAACACCACTTTCCGCGTGGTCGCTGATGACGTGCACTTGGGTGGAACGCTCGGTCGCTATGCGGTGACCACACTCAAGGGACAGTCCATCGCCATCATCGACGACCGCACTGCCTACGGCATGGGCGTCGCCGACGAGTTTGAAAAGGGTGCGAAGGCCGCAGGTGGCAAGGTTGTGGGCCGCGAGTTCACCACCGACAAATCCACCGACTTCATGGCAATCCTCACCTCGGTGAAGGCCAAGAACCCCGATGTGGTGTTCTTCGGTGGCATGGACGCGGTGGCCGGTCCGATGCTGCGCCAGATGAAGTCACTGGGTATCAACGCCAAGTTCGTGGGCGGTGACGGCATCTGCTCGCCAGAGCTTCCCAAGCTTGCGGGCGATGCGATCGGTGACAATCAGGTGTATTGCGCCAAAGCGGGTGGCGTTGAGGGCGAGCAGATTGCGGCAATGAAGGCCTTCAATGATCGCTTCAAGAAGCGCTTCAACGCCGATGTTCAGATCTACGCACCCTACGTGTATGACGCGCTGATGACGATGGCTGATGCAATGGTTCGCGCCAACTCCACCCGGCCGTCCGTGTATCTGCCTGAACTCGCTAAGTCCAACTACAAGGGCGTAACGGGTACGATCGCCTTCGACAATAAGGGCGATATCCGCAACGGTGCACTCACGCTGTTCACCTATCGCGGTCCTGCTCGCCAGGAACTCGGAATCGTCCGTTGAGCACGTTTCCGGGGCAACCCTATGCCATGTCCGACGCAGTGCGCGAGCGCGTACTGCGTCGGCAGGGCACGATCCCGGCGCATCAATCGATCAATGCCCAGCGCACCGCGCTGGTCGTGGTCGATATGCAGAACTATTTCTGCGCGCCGGGGTTTCCGGCTGAGGTGGCCGCTTCTCGGGCCACCGTGCCAGCGATCAACCGGATGGCGTCGGCGCTTCGGCAGGCGGGCGGCTGCGTAGCGTGGATCCAGACCACCGCGCGCGGTGCAACCGAGCGCTGGGCGAGGCACCATCAGTACATGCTGGAACCCGGTCGCGTTCAGGCGCGCCTCACCAAGCTTGCCGAAGATTCCGAAGGATTCAAGCTGTTTCCAGAGCTTGAAGCGCTGCCCGCTGACGTGTACGCTCGCAAGATTATGTACAGCGCGTTCATTCAGGGTTCGTCTGACCTTCACCAGCAATTGCAGCAGCGCGGAATCGAGTCGCTGCTCGTGGCGGGCACGGCGACCAACGTGTGCTGCGAATCCACCGCTCGTGACGCGATGATGCTCGATTACCGGGTGGTCATGCTGTCAGATGCCAACTCGGCATTTACCCATGAAGAGCATGTCACCTCACTCGACAACTTCGCTCTGTTTTTTGGCGACGTGATGTCGGTTGATGAGGCGCTCAGTCGGCTTTCGCGCTGAGGCGACGTTGGAAGGCACTGACACTCCACGCAACGGTTTCGAACGCCTGCTGCGGCTGATGGCGTTGGCGGCGGGCTGGATTCTGCTTGCGCTCACCGTGTTCACCGTGGCCGACGTGGTGATGCGCTACTTCTTCAACATGCCATTTCGGGGCTCGCTCGAGGCCACCGAGTACGCGATGGCGCTCATCGTGTTTTTGTCGCTTGCCTGGTGCGGCGTCACGGGCGGCCACATTGCGGTCGATCTGCTGGATCGATGGCTGGACCGTCCGTCGCTCCGATGGCTGCCTCCGCTCATGTCGCTGGCGGGCGGCGTGCTGTTTGCCGTTATTGCCTGGCGGGTAGCCGCCGAGGCGATCTACGGCTGGACTCAGATCGGCAATATGCTGCGCTGGCCGCACTGGCCATTTAAGTTCGCGGCTGCATTCGGCGCACTGATGTTTGCGCTGGTTTGCCTGGTCCAATCGATTGCTGGCTGGCGTCGGGCCTTCTCTGATTCGGAGCCCGCGTGAGTTCTGAAGCGATCGGTGCGATCGGTCTGGTGATCATGCTGGGGCTGCTCGCCCTTCGAATGCCGATCGGCATTGCAATGTTTCTGGTTGGAAGCGTCGGGTTCGCAGTGCTCAACGGCCCGCAGGCCGCCCTGATGGCGCTGGGCACTTACCCGTATTCCTATGCGGCCTACTACGATCTGGCGGTCATCCCGTTGTTCGTGCTGATGGGGTCGATCGCATCGGCCTGCGGAATGGGGAGGTCGCTGTTTGCGGCCGCCTATGCCTGGGTTGGACACTGGCGTGGTGGCCTGGCTTCCGCCACCATTCTGTCCTGCGCAGGATTCGCCGCGGTATCTGGCTCCAGCGTTGCCTCTGCCGTCACCATGGGCCGCGTCTGCCTGCCTGAAATGCGTCGCTACCGCTACGACGGCGGTCTGGCGGCGGGCACGGTCGCAGCGGGCGGTACGCTGGGCATTCTGATTCCTCCCAGTACCGCGTTCGTCATTTACGGCATTCTGACCGAGCAGTCCATTGGCAAGCTGCTGCTTGCCGGCGTGCTGCCAGGGCTTCTGTTGACGCTGCTGTTCGTGATCACGATCATGATCTGGACGGGCTTCCAGCCACATCTGGGGCCCGCGGGCGAGCGCTCAAGTTTTGCGCAACGCTGGCGCGCACTCGGCCAGTCCGCCCCCATGCTCGGGCTGGTCTTCGCCTCAATCGGCGGTATTTACGCGGGCGTGTTTACCCCCGCTGAAGCCGCTGCGGTGGGAGCGTTTCTGGCGCTTGCCTGGGCCTGGGCAACGGGGCATCTCAGCCGCGCGGTGCTGGAACAGGTGCTGCTCGACACCGTACGCACCACTGCGATGGTGTTCCTCATTCTGATGGGTGCCCTGGTGTTCGGGCCTTTCCTGGCGCTCAGCGGACTACCGACTCAGGTGGCTGATCTACTAACCAGTACTTCACTGAGTTCGTTTGCCGTGCTGTTAATGATCATGGCGCTCTACCTGGTGCTTGGCATGTTCCTCGAGGGCTTCTCGATGCTGGTGCTGACGCTCCCAATCGTGATCCCTATCGTCAAAGCACTGGGCTACGATCTGATCTGGTTCGGCGTCATTATGGTGATCCTGCTCGAGATGGGGCTGATTTCACCGCCCGTTGGCATGAATGTATTCGTGGTCAAGGGCTTGGTACCTGACACCAGCATGGGTG
>CAZORB010000094.1:0-17237 GCA_964581825.1 uncultured Bordetella sp.
ACCTGCGACAGCGCCGCGAGGACCTGGGCGGATCGTTGCCGGCAAGGCGCGCCAGCGCGCCGCCTCTTTCGGTTCCTGCCATCGGGCAATGGGGCGGTTTTGCCCTGGAGGCTGCCGGCAAGGAAATGTCCACGACCATGGCCGCCGTTCGCATGCTGTCAGGGCTCCTGAAAGATCGTGAGCTGGGCCCGCGCATCGTGCCAATTGTTGCCGATGAGGCCAGAACATTCGGCATGGCAAGCCTGTTCAGACAAATCGGAATCTACTCGCCTGACGGCCAGAACTACGAACCCGAAGACGCGGGCTCCATGCTTGCCTATCGCGAAGCCCGAGATGGACAGCTGCTCGAAGAAGGCATCACCGAAGCCGGTGCCATGTCATCGTGGATTGCTGCCGGCACTTCCTACAGCGTACACGGCGTGCCCATGCTGCCGGTGTACATCTACTACTCAATGTTCGGCTTCCAAAGGGTGGGCGACCTGATCTGGGCCGGGGCTGATCAACGCACCCGGGGTTTTCTGTTTGGCGCCACTGCAGGGCGTACCACGCTTGGCGGCGAGGGTCTGCAGCACCAGGACGGTTCGAGCCTGGTGATGGCCTCCATGGTGCCTAACTGTCGGGTGTGGGATCCCGCATTCGCCGGAGAGCTTGCGATCATCCTGCGCCATGGGATGCAGCGCATGCTGACCGAGCAGCGCGATGAATTTCATTACATCACGCTCATGAACGAGAACTATCCGATGCCTTCGCTACCTGAGGGCGTTGAACGCGACCTGCTGCATGGAATGTATCGCTTTGCTGCACACACCGCAGAGCCCGCAAAGGCAGGTACTACACCCAGGGTCCGTCTTCTCGGGTCGGGAACGATTCTGCTCGAGGTGATCGCCGCAGGCGAAATACTGGCACGCGACTGGGGCATCTCAACTGAAATTTTTTCGGTCACCAGTTTTGCTGAGCTCGCCCGCGAAGCGCGTGAACTTCAGCGATCCCGGCGACTCGGAGTCGACGACCCCAGTTCAGGTAACGGCTCACAAAGTACCCTTGAGCGTCTGTTACCTGGCCCCACGCCCATCGTTGCCGCGACCGATCATGTACGCGCCTGGCCCCAGCTGATTGCCGAATATCTTGATGCACGCTACATCACGCTGGGTACCGACGGCTTCGGTCGCAGTGATACGCGTCAGCATCTCAGGCAATTCTTCGAGGTTGACCGTCACCAGGTGGTCCTGGCGGCACTGGAATCGCTGGCGCGCGACGGGGGCGTTGACCACGCCACCCTTCGTGCGGCACAGCAACGCTACGCGGCGGGCGCAGCCTCGGCCGCGCCCTGGGATCGTTGACGCGATGATCGTGTGCTGAGGCGTACTGGCGCAGGCACCTTACGTATCTCGCGGACCGGATCGGCCTCGGGTAGCGGCGTGGCGGCAAAACTTTGCCGCAGCAGATGTGCCTCGATGAAGCCCTGTAACTTTTCGATGGATACGGGCTTCGTGTAGACCGCTACACCGGCAATGCTCCCGGAGCGGAGCCCGCTGGGTGCGCCCGCGGTGCCCGCCAGCGCAACGATCTGCACGGCATCGAATTCATGATGGCTGCGAAGCGTGTGCGTAAATGCAAGCCCATCGAACCGGGGCAACTCCATATCCATGATCACGATATCTGGACGCCGCCGTTCGATCAGCAGTAGTGCCTCCAGGCCATCGGCTGCACTCAGAACCTGAAGCGGCCAGCCCCACGCCCGCAGCGCTGCAGCATATGACTCAGCGCCCTCTCCGCCCCGCTCCATCACCAGCACGCATAGCGAAGCCGCCTCAGGGCGATGGCTACCCACCATCGCGCTCCTCTGCCGTTGAATCGATTCCACCGAGTCGATACTAATCCGTCGATGGCCGCCGCGAGTTCTCCAGGCCTTCAGTTCGCCGCGTTCCACCATGACCTGTACGGTAGTGCTAGATAGGCCGAGGCGTCTCGCGGCTTCCGATGTGGTGCAGACCGGGTGAGGGTTTGGGGCGAATTCGGGTGCGTTCATGCCATTTCCTCTCGATTCGGTGAAATGCCCGGATGGACCAGTTGGCACCGGAATTCCGCTGCGAGCAATGGCTTTCCCCTAGACGGTCCGCCCCATGCGACAGCCGGCCCCGTCATTGACCGGGCTCAAGACCGCGCGCCAGACTCCGATACCTCTAGTACGGCCAGGAAAGCCCTGGACGCCCCGGGTCGAAAGCCTGGGGAAGCGCCTCAAGTCGGGCGGTTTGCCGCCGATACCTGTCTTAGGTCGGAAAACGTTGCTGGAGCAAAAACATGCGAATGAACAAGCGCGGGCTGGGTGAGTACGGAGCAGTTAAAGTCCAGGCGGATGTCGCCAGCTCCGATCGGGTCGGCCTGATCAAGATGATGTTCGACGCGCTGATCGATAGTCTGGTGCTGGCTGAGGCGCAGATCCAGCGCAACGACATCAACGGCAAGTGGGAGAGCATCTCTCGCGCCAGCCGTATTGTTTTGGGTCTGCAAGCCTCGCTTGACCATGAAAAAGGTGGCGAACTTGCCTCTAACCTCGACGAACTGTACGCCTACGTGTCGCGTCGCCTGATTCACGCAAACGCCAACAACGACCCGGCCATCATTGCTGAGATTCGCGGCCTGATGACCGAAATTCGGCAGGCCTGGGCAACCATTCAGCCGCCGGTGGATGCCTCGGTGTCGCGGATGGCCGCCTAAACACCGATCGGGAACATCCCGATCCGAAGTAAAGCGGGCCCCTCGGGGCCCGTTTCATTTTCAAGCGCTACTGCGCTGGTGCTGGATGTACCGACTGATTGCCAGTTCCTCAAAGGCACGCTGTTCGGCCTTCTCAGCCGCCTGACTGGCTTTAAGATCTTCGCGCTCAATGAGCGCTTCGTACTTATTCTGCTCCTGCTCGGTACGCTGCAGGTCACGCAATGCGGCGGCGTGTACCGCGCGAGCAGCGTTCAGATCCTGCACAGTGCGGTCCATCAGGGCGCCTATCTGCACCAGAAAATTCCGGTAAGAGACAGTCTGCGATATACCGTGGGCCCTGTCTTGCGCTTCGAGCAGACGCCGCGTGTAATCGGCGTGAAGTTCGTGCAGACGCTGCATCTGGGCCTCGAGCTGCGTGACACGTGTGGCCGCGCGCAGGCAACCCTGCCTGGAAAGCTCAACAGCCTTGGCACTTCGATCAAGCAAAACTTCCCAGCAATTACGCCTATCCACATCAGCCTCCCATTACCCTGAGCAACCCGGTCTGGGTAGAAGGGTAGTCGGCACGTTCATGCATATCTTGACGAAGAAATTGCTCTAGCTGGGGTCGCATCCGAATCGCCTCGTCGAGCTCAGGATTGGTTCCTGGCTGGTAGGCACCCACCTGAATCAGGTCGGCGTTTTGCTGATAGAGCGTCCATAGCCGACGAAAACGGTTCGCAATTCGAAGCTGCTCAGGGGGCAGGATGTTCTGAGCCACCCGGGACACTGAGCCGGTAAGGTCGATCGCCGGGTAGTGCGCAGCGTCGGCAAGCGCTCTCGACAGCATCACCTGACCATCGAGCGACGCCCGGGCAATATCAACAATCGGGTCAGAACGGTCATCGCCCTCGGCGAGCACCGTGTAGATTGCCGTGATCGACCCGTGCCCTCCTCGCCCGACTCCCGCTCGTTCAATCAGATTGGGCAGCAGACTAAAGACCGAAGGGGGATACCCCTTGGATGCGGGCGGCTCACCGATGGCGAGTCCAATTTCGCGCTGCGCATGCGCCACACGGGTAAGACTGTCGAGCAGCAGCAGCACGTGCCGACCCGCATCGCGGTGGTATTCAGCGATCACGTGCGCGAGATGCGCAGCCTTTAACCGCTGCACAGCCGACACATTGGCCGGTGCAGCCACCACTACTGATCGCGCCAGCCCCTCTTCGCCGAGTGATTCGGTAATGAATTCCTGAACCTCGCGGCCGCGCTCACCAATGAGCCCGATCACTACGATATCTGCGTTGGTGAAGCGCGTCATCATGCCCAGCAATACGCTCTTACCCACGCCCGACCCGGCAATCAGTCCAATACGCTGGCCACGGCCCATGGTGAGCAGACCGTTTACCGCGCGCACCCCGGTGTCGATTACGTCTCGGATGGGCCCGCGCTCCATTGGATTAAGCGGCATGCCCTGCAGGCCCACGGGATCTCTGCAGTCAGGCGCGGGCTTACCGTCCAGCGGGCGGCCCAGCCCATCGATGACTCGTCCCAGAAGTGCATCCCCAAGCATGACTGTGGAGGCATTGCCTGCGAGCCGTACAGCAGCACCCGGTGCAACACCCGCAGCATCATGAAAAGGCATCAGATAGAGCGTGTCGTTGTGAAATCCGACAACCTCGGCCTCGATCTGCCGACCATTAGCGGCGTCCACCACACACTGTGAGCCCACCGGCGCCATGATCCCGCGTGCCTCCAGGGTGAGCCCGACCACACGCGCGAGCGTGCCGCGACGCTGAATCCCTGGCGCATGGACGCGATCGATCGCCAGATCAACCTCTTTGGTGAAGTCAGCCAACATCGGAAATATCCTCTGCCGGACCGGCATGCATCCTGAGCGACGTCATTCTCGAGAAACCACGTGTAGGCGCCTCACCAAGCAGTCGCGCAGCCATCTGGTGCAAGCGATGCTCAATCAGGTCTTCGATGATGCTTTCCCCAGCAGTGAGGCGAACACTGCCGATCGACAGCGATGGGTCCGCACGCACGACCAGGCTGTCGAATGCTGCTGGCGCGCAACGCGTCCAGCGCTCCACATCTTCAGGGTTGAGTGACACCACCAGATCGTTGCCCGGACTACGGTCCACTTCGACCAGAGCGTGCTCCACGAGTCTATTGATAGCATCGCCCGACAAGCTCAGCTCGCCGCGAACCAGTTGCTCCGCAAGGTGAAGCGCCAATTTTTTCATCGGCGCAAACAGTCGGTGTGAATCTGATCCAGCAAGTTTGACCGATGCGAGGAGTTCATCCAGGTCGCGCAGGCGCTCGGAAAATTCAGCCTCAAACTGCTGACGGGCCTCTTCGCGCCCACGCGCAACGCCCTCCTCCAAGCCACGCTCCAACCCTTCGCTGAGCCCCTGAGCGCGGCCTTGCTCGATACCCAGCTGCATAGCCTCTTGGCGCGCGGCCTCAAGCGCCTCGAGGTGAGCTACCTCGCTGATTCCCACTGGAGCTGGATCGTCATGCGTCGGCGCATCCGCCTCGAGCGCGGCGCGGTCATCCTCAGACTGCTCTCCGTCTACACCGAACTCAGGCGCCGTCTGCGCATCCAGATCTGCTGGCTCTCGAATCGCGTCACTATCATTGGGGTCGGCATCTTCGTCCCCTAACTGTTCGCGAGCGAGGCCTTCCCCTTCAAGGCCTGAACGCGGATCGTCTTCGGTGAATTCGGACTCGTCGTCAGACGCATCCTCTTCATCGTCTGCTAGATCGCCGACGTAACGAAGCCCGTCGCTCAACTCAAACCGCAGCGTTTCGATAGCGGGCTCGCCGGTGATCCATTCGATGGGCAGCGCCTCAAATCGCGACGCGAGGGACGCGGATCCGGGACCGCTGTCCTCGGGTATACCTTCAGTACCCTCGCTGTCCGCCGCTGTGAGCTCATCCGGCGTAAGGCTGAGTGCGCCCACCCGCTCGCCCACAAACAGATTCGGCTCCCAGGCCTCTTCCAGCGATCGCTTCGGATCGACCGCAGCGGGGCGGAATTCGAGCGGATCAGACTTTTTGCGTGAGCGAGGCATCAGACGAAGTCGTCCCCGCGACCTGCAAGAACCAGCTCACCCGAGTCTGCCAGTTTGCGCGCAATCCGCATGGCTGACTTCTGCGCCTCTTCAACATCGGAGATCCGCAGCGGTCCTTTGGCTTCCATGTCGTCGATAAACATGACACGTGCCCGAGCCGACATGTTGTCGAAGAACTTTTGCTTGACCGCCTCATCGGCCCCCTTCAGTGCTGTCATGAGCAGATCGGGCTCGATGTTACGCATCAACGTCTGAATGCTTCGGTTATCGACGTTGATCAGATTATCGAAGGTGAACATGTTGTCCTGGATCCGCTGTGCAATATCGGGATCCATTTCCACCAGGCCGCTCATCAGCTTCGACTCGATGTCGACCTTCACAAAGTTCATGATCTTGGCGGCAGTTTTTACGCCGCCGAAACTTGAGCTCTTGGCAGACGAGTTGTTGGAAAACTGCGTCTTCATGATCTGCTCGAGTTCTTTCATCGCGGCAGGCTGCACTGTTTCAAGCGCGCCAATACGCTGCATGATCTCTGGGCGCGATTCGCCTGGCAGGAAGTTCAGAACGTCTGCGGCAACCTCGTACTCAAGCACCGACAGGATGATGGCAATGACCTGAGGGTGCTCAAGCCGGATCATCTCGGCGATTGAACGTGCGTCCATCCAACGCAAGATCTCAAGCCCTCGGCTGGCTGAACCCGGCATGATGCGCCCCAATACCGAGGCGGCCTTATCTTCACCGAGCGCCTTGCGCAACACGTTTTCCACGTAGTCAATTGAGCCCAGACCCAGCGTGGTCTGACGACGGATGGTTGCGATGAAGTCATCGAGCACCAGGTTCACAGCGTCTTGAGAGAGATCCACCACCGCAACCATCGCAGCGCCAAGGGCCTGTACCTCTTTGGGGTCGAGGTATTTGATGATGTCAGCAGCCTGCTCTTCACCGAGTAGCAAGAGAAGCACCGCTGCCCGCTCGGTATTGGACAGCTTGTCGACTTCCTCGCGGCCTTTGATACCAATCGCTTCTTCAACCGCAGGCGCAGCAGCGGCCTTGTCAGCATCTTTGCCCGCGCCCGCCTTCGGATCTTTGGCGTCTTTGCCGCCTTTAGCCGCGCCCTTAGCGTCCTTCGCCTTGGGATCTTTCTCCGCGGCTTTGTCGTCTTTGCCGCCCTTCGCGGCAGCCTTTCCCTTGTCCTCAGCCATGTCGCATCACCTTGCAGTCCGCAGCAGTCGTTTGCTTACTGCTTGATCATGTTTTTAAGGACGCTCGCTACGCGCTTGGAGTCTTCTGACACCAGCATTCGAATCACGGCAACCTTGTCATCATAAGTATTCGCGGTGTCGAGCATATCAATAGAGATGGAGGATTTCTTGGGTTTCAGGCGGGCCTTGATTTCCTCGAGCGTTTCACCCTCGCCGATTTCGATCATGCCCTCTTCGAGCGGCTCGTCATCCTCGGCCTTGTCGCCATCCTTGCCATCTTCCTTCTTGTCGCCTTTGTCGCCATCGGCGCCCGCTGCACCTGCCCCAGCCGCGGCAGCGGCCGTTATCGCTGCGATCGCCGTAGCGTCCAACGGTTTGCCGTCGGGACCAAGGATCGGCTTACCGTCCGGCCCAATCAGCAGCCCAGCCAGCTTGGGATCAGGCACAGCAACCGGTGCGGGCAGGAATGCACGCATCACCGGGCGGACGATAAACAGCAGAATCATCACGAACACAAGCGCGGCGACACTGCTCTTGATCGCGCCAATGAGCGTTTCGCTTTCGTACCAGGCAACCGGGGGACCTGCAGCAGCAACCGGTTCAAACTTCGCGGTAACCAGGGTCACCACATCCCCGCGTTTATCGTCAAAACCGATCGTGCCCCGCACCAGCTCGGTCACGCGATCGATTTCACTCGCTGAGAAGCGAGCGGGTTTACCCCCCTGGCTTCCATCCTGGGCCGTCGGATCATGAATGACCACCGCGACCGCCATCCGTTCGATAGTGCCGGTGGGGTGCTTGATGTGGCGTACGGTGCGGTCGAGTTCAAAGTTACGCGTGCTGCGTTTGCTGAGCGACCCTGCGGTTGCCACCGGCTCCGGCGTAGCCGAAGCGTTCGGACTGAAGCGGGCATCCGGCGGGGGCTGATTTGATAAAGACCCCGGAATTCCCTGCGCATCGGGCCTTGCCGTGCGCTCTTCGGCAAGCACCTCCGAACGTGTCTTAGGACCTTCCCGGCGCGAGTCAAAGTCCTCGAACGTCACTTCCTGCTGCGTGAAGTCGAGCCGAATATCAACCTGGGCTTTCACGTTGTGCTCGCCCACGACAGGCGCAAGGATCTGCGTGATGCGAGTGCGGTATTCGCGCTCAACCTGCCGCTTGTGCTGAAGCTGGGCGTTCGTGAGCCCCATCGCTGCTTCGCTGGGTGCGTCGCTCAGCAGATTTCCATCGTCATCCACCACCGATACATTTTCTGCTGGCAGATAAGGTACGCTGGACGAGATCAGCTGAACAATTGCCTTGACCTGCGCGGGCGACACCATCCGACCCTGATGCGGCGTCACGACAACCGAAGCCTTCGGCGCAATACGCTCGCGAATGAACGGGCTTTGACGCGGCATCGCAAGATGCACGCGCGCGGCTTTAATTGTTGAAATCGTCATAACGCTGCGAGCAAGCTCCTGCTCGATCGCCGCATTGAATCGCACCTGCTCCATAAACTGGCTGGTGGTCATCGCCGACTGACCCTTCAGCGAATCAAGACCGCCCGCGACCGCCCCTTTCGGCAGCCCCTGCGAGGCCAGCAGCATCCGGGCCTCGTGGTAACGCGCCGGGGGGACAATCAGGTTACCGTTTTCCGGGTCGACCTTAGCATCGAAGCGGCCCGCCTTCAGCGCCTCGAGCGCAGCCTGACGGTCGGTCTCGCTGATACCGGGCAGCAAAACTCGCCACTGCGGCGACGGGGTTTGAATCCAAAGGAACATAGCCCCGAAAAGCATCAGCACCAGCACGGCAAGAATGATTGGCATCGACTTCTTGACGGCAGGCTGCTTGAAAAGATCGCCCATTCCGGCGAACGCGCCGGCCGGGAAAAAGCCGGGTAATTTGGATAACGCCGAGGACATTGGGCCACTGGGTCCGCCCGCCGGGGCGCCTGTTGGCACGGGCGCGCTGGCTCCGGGCCTGGGAACGGGTAAGCCACCTTCTGCCGAAGGTGCCGGAGCATCATTGGGACGGGCGGTTGCGGGTCCGGGAGCGGTCATCGTAGCCATGGCTTAACTCTTTCTATTGTCGCGCGTCAGACCGGCATGTTCAGGATATCCTCGTACGCCTTGAGGACCTTGTTTCGAACCTGAAGCGTCGCTTCAAACGCAAGCGACGCCTTCTGCATTCCCAGCACTACTTCTGCGAGCGGAATTTCCGCGCCGCGCTCGTAGGCTTCTGCGGTTGCTCGAGCATTTAACTGCGTCTCGTTCACCGAGGCGATCGCATTTTTTACCGCGTCGCCAAACCCAGTTTTTTCAACTTGCTTCTGTTGCGGGCCCGAGGCAATCGCGGACGCCGTGTCGGCCTGTGTGCCAATCTGCGTCTGATACTTCCGGATCTGGCTCAACATCGATTCGACGTTGGCCGCATGCGCACGTTCAATCATCACGCGGCTCCTTCACTTGCGATCGCCATCCCGCCCGGCATCGGCTCGCGCAGGCGGGCCAGTTTGTAGCGCAACGTTCTGGGGCTAATCCCGAGCCGCGCTGCGGCCTCATTGCGATTAGCGGATCCGCGGATCGCATTCATGATGGCCTGGTACTCGGTGGCGCGAACGCTTGAATGCAGGCCTTCCTCAGCCTGTGGCACGGCGGGCGAGAAATGCCTCGCCTCCCCTGCGAAAGCGTTCGGATAGCTCGCTACCGGGTTGAAAGACGGGCGATCGAACGCGTTGAAGCCGCTGGCCCCCGCGTGCGCCGCTGAAGATGGCATCGCAATATCTGCTTCCTGACGATACGACGCAGCCAACCCGCTGTGCGAATTCAGATCATCGAACACCAGATGCTCAAGCTCAACCGTTCCGGCCGTACACAAAACCAGCGCTCTCTGCATCACATTTTCGAGCTCGCGAACGTTCCCGGGCCAGCGGTAAGCAAGCAGTGCCTCGCCGGCTTCACGCGATAGCATCGGCGGCTGAACACCCTGTGAATGCTTCACCAGGAAGAGTGCCGCGAGCGGCAGGATATCGCCAGGCCTGTCAGCAAGGGGTCCGATCGTCAGCCGGAAGGCACTCACTCGGAAGTACAAATCTTCACGGAACTCCCGCGTTGCGATAGCAGCACGAAGGTCGCGGTTAGTTGCTGCCACCAGGCGAAAGTCGAGCTTTACCGTGTGGCTGCTACCAAGGCGCGTCAACTCGCGCTCCTGAAGCACACGCAAAAGCTTAGATTGCAGCGTGTAGGGCATTTCGCCGATTTCGTCGAGGAACAGCGTCCCACCATTTGCCTGCTCGAACAGGCCTGCTTTGCTCTGTGCCGCGCCGGTGAACGAGCCCTTCTCGTGACCAAACAGAATGCTTTCGATGAGCGACTCAGGAAGCGTTGCACAGTTCAGTGCAACGAACGGCGCTTTGTTTCGAGGCGACGATTCATGCAGAACACGCGCCATGACCTCTTTACCAACGCCCGTCGGACCTGTAATCAGAACGGAAATATCTGAACGCGCCACGCGTTGCGCTAGAGCAAGCAGCGTCTGGCTGTTCGGGTCGGTAAATACGTAGGTCTTTTCGCGACCATCAGCGCTTGCGGCCGCGGCCGGACGTGTTTTCGACTTCCAGGTTGATACCGCGAAGTCGTCAGCGGCGATTACGTTATCCGCACCGTCTCGCATCGCCTGCACCGCAAGCTCGAAGCGGTCGCGGTCGATTCTCGCAATCAGCGCTGGACGCTTCGGCATCTGCGCGAACCGCTTGCGCAGCTCCGCAATGACCGACGTGTCATCCAGCGGCCGAACCACAACGCTTTCGACCGAAGGCGCCAAGGTAACGGCCTCGGTGATGTTGCGTACCGGCAGTGGACGCAGCCCTGATTCAATCAGGCGCTGCCGCTCAATTTCGCCCAGTCTTTCGACCAGGTCGAACCACACAATGCTCGCAGACTGTTCCGACATCGATACCACCCGCATCCTGCATTGATTTTCCTGGATGCGGATTAGCAATCGACGTGCCAACCTTATTTAATCATTAAATTCAATGACTTAAATAGTACGTTTGGCTATAGCCGAGATTTCGACAACCCCTTATTGGCGGGCGGCGAAAAGACGACAGGGGTGCCCATCGGCCTGCAAAACCTCCCAGGAAGGCAGCGACCGACTCTTGAAGCCAAAGCCTCGGCACAGATAGGGAACGGCTGGGTCCCATGAAACGGCGAAATGCTGACACCGTCGACAGTCCGGCTGCTGACTGACCGCGCTACCTGCAAAGAGCGAGTCGACGCCAGTTCGGGCATACGGTTGCGCAGGGGCAACTCGAGCAACCCGCCCCACCGGGTCAACACGCGCCGGAGAGGTCGTGCCTAAGCCGCCCGACCGCTCCGAGTCATCCACGAGGTAATCAATTCGATTTCGGCGCATAGTCTTGTTCGGCTGCAAAGCGCAGCCGATACCCTCCGACATGCTCGCTTTCCGGCAATTCGGAACCCGGCGGAAACCTCCGGCATTCGCCGCCCATGGTGTAGAAGTCGTCATGCACCAGGCAATCGGCCTTAATGATGGGCCAGACACGATCTCGAAGGAAATCCTGGTCTACCCAACGCCACTTCGGCTCATGGCTTTCGTAGTATTCAACAGCCTGTTGGCTCAGCTGCGGCAAAAGGCCTGCTACGCCTCCCCACATGCCCGCCATCATCAGCTCTGCGTGCTCAGGGTGATCACGCATCACATGAAAGCGACGCCCTGACAACAGCCATTCCTGAACTGCCGCAACCTCTCGGTGGTTCACGACGGCGTCGCAATCGCGGCAAAGGAATCGTTCAACACTCGGGTCGTCTGTTGCCAAAAAGCGCCAGAAAAGCTTCAAGTGCGTCCGAGGGTCTGCCTCGACTGGAATGACGCGTGCGCCGTAGTCAACCAGAGCCTGGACGATTTCCGCGGGCACCGTATCGTCAACGTAGAACCTGGCGCTCCAGCCGGGATACTCAAGCGGAACTTTTTTCGCATTGAGCACCGCGTTATAGGTGTACTTGGGGTTGTCGCCCCACAGGCTGAAACAGATGACGTTACGCTCGGGGTGAGCGTCATCATTCGGCCTAAATTCGGGTACTTCCTCTGGCCAAGCGGCACGAAATTCTGCTGCATGCGATTCGGACAGTCGCTGAGTAGCCAGCAGGTCTTTCGCCTCCAGCAAAGCTTGTCCGTGGGGAATTGCGCCCTGCTTATCGTTCCGATCCAGCATGAGCTTCAGCATGTTCACTTGCCAATCGTGCCCCGCTTTGGCGGAACATGACTCGAGCTCAGACAGCGCTTCGTCAAACCGCTTCAGCTCTCTCAGTGCCTGCGCTTTGGAGATTCGCAGCCGGTCATCCAGCGTGCATGTCAGCGAATCGATGAAATCAACCACCTGTTGATGCGCAGCCAGGGCCTGCAGCGCGCCAAGCCTACCGTTGATTAAGTTGCGATTAACCGGATCAAGCGCAAGCGCCTCTTTGTATGCGTCTGCGGAGTCTTGCCACATCTCCTTGGCGTAGAAGCACTGGGCAACGATCATACGAGACTGAAATGACCGTGCGTCAAGCTGCATCGAGCGCGATGCATAGTTCAGCGCCTGGTCAAACATCTGCAACCTATAGAGCGCTGCCGCAAGGTTGGAGTAGAACGCTGCGTCATCCGGACGAAGCACGATCGCCTTGCCAATCATCTTGACCGCGTCACGCAGCTCACCCCGCTGCATGTACACCACACCCCTGAGATGAAGCGCGTCAGGCTGGTCTGGATGAGCAGCCAGAATGCGGTCGTAAAGCACCGCGGCTTCGTCGACCCGTCCTTCGCGATGAAGCGCCAGCGCCTCTGCCATGGTTGCCAAGCGAGTCTCCGATCAGTGTTCGAACTCCCCAGAATACCCGCTTAACCCTGCAGGAGCTGCAGTACGGACTGCTGACTGGTGTTGGCCTGCGCCAGAATGGCCGTACCCGCCTGCTGAATGATCTGATTGCGCGCCAATTCAGTACTGATCTGCGCATAGTCGGCATCCATAATCCGACTACGAGACTGATTCAGCGCGCCGCTCGTTGTCATCAGGTTATCCACCGCAACCGTCAGCCGGTTCTGGAAGGCACCCAGCGTGGCTCGGTTCACCAGAATCTGGTCGAGCGCCCGGTCAATGGAGGTGAGCGCGCGTCCCGCGGATTCCTGCGTGACGATCGTCAGTGCTCCGCCAACCAGCACATCGGTGCCGCCCTGAGCAGCAATACCAATCTTGGCAAGCGACGCCGTGTTCTCGGCCTCGACACGAATCTCAGCGTTGACGTCTGAATAAAGTGTGATGCGGCCCTTCACCGTCAAGCCCGGGTTGCCGGTTCCGAGCTGACCCGAGGCTAGATCCCCGCTAAGCGAAGAGGCACCCGTCACCATCGGTGTTCCACTGGTGTCGTTGACAGTGATGTCAGCGCCACCGGCCGACCTGAGAATCAGCACACCGGAATCGCTTGCTGAGGCGATGATGCCGTTCACACCCGCTGCATTGATCTTGGATGTAAGGTCAGCAAGCGTCAAAACCGTGGTGGTGTCGATCGCTGCACCGTTGATGGTGAGCGATGCGGCCGCGACGTTGTTGAGGTTGACGCCAACCTGAACCTCCGTAACCGCCGTTGCCTTGACACCCGACTGCTCGGCCATCATGTTGATGGTGGAAGCCTTCGCGATGGCCGAAGAGTCTGCCGAGGTCCCAATTCGCACCCCATTGATTCGAATGTCATCGGATACCGTCAGCGCAGCACTAGACACGGAAATACCGGTAAACGCGGTGCCATCATTGGTTTCGTTCAGGCCCATCCGCTGCAGGTCAGCAACCGTACCCACGCCACCGGGATACCCGTTCGCGTCACTACGAGCAAACAGCTTGATACCCTGATTGGTCAGGCTATCCATCGAGACATAACCGGTATAGGTGCCCGACACGAAGCCAGCGGTCGAAGTTGCACCGATCACAATGTCTTCGCCGGTGTTGTTCGACAGCTCGATGGTTCCCGCCTGAGACAGCGTTGCAACAATGCCGCCCACGTCGCGGTTGATGTTAGCAACCAGCTCAGCCACCGAACCCGCTGCGCCCACATCTTTGCCGTTGATCTTAAGCGCACCCGCCGCAAACGATTCAGCCGTAGGCGTCGTGCCGCGCAGCGTATTGAACGCGGTCGCCTTCACCTGATGCTGACCAATATTCGTATTGATCGCCGAAGCCAGCACCTTCGCTGCGTTGGTATTGCTCAACGGAACCGTGGTCGATGATGCAAACGCCGGCTTGTTGTTGATCAGGACGTCATCCGTGGCGTCAATACCACTAATGGTGCCGATCCGGCCGCTCGTCATCTCGCCCTCGACCGCGAAGCCCTGCAGCCCCAGGCTCTTCGAGCGGGCATCCACCACGCCAACCTGTACCTGCTCGCCTTCTTTGACACCGGTCTGCAGCATCACGGGGTTGTTCTGCCCGTTGATCAGCTTGATGCCGTTGAAATTGGTGGTCTCAGCGACGTTGTCAATCTGGGCAACCAGCTGGTCCATCTCCGCCTGGAGCGCCTCCCGATTGCTTCGGCTCATCGTGCCGTTAGCCGCCTGAACCGCCAGCTCGCGCATCCGCTGCAGCATGTTTGAGATTTCGCCAAGCGCGCCCTCAGCGGTCTGCATCATCGAAATACCGTCATTGGCATTTCGAATCGCCACTGCGATACCGCGCAAATCGGCTGTCATGCGGGTACCGATTGCAAGGCCCGCCGCGTCGTCCTTGGCGGAGTTAATCCGCTTGCCGGTCGACAACTGATTCATGTTGTCAGTCATCGAGCGGTCGTTAACCTTGAGCGCCTGATGAGCAAACAGCGCTTTGACGTTGGTATTGATAATAGTCATTTAAGTGACCTCGCTGTGCTGTCGTTTAATGTGCCGCGTTGGCAATCGATTGCCGCTTGGTAGGCACCGCGTTGCCGCGACACTTGCGCGCACGCTCGAGCATCATTCGTGTCAGGTCAGATGCCCTATCGCCCTGGATAAATAGAAGCTTCTCCAGCAGCACCACCGCACACAGCCAGTCCTGTCGTACGATGGATACCAGTGCCGAGATAGCCAGAACGCCCTCACTGTCGGGATAGACCTCAAGGCCTTCTTCCGCCAGTTGCTGCGCCTGAGCGAACTCGCGCTCTGAAACAAGCTGCTGGATCGACGCCCGAATCTGGTCCGGCGTCGGGAAGCCGACAGTGCGCGGGCCTCTCGGAATGAGAAACTCGCGTGGTGCCTGCAGAGATGCCGTCGTTGTCATGGAAACCTCCAGTTTCGGGACACCCCGTCGACAGCAATCCCCGTGCCAGCTTTTCCGTCAGTCCGGCGGCATGTTTCCTGCTAACAACGCTCGCGGCAGATCCGGACACATTGCTGCGCGCCTTGAACGCAAAGTCTTGACACCGGGTCAATCAGACAGATGGAATAGATAGGGCGTCGGAGCACGAACGGATGGTCAAGGCTTCACGAAGCGTGGTCAGTTCCCGGGCTTCCCGGAAATCAGGGTCGGTATCCCCGATCACAGCAAGCCCCCAGGCGGCGCGTGCCACCATTGCGCAGGTCGTTCAGCAGGCCGAGGCTTTGATGAATGCCGGTCAGCGCGACGCGGCCATCGCGCACTATCAACAGTGGCTCGCCAATGCTCAGGGTGCTCCGGGTGCGCACTTGGTGTGGTTCAACCTGGGAGCTGAGCTCTCCAAGACAGACAACGCCGCTGGCGAAACCGCCTACCGCGAGGCTATTCGCATTGCGCCCGACTTTGTTCAGGCCTGGGTCAACCTAGGATCTCGGCTTGACGCCCTGGGCAAAGCCCAGGAGGCGCTTACCGCCTGGCGCCACGCGCGCGACCTGGCCCGTAAAGCGGCCAACCCCGATACCGAGCTTGAGCGCATGGCGCTTAACAATTTAGGCCGGGTGCTTGAGCGCGAGCGTGAATTTGCTGAAGCCGAGCAATGCCTGCTCGATAGCCTGAAGATCGACGGCAACCAATATGAAGTGCTGCAGCACGTCATCCGACTGCGGCAACGTCAGTGCAAGTGGCCCGTGTGGAGCCCTATCCCTGATGTTGGCGCCAACACCCAGCTGATCGCCACATCCCCTATGGCCATGCTGGGGCTCGCCGATGATCCGGGGCTGCAATTGCTTGCCGCTCGTACCTTCGTTGAGCGCACCTACCGGCAACTGATTGCCGACACCCCTCCCCTTGTCACGCGCGCGAACGCGCGGCGTGTGCGCGCAGGCGAGCGCCTGCGCATTGGTTATGTCAGCGGAGACCTGTGCATGCATCCGGTGGGTTTACTGCTGGGTGGCCTGCTGGAATCCCATGACCGACACCGCTTCGAGGTACACGGCTACTGCTGGAGCCCTGAAGACGGCTCACCACAGCGGCAACGTTTAAAAAGCGCGTTCGACCGGCTGACCATTATTAAGTCGCTCACCGACAGGCAGGCGGCCGAAAAAATCGCCGCCGACGGCATCGACATCCTGATTGATCTGCAAGGCCTGTCTGCAGGCGCGCGGCCAGCCATCTTCGCCAACCGCCCTTCCGCCGTGCAAGTGACCTGGCTGGGTCTGATCGGTACCAGCGGCCTTCCCTGGATTGACTATGCGGTTACTGATCGGTGGTGCGTCCCGGAAGATGACGAACGCTTTTACAGCGAGAAGGTCATCGCACTACCAACGGTGTTTCAGCCTGGCGACCGTGGGCGCATTGCCAATGAAACGCCAACCCGGGCTGCGGTCGGTCTTCCCGACGACAAATTCATCTTTGCGACGTTCAACAACAGCTACAAACTGGCGCCAGAGATGTTCGCCACCTGGATGCGGGTATTGCACCGGGTACCGAACAGCGTGTTGTGGCTGCTGGATGACAACCCGGTTGCCACTGCCAATCTGCTGGCCGCAGCCTCGTCGCATGGCTTGCCGCGCGAGCGAATCATTCTGGCGCCCCGCACCAGTCATGCGGAATACCTGGCCCGCATGCCGCTCGCAGATCTGTTTTTAGACAACCACCCCTACAACGCCGGTGCAACCGCCGCCGACGCATTATGGGTGGGCCTGCCGCTCCTGACGATGGCTGGCCGAACCTTCGTATCGCGCATGGCTGCAAGCCTGGTGCGCACCGCAGGGCTACCAAATTTTGTGGTGGCGTCGCTGCGGGAGTTTGAAGACAAGGCCGTGGCACTTGCAGGCAACCCTTCCGAACTTCGAGCGGCGCGCGCAACACTCGTTGAAG
>CAZORB010000095.1:0-17215 GCA_964581825.1 uncultured Bordetella sp.
TGGTTGGACTTGAGCCCGACCTCGATATCAAACTTCGGGCCAGGCTCGTTCGCAGTGCGCGCTGAAGCGCTACACTGCGGGTCCTTTTATTTGGTATCGACTCATGTTTGAACGTCTCGTTCCTGTCAGCCGCGAGCAGCACGGCAATCTTCGAATCAAACCGGTTACTGGGTTCGGCTTTTCGCGCGGCTTTCATTTGGCATCGCTTGCCATGCAGGAGTTTGTGAGAGCCTCCGCGTTTTATCCAATCGTATTTCTGGACGATCGAGAGCGAGATGTGTTCCGCGCGGTGGCGCTGCTGGGAGTCGAGTCTGGAGAAAATCTTTTTCTTGAGCAGGACGGTTCCTGGCTGAAAGGCGCGTATATCCCCGGCATTCTTCGCCGATATCCGTTTGCGTTGGCGGATACTGAAAAACCGGATGAGTACGCCGTGTGCGTCGACGAGGGGTCTGGCCTGCTCGATCCCAATGAAGGTCTTGAGCTCTTCGCTCAAAACGGCTCACCCACCGATACACTCGAGAACGTCAAGCGATTTCTCGGAGAACTGCAGCAAATGGATGCGCTGACGCGTCAGTTCTCATCCTTTCTGTCTCGACATAACCTTTTGCGTCCACTCAATCTGCGCGTGCAGATTGCGGGCAGTCCACGCGATATCGCGGGAAGCTACGTCGTCAACGAGGAGCGTCTGGACGCGCTCAACGATACCGCTTTCCTCGAGATGCGATCGCTTCGGTATCTCCAGCCGATTTATTCGCACCTGTCATCCCTGCCGCAGATCGATCGTCTGGTCCGGCTGAAAGAGGCGAGAGCTTTGCCAGGTATCGATGCACCTCAGGCTGCCGCGCCTGCCCCCGAGACGCCCAGCGCAAGCGAGCCCCGCCCGCGTGCACGCCGCAGCCGCTCTGCGCAGAAGTCTTGACTAATCAACCGCGCCCGTAGCACCAGGCAGTATGAACGACCCCGGCGCTCCCCGATCGCTCAGACCCGCGCAGGCTGATTCCTCAAGCGCGAGGGTCGACGCGAGGGCTTTGCTCGCTGCGATCTATGCGCTCAGACGAACGGCTCAGGACGAAAGGTTCTGGCTTGAGTTCGCGCGCTGCGCTGCGCTGCTGTGTCGGGCGCAGGCGTCGATCTGTGCCCGCCTTTCGGCTGAAGGCTGGCAGGTGCTGGCCGACTGGAATGCGCAGGAGTCTGGGCTGAGCGCACGCTGGCTGGCTCTGGCGCCTGATCTGTTTGAGCGCCTCGGCGAGAAAGGGTTTGGGACAGTGCCTGCGGGGCCTGGCACGCCTGCCATTGCGCTCGGTGTCCGCCTGTCAGGGTTCAACGGGGCGATGCTGGTACTCGAGATTCCAGAGGCTGAGCGTCCCAGGCTCAACGAGCTGGTACTGCGCGCTCAACTGATCTCTGATATTCCCTTTGAGCCAGGCGCATCGTCTGCCGAACCTGCGCTCAAGGTCGACTCGATGTCGACCGAGCGTGGGCTGGCACTGTCGGCGGAAAGTCGCGGTGCATTACTCGGATGGCTCGATCTGGTCATTCAGGTGACGCGCCATCAGCGATTCGGTGCCGCATCGCTTGCCCTGGTCAACGGCATCGCAGCGCAGACCGGTTGGACCCAGGTCAGCCTCGGCTGGCGTCGCGGGCCATATGTCCGCATGAGAGCGATCAGTCACCTGGATCGATTTGAGCGGCGCGCTGACCATGTCCGCCTCATTGAAGCGGCCATGGAAGAGACGCTGGATCACGATGTGCCGGTTCACGATCCCGGTATCGATCCATCAGGCCCGCCTACCATTGCCCACAACAGGCTGCGTCAAGGGCTGGGGTTTGCCGCGCTGCTCAGTATTCCGCTGCGGGGCGACGACGACTCTACGGAAGCGGTCCTGCTGCTGGCTCATGACGATCTAAACCCGTCTCCAGTTCCGATTGAAACGCTGGAACTCGCGTTGCAGATGGTAATGCCGTGGCTGACGGCGCTCGAGTTGCGCGATCGCTGGTTTGGCGCGCGACTCGGCCATCACGTCAATCGCATTGCGGTGGAAACCGTCAGAATCAATCATCTCGGTCGCAAATCGCTTGCAATCGCCTGCGCAGCGCTGCTGCTTTACGGAATCTTCGGTACCTGGCCTCATCGGATCGACGCCAATGCAGAGTTGGTGACCGACAGCGCGCAGCTGCTGAATTCACCTTTCGATGGATATATGGATCAGGTGCTCGTCACCAGTGGCGACACCGTCCGGCAAGGTGCCGTGCTTGCTGTACTCGATCGGCAGGAACTGCTTCTGCAAGAGTCTGAGATACGCGCTGAAATCCGACGGTTCACGGCGGAATCCGAGAAGGCCCGCGCAGCCGGTCAAACAGCAGATGTCCAGATTTCTCTTTCCCGGCGCGCCCAGGCCCAGGCGCGGCTCGACCGCACGCTCTACCAATTGGATCAGGCTCGAATTGTGGCGCCGTTCGACGGCGTGATTGTGGAAGGTGAGCGTCGAGAGCTGCTTGGCTCGCCGGTCAGGCGCGGCGACAAGGTATTTCGGGTCGCAAAGGTCGAGGGGCTCTATGTCACGCTTTACATCCCTGAGGCGGACATGCGATTCGTCGCCGCCCAGGCGCGGGGCGAGATCTCGCTGCTTAGTCAGCCCGATCGCAACTACCCCATCGAGATTGAGGCGGTCATTCCCGTTGCCCAGGTCAAACCGCAGACCGGTAATCTGTTTATGGTGCGAGCAAAGCTGCTGGAGCAACCCGAATCGTGGTGGCGCCCGGGTATGACCGGTCTGGCAAGGATCGATGCGGGACGGCAGAATATTCTCTGGCTGATCACCCGCCGCGCGATCGATGCGTTGCGGATGAAGCTGTGGTGGTAAACCGCTTATGTCGTACCTCGGTGTCCGGAGTCGGTAGTTGACTGCGCAAACCTTCAGCGAGTCCTGGCACCGAATCGCCGAGGCCCGGATCGGTTTGCTTCCCAGCGTACAGGTGCAGCGCCAACGCTTTGGCGGTGCCGATTGGTACGTGCTTCAGGATCGCTTCACGCAGCGGTTTTTTCGGCTGACCCCGCAGGCCTGGCGCTTTGTATCAAGACTGTCTCCTAGAAGAACGGTAGACGATGCATGGCGCGAGGCGCTAGAGCAATTCCCCACCGATGCGCCCAGTCAGCATGAAGTTATCCAATTGCTCGGGCAACTGCATCAGTCGAACCTGCTCTATTTTCGAAGCCAGCCAGACAGCGCTGAAATTTTCGATCGATATCGCCAGTTCAAGCAGCGCGAGCTCTATGGAAAGTTGCTGGGCTTTCTCTATCTTCGTATTCCGGTCTGGAACCCGAACGACTGGCTGAATTCAATCCGGCCGCTGATCAGTGCAATGGTCAGTGTACCTGCTGCCATTCTCTGGCTGATCGTGGTAGCCATCGGCGCAAAAGCCGTGGTCGAAAATCTGCCCCAGATCGCGAACCAGTCGCAGGGTGTTCTCGCGCTCGACAACCTGATCTGGCTTTATTTGTGCATGGCCGGCATGAAAGTCCTGCACGAACTGGCCCATGCGTTTGTCTGCAAGCGATTTGGCGGCGAAGTGCATGTGTTTGGAATCATGCTGCTCGTGCTGGCACCACTGCCGTATGTTGACGCGACAGCAAGCTGGGCCTTCCGCAGCCGCTATGAGCGGGCACTGGTTGGTGCGGTGGGTGTGCTGTCCGAATTGTTCATGGCGGCAATCGGGGCGATTGTCTGGGCGAACACCGGGCCGGGGCTCGTCCATACCCTCGCATTCAACGTGATGCTTCTCGGTTCAATATCGAGTCTGCTGTTCAACGGTAATCCCTTGCTGCGATTCGACGCGTACTACGTGTTGTGCGATGTGGTTGACATCCCGAACCTGTATCAACGCGCCAATCAGCAATGGCTCTATTTCGCTGATCGCTATCTTTTGGGAACCCGTGACGCGAAGAGCCCAGCGACAGATCGTCGGGAATGGTGGTGGCTAACAAGCTACGGTGCACTCAGCTTTGCCTATCGGATGCTGGTCGTTGCGTTGGTGCTCGAGTACGTCGCAGACCAGTGGTTCCTGCTTGGCGTGGTCTTCGCGCTCACCACCTTCATCATGCTGGTCGTGATGCCGCTGGGCAAGCTATTCAGCCATCTCGCCGGTCAGGCGGTCGCGCGCAACCGTACCCGAGCGATCATCGCAAGTGTCGTGGGCCTAGTTGTTCCAATCGCGCTCATCGCCATGATTCCCTGGCGCGATGCGATTCGCGCGCCCGGGGTCATCGAATCGCTGTCGGCTAATTCAGTTGCGCCAGGGATGGCTGGGCGCCTGGTCACCCTGCATGTGCGCAATGGCGATCGAGTCAAGGCTGGGCAATTGATTGCGCAACTCAGTAATCCCGAGCTCGATTTTGAGATTCAGGCGGCGCGCGCCCAGATAATTGAGACTGAATTGCTTCGCAACCAGGCGCTGGCAACAGCGCCGGCTGATGTCGAGCCCTTGCGCCGCCGTCTGACCATGCTCCGCGAACGACTGGTTGAGCTCGAATTCAGACAGGCTCAGCTGGCTGTAGTCGCACGCCATGACGGTACCTTTGTCGCACCCAAGGCGAGTGAGCGGCTCGGCAGTTGGGTCAACCGGGGTGAGTCGATTGGCGATGTGGTTGATCTCGATAATCTGCGCTTTGTCGGCGTAGTGACCCAGCAGCAGGCTGATCAATTGTTCTCGTCAACGATCGAAAGTGTCGCGGTGCGCCTCAATGGCCAGGTTGATCGGGAGGTGCAGTCCGCTGAATTCAATGTTCTCCCGTATCAACGCCAGCGATTAGCGTCGGTTGCGTTAGGTTGGACCGGGGGCGGAAGCATTCCAGTGCGTGCAGATGACCAGAAGGGGGAAATTGCAGCAGACCCTTTCTTTGAGGTTAGGGTACGCCTTGATCCCAATACGCCTGATCTGCTGACCCTTAACGGACTGACTGGGCAAATGAGGGTCTCGCTTACCCCCACACCGTTGTTGACTCAATGGCGTAAGTGGGTGATGCAGCAGCTGCAAAAGCGCTATCACATCTGACGTCCCCGAATGGACTCGCCAGGCACTCAACGAACGTTGCGCTGGTACCCGCCCCGCGAGGAGGTGCCCGTCGTTGGCGAGCGGTGGTCTGACTGGCTACGGTGGCTCCATTTCCGGCTCGGAATCGCCGCCAGCAAAATTCGGCGCGAGTCGCGTACGGTGGTTACCGAGGCCGAAGCGCTGAAAGCGATCACCGACACTGAACTGTCAGAGCGACTTAAGGCGTCCAGCGATGTTTTGTCCCGAAGCTGGCGACGAGGCGCCCCCAACGACCGCAAGCTCGTGCTCTCGACGCTCGCTTTGGTGTGCGTCGGAGCAAGTCGTCGGGTGAGCATGCAGCCGTATCCGGTTCAGGTGCAGGCTGCACTGGGACTCCTTGAGGGGTGTGCAGTTCAGATGAACGCTGGTGAGGGCAAAACCTTGTCGGTCGCCCTGGCCGCTGCGATGCATGGGTTATCGGGTCGGCATTGCCATATCGTCACGGCGAATGACTATCTGGCCGCCCGTGACGTCGAATTGATGCGCCCGCTGTTCGAACTGTGCGGCTTGAGCGCTGGTGCAATCAGTCCCGACGACGATCCTGATCAGCGAATCGAACGCTACGCAAACGATCTGGTGTACGCCACTGGCAAGGAACTCTTGGCCGACTTTCTGCGCGATCGGTTAGGTGGCTCGAGCTCGGGAACTGGCGCGCTGCGCACCCTTAGAGCGATGCGAAACGGTCGAGGAGCCGTCGTCATGCGGGGGCTCGATGCGGCGATCGTTGACGAAGCCGATAGTGTGCTGATTGACGAGGCCACCACGCCGCTCATCATCTCGTCCGGCGAGGGGAACGAGATGCTGATGGAGGCAGTGCGTGTGGCGCGCGATCTCTGCGACGATCTTGTCAAGGATCGCCACTACAAGATCGACCAGCGATTTCGCGATGTTGACTTTACCGACGAGGGTCTCGAATTCATTGAGGAACTGACCCGGCATCTGCCAGGGCTCTGGCGGTCTGAGGCACGCCGCGAGGATCTGCTAAGTCAGGCCATTGTGGCTCGCGATTTGTTCGAGCGTGATCGTCATTACATCGTTCAAGACGACGAGGTGGTGATCGTCGATGAGAACACAGGGCGCACGATGCCCGGGCGTTCGTGGAGTTATGGCTTGCATCAGGCGGTCGAGTCGCGTGCAGGTGTCGAAATGACCGAGCCGGCACGAACGATTGCCCGAATGAGCTTTCAGGACTTTTATGCCCGCTATCGGCATCTTTCCGGCGCGAGTGGCACCTTGCAGGGGGTCGGTTTCGAACTATGGCGTACCTACGGCCTGTCATCGATTGTGGTGGCGCCCAGGCTTGCCAGCCGGTTGCGCGTCCCGCGACCGAGACATTTCGCCAAGTGGGATTCAAAGTTCAACGCGCTCATCGAGACGGCGGTTGCGCTGCAGGCGGCGGGCAAGGCCGTTCTGGTCGGTACCCGTCGGATCAGCGACAGTGAAAAGGTGGCCGAGGCGCTTGCTAAACGGCAGGTTGAATGCGCGGTGCTGAACGCCAAACAGCACGATCAGGAGGCGATGGTGATCGCTGCGGCAGGTGAGGTGGGGCGCGTCACGGTTGCCACCAACATGGCAGGGCGCGGCACCGATATCCTGCTAAGTGCCCCGGTAATCGCCAACGGTGGGCTCCACGTGCTGATGCTTGAGCCGCACGAATCCTCTCGAGTTGACTGGCAGCTGTTCGGCCGGGCTGGTCGGCAGGGGGCGCCGGGGTTCGCCCGCGCTTTTGTCAGTCTGGAGGACGACCTGCTCAAACGCCATATCGCCTGGTTCGCCAAGCCGCTTGCGTGGTTGGCTGCGGTGCCTCCATTTCGACCGGCACTGATCTCCGCACTTGTCTGGCTGGCCCAGGCGCGTGCGCAGGCGCTTGCCTGGAGCAGTCGTCGAATGCTGCGGTCGTTCGAAAAGCGTCTGAACCGTCAGCTCTCGTTCGTCGGCGAGTCGGGGAAACCCGGGGCTGGTCCTGGTGCCCCAGGATAGGGTTGGGAGAGTGTGAAATCTGTCAGGCTTGGTTAGCCACCTGACTGATTTTCTCTGCTATTCTCATCGGCTCAATCATTTTCCACATAGAAACCGGAGTCTTACGATGTTCCAGAAAGTCGTTCCGATCAACCGTGAGCGCCACGCAAGCAAAAAAATCAAGCAGGCCACCGGTTTCGGTTTTGCATCAGGGTTTCACCTGGCCTACGTCACCATCCACGAATTCGCCCGCGCTGCGGCCATTTACCCGATCGTTTTCCTTGAAGACAAAGAAGCCGACGAGTTCCGCCCCGTTGTTCTGCTGGGCCTGGAAGCCGGCGAGAACCTGTTCGTTGCAGGTGATGGCAAGTGGCAGGCCTCTTATGTACCCGCCATCATCCGCCGCTACCCCTTCGCGCTGTCCCGTACCGAAGAACAGGATCGCTTCACAATCTGCATCGACGAGGACAGCGAACTCGTCAATGATGCCGAGGGTGCCGCTCTGTTCGACGATAAGGGTGAGCCCACAGAGGTTATCGAGAACGTCAAGCGCTATCTGGCCGAACTGCAGCAGATGGATGTCATCACGCGCGACTTCTGCAAGTACATGGCCGAGCACAACATGTTCACGCCGCTGAACATGCGCGTTCGCGATACAGACCGCGTCAAGAACATCACGGGCTGCTACGTCATCAACGAAGAGCGCCTCAACAATCTGTCAGACGAGCGTCACCTCGAGCTTCGCACCAAGCGGTATCTTCCCGCTGTCTATGCGCAGCTCATTTCTCTCGCTCAGATCGAGCGGCTTGTAACGTTGCGCAGCGGTGGTGAGGCGCCTACTATCAGCGCCGACACGCAGGCTGCCTAACGTAGAACAGTAGCGATAGACCGCCTGCACCGCGTTTGTCCCAACCGGCTAAGCGGTGCAGTCGAGACGTTACAGTGGCCCGGATGCTTCGCCAGCTTCCGGGCCTTTTTGCTTCCTGAATCGCTTTGTTGCGTTGAGCATGTTGATCCGACTTGGTGGGTGGTCAGTGGGGCGCTGGTTGGCAGCTTGGTTCTGCTGCGCGGTGGTTTCGCCACTACTTGCTCAGTCATTGGCGCTGCCCCTGCCGTCGATGCCGCTGCCTCGAACCGAGGCGCCGTTTGGGGCCTCTCAGGCTGAGGAGTTTCGTCGGGGGCCCTCCGTTAGTCCCCGAACATTCACCGAAGCGGCTGCCCGTGCCGCTGATTTGGGGCCACTTGCGCCGAGTAGCGACCAGCTTGAACTTGATCCTACGGTCTTGCTGCAGCTGGTCATTGAACGTAACGCGCAGATCCTGATGGCGCGAATCCAAGCTCGCGCTTCGGGGCTGGTCGCAGAAGGCGAACGCGCTGTTTACGACCCGGTGATGTACAGCACCCTGCGTCGTGAGGGGCGTGCGCGCCAGCGCACGGGCGATGAAATCATCACCACGCTGAATGCACCGGTGCAAAGCGAATTGCTCGACGAAGACATCAATACGCTGGAAAGCGGTCTCAGGCAAAGGGCCAGTACCGGCGCCGAGCTCAGCATGAGCGTTCGGTTGAACAGACGTCGAAACAACCTGGTGCCTACCACCGCTCTCCACCCCGAACAGAGGCAGGCACTTGTCGTAACCCTTCGTCAGCCCCTTATGAAGGGAATGGGAAGGCAGGTCGTCGAAACCGACATGGAGGTCGCGCGGCTTGATGGTGAAATCGCGCTGCTCGACTACCGTCAGCAGCTTGAACGGATCAGTGCTGAAGCCCTGACTGCGTACTGGCAACTGCAGCGGGCGCATGAAACGCTTACCGTGCTTGCCCGCTCGCGAGACACCGCTCGGTCTCTGCTTCGCGACATCGAGGCTCGTGTTGAGGTCGGACGCGTTGCGCCGATCGGTGCTGTTGAGGCGCGAGGCACCTTGATGCTGCGCGAGGCCGAAATTGCACGCACCGAGCAGAGTCTTCGAGACGCCGAAGCTCGCATCAAGGGGCTGCTTCGTGCAACGGGTGAAGAGCGTCGTCCGGACGCTCTGAAAATCATAGCGACCACGCCCGCGCGCAAATTTGAATATCAGCCTGACATGTCAATCGGCGCAATCGAGCGCGCCGTCGACCGATGGCCCGCGGTGCGAATTGCCATGTTGCGGCGTGACCAGTCGGTGGCCAGGCTGAATTTCGCCGACAACCAGCGTCGCCCCATTCTGGATTTTCAGGCCAGCTACAGCACGTCGGGTATCGCATACGACTTTAACCGTGCCTGGGAGCTGGCGCGCACCTCTCGTTACCCAGACTGGTTCGTAGGGGTCAATTTTGAAGTTCCGCTTGTCGGAAACCGAAAGGCCAATTCGCTTTACGAAGCGCAGGCACTCCGGTTGCGGCAGAGTGAAGAAGAGCTCAACAGCGTTCGCGCTGGCATTGCCATCGATCTGCGGGCGCGTCTCGACCAACTTATCTCCTCGCGCGATGAAATCGGTCGCTACGCGGCGGAAGTCGACCTACGCCGGCAACTGGTCCAGCTTGAAAAGCAGCAACTCGCGCTGGGTGTATCGCGGATCGGCCAGGTACTCCAACGAGAAGCCGACTTTGTTGAAAGTTCGCTCCGGATGATTGAAAGCGAAACGCGCGCCGCGCTGCTGCTCACCGGGATTATGCTGGCCGACGGCTCTTTGCTGCCCAAGCATTCAATTGAGGTTGAGCAGTAATGACGGTCAGGTTTCTTCGCGCGGCGGTTGCAGCAACGCTCATTGCGGTTAGCCCAATCGCTGCGGTCGCCACCGAGTTCACTGGGCTGATCATCCCGCGCCACGACATTCTGGTCAGCGCAGGCGTAGCCGCTTCAGTCATGCAGGTCCAGACCGAGGTGGGCAAGCGGGTCAGGGAAGGGCAGTTACTCATTCAGCTTGACGATCGTCTTCAAGTTCTAGAGGCGCAGCGTCGCCGAACGATTTTTGAGGACGACAGCGAGATCCGCGCCGCGCGAGACCGCGTCCGAATTCTTCGTCCACTTGCGGAAGATTCGCGCCGTGCGTTCCAGGCGGGCGGATCGGTGAGCCGAGAGGAGGTCACGCGCCTCGAACTCGACCTGTCAGCCGCGGTAGCGCGTGTCGAGCAGCTGCAGGCCCAAAAGCTGCGCGAAAAATCTGAGCTCGATATCGCTGAGCAGGATAAGCAGCTGCGCCGAGTCACAGCGCCTGTTAACGGGGTTGTCACACGGGTAGACCTTGAGATCGGCGAATGGGCGAAGATCGGCGAACCGGTTCTTCAGATCGTGGATGCTGACGTCTGTTACTTGCGCGTGGCGGTGTCGCCCTTGGCAATGCGCAAGCTGAAGCTTGAGCAGCCGCTGACCATCCAGTTTGAACCCATCCTGAAAATCGCCCCAGTACGCGGGCGGGTCAGCTACCTGTCACCGGGTATCGACCCGGCTAGCGGACTTGTGGAAATTCGGGTGACCTTTCAGAATCCAGGCTGGCGTGTGCCTCCGGGCGTCAAGGGCTCAGTTATCCTTGACGAAAATTGATCCAGCCCGGCGCGCCCGGGGTTGCACTTGTTAGCCCGCTCCTTGTGGGCAAGCGGCGCGCGCTAGTGCATTGACTGCGGCGGCACGGCGGGAGCAGGTGCGGCCTGCGGCGCAGGTGGCACGGCAGTAGAGGCCTCGATCGCCCAGTTGGCTGTTGCACTCAACCGACGCAGCAGCTGCTCGAACCCAACCAGCAACGACGCATTGCAGTTCAGCGTGAACTGCTCACCCGTTACGGTTTTGAAGGTAAACGTGGTGACGTCATTTTGGCGCCCCCAGGACATGGCACTGATCAGCGGAATACGCTCGCCGAAAACAGGCTTCCGGCCCTCGCCTTCGTAAGGCTTCTCAAGCGAGACGCCCGACATGGCCTTCTGGTCAGCAAACTCGCGCGCGACCTGCGGATCGAGCGTGGGCGCGCCGAGTTCCTCGGCGAACCGCGTTCCCGCATCGGAGCGCTGAGTGCCGATGACCTTCAGCAGCTCAACAGTAAGCAACCGAGTCATGAAAAACCGAAGTTCCTGGTGGCCGGATATGCCGATACGAACGATCAGTCGGTCTTCCAGTCGGTTGTACTGCAGGTTGATTTGTTCGATTTGCATGGAGTTCGGTGGCCGGTCGTAGATCCGGTCAAGCACGGGCGAATGAGCGGATATGTTACTCGAGGGGCGAAGTCTTCGTACGGAGGCTGACGCCTAAAGCATAATTTTGGTCACGGAGGTGGATTTCGTGGGAGAAATTCACACCAGTGAGTGTCAAGACATGGCATCATCCCGGGAGATAGGCGAACCACCGAAAATGATTCAATCGTTGCAGGTCGCGACGCTCCTAGACCGAAACCCGATCAGGCGAATCCACTGATGAGCTACCAGGCCAAGCTCGAGACGCCATCGGGCGATCGCTCCACTCCACAGAAATTGTATTGCTTCCAACTGACGCAACCGAATGTCGTCTGCGTCTACCCCCTTCTTCATTAATTCCGCATCCGTTTTGGGCAGCTGCCATGTCGAATAACTCCAAGCCATTGTCGTCGTCGAGTCCTGACCTTTCGGCCCTCGCCGGGCAAACCGGTACCCCGCCGGCGCGGTCAACCTCGGGCAAAGCGCCTGCAGCCAGTCGCGCTGCAGCGTCCGGGGGCGCCCCGAAGAAGGCAGTCGAAGGCGCCACTGAGGTCAGCTCAGCTCTGCTTTTTGACACCACCAGGCAAGGCAAGTCTGCCGACGATAAGTCGCAGGCTATTCCGTCCTCGAGGCGGCGACTCGGGCCCAACCCCGACGACCCTCAGTATTCGGATTACTCAGACGACGATCGGCCGATCGAGGCGTCGTTCACTGAGTCTCCCGCGGCATCGCCCGACCAAGTAACGCTCGTTGCGCAGGCCCCGTCTCCAACAGCTGGCGCCGCCGGATCGGCCGCTGGGGCAGGGGGCGCAACCGCGGGCGCAGGAGCGGTAGCTGGAGCAGGCATCTCGGCCACGGCTGTTGCAATTGGAGCGGTTGCTGTTGGGGGGGCGCTGATCGCGTCCAGCCGGGGATCGTCGTCGCCCGCTGACACCACGCCGCCTGCAAGCCCAACCGTGGCAGCAGTTGCCTCAGACGACCGAATCAACGCTACCGAGCGTGCTGCCGGAGTCACAATCACCGGCACCAACGCAGCTGACGCTGTCTCCACCACAGTCAACGGAAAGAAGGCAACTCAGGTCTCGGCCACGAGCTGGCAAATCACGCTCAGCCAAGCTGACATCGATGCGCTTGGCCAGGGTGTGAAGTCCCTTGAAGTGGTTTCCGTTGATGCGGCCAACAACAGGGCAACAGCGCTCAAATCACTCACCATCGACACAATTGGTCCAACGTTCAAAACCGCTGCCGTCAGCAGTACGAGCAGCCGTATCACGATCACATTCGATGAGTCACTCGACAACAGCATTCCCGCCAAAGACCGGTTTGATATATCGATCAACGGTGAGTCGGTTGCTTCTCGCATTTCGGGTGTCACCGTCTCAGGTGCGGCGCTGGTTCTCGCCTTTGACAACAATACTATTCCGCTAGGTAACCTCAACCTTTCCGTCAAGTACACGAAGCCGGGCGCCGCGGGTGTTTCGGTTTTAAAAGATGTTGCCGGAAACGACGTAGCGTCTTTTGAGATTCAGCAGGGCGTCGTGGCCGATGGCTACGTGCGCGGGGCGCAGATTTATATCGATGCCAATGCCAACGGTATCGCAGACCCCTCTGAGAAAGTTGATGGGGCTGTTACAGATGACCAGGGGCGTTTCTTCCTGCCCAAGGGGGCTCTCACTGGCACGATCATCGCGGTGGGCGGCGTCAATACCGACACGGGTGTGCCGAACACTGTGCCGATGAAGGCGCCGGCTGGCAAAACCACCGTTAACCCGCTTACCACCCTGGTGCAGGCGGTGCTAGACAAGGAGGCCGCAGCGGGTGGTGTGCCTGATGCAGCCAAGATCGCTGCCGCGTCGGCCAAAGTGGCTCAAACGCTAGGGCTTTCAACCCTGCTCGGGACAACGTCGCTGCTTGATTTTGATCCGCTGAAAGAAGCCAAAACCTCTGAGGCTTCGCTTGAAGTTCAAAAGGCCGCGGCGAAGGTAGCCACAGTTGTGGCGCTCGCAGGCTCCGAACAGGTCATCAGCAACCTCGCTGATTCCGTATTGTCTGCGGGGCAAACTGCGGATGGTCAAGCCCGAACCATCAACCTCACCGACGCCAACGTTCTTTCCAGCGCGCTAAGAGGGGTTACCGTTTCCAACGATGCACGCTCCAACGTGGTCGATGCGGTTAAAGCTATTTCGTCGGTCTCGTTTGCCGCGGGTGGGGTGGACAGTATCACCAGTGTTCAGTCGCAATTCCTGGACAAGGTTTCCCCCGACCGTCCCGTCATTGAGGTGGCAGAACGCATAAATCCCGCTACGACAGGCATCAAGGTGGCCCTCAGTACCACCAGCACAACCGGTGCTGCCGTGGTGGTGGGTGACGTGGTGCGGATCATTGAGGCCGGGGTTCAGATCGCATCCGCGACCGTGACCGCCGCTGACATTGCTGCGGGCTTTAAGGCAATCTCTATCGAATCTGCTCTGGCACGTACCGAAGGTGTGCATGCGCTGCAGGCGCAGGTGGTGGATAAGTCCGGTAACGCCAGCGCGTTATCGGAAATCGTTCGTCCAATATTTGATGCGACGCCGCCCACCGCGCTTGTGTCGTATGGCGCAGCTACCGTCACGCCCGGTAGCAAGTCCACCGTTACCTTTTTGTTTAGCGAGGCGGTCGAGCAGTTCGCCTCGGACGATATCGTGGCTCAGGGCGTGATTGGGCCCCTTAGCGCGCCCACCACGCTGGCTGACGGACGTGTTATCTACACGGCGGAATATACGGCGCCCACTACGCAGGGCGAAGCCACTGTCAAAGTGGGAACCGGATATCGCGACCGAGCAGGCAACGCAGCGGTTGTCGAAAGTAACACCGTTAACCTGAAAGTGGATGCACGACCCGACGCTGTGGTTTCCGACAACGTAGCAGGCGTTGCCAACGGACCCGTCACCTATACAGTGACCTTCAGTGAGCCGGTATCTGGGTTTGCGGCGAGCAGTTTGCTGGTTGAGGGCGGAACCGTCGGCGCTGTCACACAGGTTGTGCAGGGCCGAATTTTTAGCGTTCCGGTTACGCCCAATGCCGGCGCCTCTCAAATTACCTTTCAAATTCGTGCTGATGCAGTCACAGACAGCACAGGCCAAAAGAACCTAGCCGTCTTGGTACCAGCAGCGCAACCGGTTGATGTCTTACCGCCCTCTGTCAGCTTCGCCGGCACTTTGGCGGGCGACGGCAAAATCAACGCGCAAGACCTTCGTAAAATCGTCGATGTTTCGCAGGGTATCGGCTCGGCGGACCCATCAATTCGCATAACCGGTACCGCCGAGGCCAGCGCGCGCGTTTTGCTCACGGTTTCCGATGCCAACATCAAGTCATTGGTTGCCGACTCGTTGGGCAGCTGGGCCTATACCCTTACGCCAGCCGATATCCGGGCTATGGGCCAGGGACGCGACAAAACCCTGCGAGTGAGCGCGACTGATGCTGCAGGAAACACGAGTAACGCGGTCACCGGCATTCTTGAGATTGACTCGGTACCGCCGGTTCTCACAAGCTGGTCGCTTGCCGAGTCGAGCGATACTGGCATTGTTGGCGACGGTCGAATCAAAGTAGGTGCGCCTACACTCCAGTTTGCAGCGGAGACAGGCTCCAATGTCACGATTAGAGTGCTCGACGGTACGACGCAGGTCGGACAGTCAGTTTCTGCGGTGGGTGATGGAACAGAGAAGCCTGTAAGCCTGAGCGCGCTAGGCGTAGCAGGGCAGGTCAAAACCTACACCATCAACGTTGAAGCCAGCGACGCGGCAGGTAATCAGGTTGTTCGCTCAGGCAGCCTAGTCATCGATGGAACAGGGCCAACATTCACGGCAACGGATGACAAGCAGGGCATCGTTGGTTTGACGGGTGGCGATATCACCTTCCGCTTTACAGCCTCCGAGCCGATGCGGCCTGCCGCCTCCGTCACTGGCGTGCCGCCAGCCTACGTCTTTACAAGCGACGACGTTACGGTTACCAACGGGACCAAGGGCGCTTTCCGGCGCGTGAGCGACACCGAGTTCACCCTGGTTGTCACACCTGAAAAGGGCCTCGAGGGTTCACAAGTTGGCAAAGTATCCGTCTCGATCGCCGCAGCTCGAGCCACAGACTTTGCTGGTAACGACAACGCAGCAATGGCGGAGTTTTCGCAGCCCATTGACACCCTTGCACCGCGAATTACAGACCCGGCGGCCAGCGCGCTAACCATTGACGAAAACGATACCGCCAAAACCTTCACCTTCAGCGCCCAAGACGCGAATCCACTTACCTGGACTATCAAGGCGGGTGTTGCTGATGCAAGCCGGGTTGCAGTGGTATCGGGTGCAAGCGAGAGTTCACTGGTTGTTCGTCTTTCCGAAACCCCCGATTTCGAAACAAAAACCAGTTATGCATTCACGCTCGTTGCCACCGACAGCGCAGGCAACGTTACTGAAAAGCCGGTCGTTATCCAGGTAAACAACCGTGACGAAGTGGCGCCTGAATTCACCTCAACGAATAGAGGGGTGGTAGACGAAGGTGCCAATGTCACCGCAGTCATCTATCAGGCTCAGACCACTGACAATAAAGACATCGTCAGCGGACCGACTACCTACAGCATCGCCTCGTCTTCAGCCGATGCAGCGCTGTTAAATATTAATTCCACGACAGGCGCTGTCACGTTAAAGAGCAGCGCCAACTTCGAGGCCAAGTCAACGTACAGCTTCACCGTTGTTGCCACTGACGTCGCGCTAAATAAGCGAGAGCTGCCGGTCACCGTCAACGTTAACGACATCAATGAGCCACCGGCTGCTGTCGGTAGCGTCGGCCCGCGTGTTGCGGTAAGAAATCAGCTGTTTGAGCTTGATCTCAAGACTTTCTTTTCAGACCCTGACACGGTGGACACCGCCGCCAAGGGCAAACTCACGTACGCCGTTACGGCTGGCACCTTGCCAACCGGCATCGCGCTCACGCCAGAGGGATTGTTGCGGGGAACCGCTACAGCGAACGCAGACGCATCTTCCATTACCGTGACTGCAACCGATGGCGGGGCAACTCCGCTGCGGGCAACCCAACAGTTGACGCTGGGCGTTGTTTCGGCTCCTACCGTTACGGGTTTCACTGTTCAAGATAACGCGGGCGCTAGTTCGGTTGGCAGGTCGGGCGAAGCGCTGAGCTTCTCGGTCACGTTCTCCGAACCCGTGCTGGTCACGGGTACGCCAACGCTGGGTTTCCGTACAGCGTCGGGCAGTACGCTCACAGCAACCTATGCGGCACCCGCCGGCAATCCCGTTGCGACCAACACACTCACCTTTACTGGTGCGGTGCCTTCTAACGGCGACGGAAAGCTCACCTTAGTTTCGATTCCCGATGCCACTGGGAGCGCGATTCGCGGTGACATCAGCAAACAGACGCTAATTACGACGGCCGTTAACCAGATTGCCGACGGGTACACGGTTGACAACACCGCGCCGCTAATAACTACCCAATCGCTGAGCGTTGCCGAGAACGCAAAGGTCGTAGGTGCGCTTCAGGCCACCGACGCAACGGCAGTGACCTATCGTGTCGATGAAACCACTGCTGATGGTGGTGATTTTGCAATTAATGCAACCGACGGACGCCTTGAGTTCAAAAACTCGAGCGGAAAAGATTACGAAGCCACACCGATTAAGCGCACATTTTCTGTCAACGTTGTTCCCACCGATGCCGCGGGTAATCAGGGCGCAGCGAAAACAATTACTGTCACGCTGACTGATGACGGGAGCGAATTTCCGGTCGCCTACAAAAACCCCTCGGATTCCAACAGCGCTGTCAATCAGGTATCCGAAAACATCACACAAGATGCATTAGTCGGTGTAACTGCTTCAGCAGGCGATGCCGACGGTGACGCAGTGGTCACATATCGGTTGGTGAACGCTGATGGGACGGCCTACAGTGGAACGGATTTCGTAATTAACGCAAGCACAGGCGAAATCAGAGCTAAGGCCGGACAAATTAATTACGCGGAAGGCAATCCGACTGATGTTCGTAC
>CAZORB010000096.1:0-17186 GCA_964581825.1 uncultured Bordetella sp.
TCGCGATCGTATCTGTGCTGTTAAATACCGACATGGTTCAGCTCTCACTCAATAGTCAAAACGGAGACGGTTGAGTACTCAACCCGCCTCCCCGCTGTCACGTGATCGACCACACAATCTAGAACTTGAGGCCGACCAACCACAGAGCACCCGATTCCTTACCGCATTACACTCAAATCCCGCTCAAGCTGGCGAACATGCGGCCGATTCCATCTCTGAGGAAACACATTACGGACTCACCATGTTCACGCTCGACCGAACAACACCCCCCGAGATGGTCCTGGAACGCCTGCAGTACCCGTTCTCGGTCATGGAGATTGGCGACAGCTTGCACATTCAGGACTTCCGCAAGGCGGAAAGCGCCCGGGTTTCCGCTATCCAGTACATCAAACGGCACCAACTTGACTGGAAGTTCAGTATGAAAAAGTGCCGTGATGGCTGGCGAATTTTCAGAATTCGCTGAAAAAACAAGTTATTTCCCCGGTTTCCCCCAAGCGAATTATCCTCCCGAAACGGCATATCCGCCAGTTCCGTCAGCGAAACTTAAACGTAAAGTACCGTAACGTCAGGGCGCACCGCCCCTGCCCAGCCACACCCTCGTTGGCTGTTTCGGCTATTCTCCCCGCTGCCCCACGTCTGTAATCGCCCTGCCCCGGCGACTAAAAGCGGCCTTGCGTGAAAAATCTCCGCTTTTAATCGCCAACGTTATCCTGCTCCTTAGCGAAAAACGGGGGTGACGACAGCGCCGCCACCCCCGAAAGTACCGCCAGGAGACTTGCCTAGACTTACTGCAGAAGACTGAGAACCGACTGGGGCTGCTGATTGGCCTGTGCCAACATCGCCATCGCCGCCTGCTGAATGATCTGCTGGCGCGCAAGTTCCGTCGTGACCTGTCCGTAGTCAGCATCCATGATCCGGCTGCGCGACTCATTCAGGTTGGTACGGGTGGTGGTGATGTTGTCAATCGCCGCGGTCAGGCGGTTCTGGAACGCACCAAGATTCGCTCGGCTCAGCGCAACCTTCTCAAGCGCCTTGTCGATTGAAGTCAATGCACGCCCAGCCGCTTCCTGCGAGGTTATCTGCAGCGCCCCGCCGACCAACGTGTCGGAACCACCCTGCGCTGACAAGCCAACGAGTGCCAGCGAATTGCTCCGGACCGTAGCGTCGGTGGCGTAGGAGTCCACACGGATCTCCGCCCCGATCTCAGACGACAGCGACACGCGACCTTTCACCGTTGCCCCGCCGGTCGCAGTGATCGTGCCGGTTGAGGAATCTCCATGAATCGAAGCAATACCGGTCATAAAGTTATTGGCATCTTCGACCGAGATATCAGCGCCCTCCGAGGTCAGGATCAGGTTACCGTCCTTGTCCGTTGATGCGCGTACGCCATTTAGCGCCGAGTTGATGTCCGAGACCACCTGCTGCATCGTGGTACGGCTGCCAATCGTCGTAATGTTCGTACCGTTAATGTTGATCGACGTGGCCGCAGCGATATTGGCCATATTGATCGTCACCTTAACCTCGGTCTTGGCGGTCGCCACGACACCAGTCTGATCGGTGAGCTTGTTAATGGCCGCCGCCTTAGATAGCGCCGAGCTGTCGTCAGACACGCCAATCTTAACGCCATTGACCCGAAGATCGTGGGTCAGGTTAATGGCGGTTGCGCTAACGGCGGTACCGGTGAAGCTCGAACCGTCTGTTGATTGGTTGAACCCCATCGTCTTAACGTCAGCAATCAATCCAGCCGCAGCCGTGCCGTAGCCATTTGCTTCGTTCTTCGCAATGATCTTGACGTCAGCGGCATCCAGACTTTCGAGGGTGATGTAGCCCTTATAAGTCCCTGCTGTAAGTCCCGCGGTTTCAGGGGCAGAGCCCGCAAGGGTAATCGTCTTACCCGTGTTATTCGAGAGCTCAATCGTCCCGTTACCGGAGAGCACCGCAGTAACGCCCGCAGCATCGCGGTTGATGTTGTTTACCAGTTCTTGGACGCTGTTTGCAGCACCGATGCTGATCCCAGCACCGCCGTCGATCGCGATCGTAACCGCACCAGCGGCGAACACGTTCGTCGTCGGAGCCACACCTTTAATGGTGTTAAATGCAGTGGCCTTAACGCGATGTTCACCGATATTCGTATTGATGTTCGAAGCGAGGGCACTGGCAGTCACATCGGCCGTAATCGCAGTGCCGAGAGCGTTTTTGCCGTTGATCAGCACGTCGTCCACAGCCTGGTTGGTAAAGGTACCGACGCGACCACTGGTCACAGTGCCCTCAACCATGAAGCCCTGCAATCCAAGCGCCTTGCTTGAAGCGGACTCAATCGTTACCGATACCTGGTCGTTTTCTTTGACCCCAGTCTGAATCGCCACACCCTTCGCACTTCCGTCCAGCAGCTTGATGCTGTTGAAGTTCGTGGTCTTCGCGACGTTATCGATCTCGGAGATGAGCTGATCCATCTCTTTCTGCAGCGCAACGCGGTTTTCTCGCGTCATGCTGCCGGTGGCGGCCTGAACCGACAGCTCGCGCATCCGCTGGAGCATGTTGGTTACTTCGCCCAGCGCGCCTTCGGCCGTCTGCATCATAGAGATGCCGTCGTTGGCGTTCTTGATCGACATCGCCATACCACGAAGGTCGGCGGTCATGCGGGTTGCAATCGCGAGGCCAGCAGCATCATCCTTGGCGCCATTAATGCGCTTGCCGGTTGAAAGCTGCTGCATCGAATCGGCCATTTGGCGATTGTTGACCTGCAGGGCGTTCGACGCGTAAAGCGCCTTGGTATTGCTATTGATGATTGTCATAGCTTCCTCGTCTCAGTCGTGGGTCGCCTTGCCTATCAGGCAAGATCCTGCCGCGACGGCGAAGGCGACTTGCCACTGCACGTCAGGGCGCGCTCATACATATTTCGGGTAAATTCCGACGCGTTTTCGCCTTGCATGGCGATCAGACGCTCGAGCAGGACAACAGCACGGTCCCACTCTTGACGAACGACAGCCACCAGCGACGAAATAGCCAGAACACCTTCACTTTCCGGATACGCCGACAAGCCGTGTTCGGCAATATCAGCGGCCTGTTCCAGATCGTCCTCGGCTACAAGTGCCTGAATTGAAAAACGAATCTCATCGGGTGTCGGAAACCCGGCAAGTTTCATTGCTTGTGTCATGGGAACCTCCTGTAATGGTTTGACACGGATGAGTTAGCAATCCACGTGCCAGGCATGTTTTCGGAGGAAGAAGGCAAGCTGTTGCCGCTTTCGGAGGGGGGAGCGGCAAACCCTGTTCAATTGTTTGCCGCTTCCCCTTCCGCCCGGCTTACCGGACCTCTCCCCGTTTACCACCGGGCAGCAGATGGCTTGGGAGCAGGACACATGCCAGGTAAGAATTCCCGGCAACGCGACGCGTAAGCCGAACCCGGAGCTGAGCTCAGATAAAGCCGCCGACCGCAGCCCGGCGCGGATAACCGCGGCTACCGGTGATGAAAGGGCCCAAAACGCAAAAAGGCCGGGCTTGAAGCCCGGCCTTTTTGCGTTAACCCTGCGGGAGAGCGGTGCGCTCTCCCTTAGGTCCCAGTCAGCTCAACATTACTGCAGGAGCGCCAGCACCGTCTGCGGCTGCTGATTGGCCTGAGCGAGCATCGCCGTGGCGGCCTGCTGGATGATCTGCTGACGCGCCAGCTCGGTGGTTACCGAGGCATAGTCGGCGTCAGCAATCCGGCTGCGCGATTCAGACAGGTTGGTGCTTGTCGTGCTCAGGTTGTCAACCGAGGCCGTCAGGCGATTCTGGAACGCGCCAAGGTTGGCGCGGCTAAGCGCTACGTTATCAATAGCCTTATCAATCGCGGTGATCGCCCGACCCGCCGCTTCTTGGGTCCGAATCGACAATTCACCGCCAACCATCGTACTGCTGCCGCCCTGCGACGACATACCAATCAGCGCAAGCGCTGCCGTACGATCTGCAGCCGTCGCGGATTGCGACTCCACCCGAATCTCTGCTCCAATCGCGGAGCTCAACGTGATCCGCCCCTTGATCGTCTCACCGCCGGCGGTCGCGCCAGCAGTGGCTGTCGTGACAGCGCCAATGGCGGTGGCGTTCGGCTCGTAAGTCGACGCGATGTCAGTGATGAACCCGCTGGCGTCTTCAACTGTGATATCCGCCCCGCCCTGCGAGGTGAGCAGAAGGTTACCGTCGACATCAGTTGAAGCGGTCACACCATTGACGTTGCCAGCATTAATCACAGACACAACACCCGAAATCTGGGTCTGGCCGGAAAAGTCGAGAGTTTTCCCGTTGATTAACACGGCACTTGCGGCGCCGATGTTCGCGACGGCAGTGGTTACCTTAACTTCTGTCTTCGCAGCGGCAGTCACCCCTGTTTGATCGGAGATCTTGTTGATCGCTGCTGCCTTGGAAAGAGCAGAACTGTTGTCAGACTTCCCAACCAGGACACCGTTGATCCGAAGGTCCGTAGTCAGGGAGATCGCGTTAGCATCCACCGCACCACTGCTGAACGACTGACCGTCGCTCGACTCGTTGAAGCCTAGCGCTCTCACATCGCTCACCGTGCCGGCGGCAGTACTGCCGTACCCGTTCGCTGCGTTTTTCGCAAGAATCTTGACGTCGCCACCGTCCATTGAACTCAGAGTGATGTACCCCTTGTAAGTTTCGCCGGCGCCCGGGCTTCCTACAAATCCCGCCTTGGCAGCGGTCGCAGCGGACGTTCCGCTGATGACGATATCGTTACCCGTCGTGTTCGAAAGCTCAATGGTGCCGTCGTTACCAAGTACTGCAACCACGCCAGCGGCGTCCCGATTAATGTTGGACACCAGTTCCTCAACGCTGGACGCAGCACCGATCGAATTGGAGTTGATGGTGAGGTCACCTGCCGCGAACACCGTTGCTGTTGGCGCAGAGCCCTTCACTACATTGAAGGCTGCAGCGGTGACGCGGTGCTCCCCAACGTTCGAATTGACTGCCGAAGCAACCGCAGACGCAAGGTGATTAGTCGGAGCCGTGAAGTCCGCTGCGAACGCGTTTTTGCCGTTAATTAACACATCGTCTTTCAACATCGTCGATGCTGCGTTCAGTGCGGTACCGGTGCCCACGCGGCCGCTGGTCACCTGGCCTTCAACCTTGAACCCTTGCAGACCGAGTGCCTTGCTCGACGCCGCGTCAATCGTCACCGCGATCTGATCGTTTTCCTTAACACCCGTCTGGATGGCGACACCCTTCGCGGAGCCATCCAGAAGCTTGATTCCGTTGAAGTTCGTAGTCTTGGAGACGTTGTCAATCTCCTTAATCAGCTGATCCATCTCTTTCTGCAGCGCAACGCGATTGCTCGCCGTCAAACTACCCGTTGAAGACTGAACCGACAGTTCCCGCATACGCTGGAGCATATTGGTAACTTCGCCCAACGCGCCTTCAGCGGTCTGCATCATGGAAATACCGTCGTTGGCGTTTTTAATCGCCATCGTCATGCCTTTAAGGTCGGCGGTCATGCGCGTTGCAATCGCCAAACCTGCGGCGTCATCTTTGGCGCTATTGATCCGCTTACCGGTCGCCAGTTGTTGCATGCTGTTCGCCATGCCACGGTTGTTGACCGAGAGGGCGTTCTGCGCATACTGAGCTTTTACGTTGGTGTTGATTACTGACATGTTTCAATCCCCAAAATTGACAGGACTTCTGGTTTAGGCCCGAGCGGGGATTCCGCCCTCACCTTTTGATTCGACCGAATTTGCAGGCGCTTTAGCCGCAAATAATGATTTTTGAATACAGTTAAAGGATTTTGTCGAGCTCGGCGCCTTTGAGCTCTGCACCTTCACTGATAAAGCGCTCGATATTTCGCGCCACTCGCAAGAAAACCTCGCCGGGAATCTCGCGAACCACGTCGCCAGCTCGGTCAGTGACGGTAATGATCGTTCGGTCAACCATGGGGTCGACGCCAAACGCAAGATTGGTTTTGGTAGAGCGCAGCTGCTCGTTCAGCATCTGCGTGACCTCCTCCAGGCGCTGCCGGAGTTCGCCAGGGTCAAACGCAGGCTCCGCGGGCGCAACAACGGGCTTCGCTGGAACCCGCAACGCTACCTGTGGAACCTTGGACGCTGCGGGAGCGTCTACCCCACCGTCGGTACTCGCACGTGCCGAAGGCGTCGGTTTTGCCAACGCCGCTGTCAGTCCTGACGTCGACGCGGCAGTGGAAGTTCGAATACTGTCCATGACCTTGTCCCCATTTGGCCGAAAGCGGAAACGCTCTCGGCAACAAAGGAACAAACAGACCGCAAAAACGCGACCCGCTTCTTCCCCTCGTCAGGAAGATCGGCGACAGAATTGGGAACTTTAGCGCGCGGGGCCGAACCTTACGGCAGGTTACGGTTTTAGTGTCCTGACTGGACCGCCAACGCTACTTCTTCGTATACATCGCCATGAGGCCTTCAAACTGGCCACTGAGCGAGTCACGAAGAGAGTTCATTTGTGAAACGACTGAATCCATGGCGGAAAGCTGCTTAAGGTACCGCTCGTAAACCCCATCCATCCTTTCCTGCAGCTCGGAGAGCTCTTCTTGCGTAGACGTGACGAGTGATTCGGCAGATTTGCTACGCGACAGAATCGGGCCATCGGTAGCCATGAGTTTTTCAAGCTTTCGCAGCGCCTCACCCGCGATACCGAGCTTTGCCGAGTCATCGGCCAGCGAAGCGTTTTCGGTATTGCCCGACAGCACGCCAGCGATTTCTTCAAACCGCCCCTTGAGCGATACGTCTAACTTGACAGAGTCGGTCTGGAGGCGCCCCTCGCGGTCAAGGGTTATCCCGATGTCGCGAAGCGCTGAAACGACAGGCCCTGGCGTGTTCGAAGAAGCCGTTACCAGCGAGCGAGCCTGGTCACGGGCATAGCGCAACAGCGTATCGGTTGCGAGGATCCCGCCGTACTCTTCATCGCTCGACTTCGGGTCTCCCATTGTGTCGAGAAACTCTTGAAACTCGTTGTAGGCCTTTGTAAGCGCCTCTATTTTTGTTTTGACAGGCGCGGTATCCCGCGAAAGGCTGATAGTTCCAGCGCTTGCGGTGGGCGCGACAAGCTCCAGTCGAACGCCTGGGATTGCATCGTCGATGGTGTTCGATGCACGACTTATCGCGAGCCCGTCAATGACGACGTTCGCATTGGAAGCCGACTGCAGCGTGGTTGAAAACGCCAAACCAGGTACCGCCGCTTCGGTGCCGGGCTGGGCGACGGTGAACGCAGAGGCCGCCCCGTCGGTTCCGGTGAGCAAGATGGTGTAAGGGTTAGCCGGGTCACCCGTATTGACCAGCCGCGCCTCAACCCCTGTAACGCCCGACTTGGTATTGATTGCCTCGACCACGCCTTCTGGGGTGGTATCGGTGACCTTGACAGAGTTGATTCGCCCACCAACCGTGATTTGAAGGTTGAATTCTGCGCTAGCATTCAGAGGCTGCGTCGCGGAAGAAAAATAGTCACTGCGCGTGATCTGCGGCTTCGCTACGGAATTGACTTGAACCGTATGCTGCCCAAGTTGCGCACCCGGCAATGCAGTCGCTTCAAAAGCATTCGGGTTGCTGTTACGAACGGTTGCGCCGCTGAAATCGGACAGATCGTTAAGACCCTTGAAGGCATCCTGAATCTGCTTCAAACCAAACATGATCGCTGCATAGCCAGAAACGCGCTTTTCCGCCTTGGAGATCTTATCTTCAAGGGCTTTCGCGCGTGGCTCACGCTCAACATCGGTCAGGCTCTTGGCCATCGCCTGGATGTCGATGCCCGAACCGACGCCGATTGCGCTGCTGATCTGATTGGTATTCAAGTGGGTTTCCTACGCAGCCTTCGTGGCCCTCGGAGAGGGTCGACAGTAATCCCAGGAACTTTAGGCACTCAATTGACGTAATCGAAAAGTGTGAGCCGCGATATCTGGGCAAAGCTTCGCTGTGCGGCCTCAAGCGACATCATCTGCTTCTGCATGCGTGTTACCGCTTCTGCGTAATCGAGATCTTGTATGTTGGATAGGACGCTCTTGAGTTGCAGCTGCGTCTCTTCGACCACTTCGGTTTGCATGGTCGCAACATGCAGGTCTGTACCGACCTCGGAAATATTGAAGGTAAAGCGATTCATCATCTGATCAAGTTCGCCAATGCCGCGATTCATTTCGTCATGTTTGCCTGCACGTATCGCCGTCGAAAGGTCCTGTAGCGATTCAAATAAGCTCACGGCACTCATGACAGGGGCTTCAGGATCACCCGTTTGGCGTGCCAGTGGGCTGAAAACGTCAGTACCACTGCGATTTAGGTTGAGGTCACGATGATCGCCAACCGCGATTCGGAATCGGGTTTCATCTCCGACGTACACGATCCGACCATCAGCATTCCTCTGGAACGGCTGTTCGCGAACTTTTGCACCTGCAAAAAGGTAGTTGTCCTGGGTATCGCGAGCATTGGCAAGCGACAGTAACTGCTCGGCCATTCCATCTATTTCAATGGCGATCACCTCGCGGTTGGAGGCGTCATAACTGTCATTCGAAGCGGTCAGAGCCAGTTCTTTGATGCGAGTGAGCAGATTGGTTGAGTTCTTCAGCACAGCCTCCTCGGATTGCAGCCGGTTTTTGGCCGCAACGAGGGCCTCCTGGTGGCGGTCCTGCCGATCAATCATGCTCTTGATACGCAGGATCGCTCCCGCGCGATCTGGCTCATCGCTGGGCTTGACTATTTTTTTACCTTCAGCGAGTTGCGCCTGAATTGTTGAGAGCGAGATCTGACGATCGCTCATCTGGCTAACGGCCCGGTCGAAAAATTGCTGTGTGGATATTTTCATCAGCGCACCTGCAGAACGGCTTCAAACAACGTGTTGGCGGTTTGAATGATTCGGGCAGAGGCCTGATAGGCCTGCTGAAACCGGATCAGATCAGCGGCCTCCTCATCGAGACTGACACCTGAAACCTTGTCGCGCGCTTCGACCGCCTGGTCGTGAACGATCTTCAGCGCTTCCTGTGCGATGCGCGCCTGGTTGTTCAGGTTGCCAATTTCGTTGATGTGACCGTTCCAGCTTTCAGCCATGGTGAACCCACCCTGGACGAGATCGCGTGAGGACTCGAGACCCGCGAGCCTGAGGATGTTCGAATTGTCACCGACACCGTCCTGATTCCCGTCGACGCGAAACGTATCGCCCTTTTCCGGCCTTCTGGACAGATTGATCTGGATGCCGCGGTACCGAATTCCGTCCAGCGCGTTGTACTCGCGCTCCGCCAGAAGCGTGTTGGTTGCTACATCAAGAATCTGGTACTTGGTGTCGGTGGTGAACGTCACCGCAAGCTGCCGCTCTCGAAGCGAGCGCAATGGAACCAACTCATCACTTTTGTGCGCTACCGAAAGCAAGCCAGCCGCAGTTCCCTTCGCAACGACAACCAGATCTTCGGGTACCTGCCCGTCAATGTAAACATGGGTTGACAGACCAAGCCTGGCCAGTGCTGCGGGATCACCCGCCGGGCCAATCTCGAGTCGGATATCGGTTATGTTGTCGAGCGCCTTGAACTCAACGCGACCTGCATAAATGCCCGAGGTAACCCCCAACGCATTGCCCGCTTTGCCAGTCAACCAATTGTTGCTGGGGCCTATCTCAATATCGACGCCCTCGAAACCGCTGTCACCGGTCAGAACAATGTCGCCCTGCTCACCCAAATAAGCACGGACGTTCGTGTGGACCGTCACCTGATTGATCATGTCAACCAGCGCCTGTGGCGACGAGGGTCGGGTACCGGCGGGTACGACATCGACACCATTCACGCTCAGCGGTAGATCCAGTCGAAGCTCGGACGGATCAGCGCGCAGTTCGTTGACTGCGCCAACCTGGATCTTGTCATTCAACTCCAGCCTGGCCACTTCGGCCGACAGCCACGCCGCGATATCCGTCGCACGCGGCGCAGAACCGGGTCCGCCGGGCGGAGAAAATGCGTTCAGCCAGTTGCCGTTTAGACCAACCGCTGCAGCGGGAATCAGGGTGCCACTGTCAGGTACCGTCTGTGCAGGAATACGCTCGGTCAAAAGCTTCGCCGGCTCAACCGTTACTCCGACAACAAGGCCATTTGAATCGAGCTTGTCTACGTTGGTCGGGAGAGCCCGTGCGCCGCGCAGGATCGGCAGATCAAGGTAGCTGTCTTCGCCGTGTGTGTTGCGGTAGAGCTGGGAGTAAGTTGCGCCTTTTGCGAACCCGTTTGCGGTGCTGACGATCGTCGCTCTTTCCGCCTCACTGAGAATACTGCCTGCCAGGTGACGCCCGTCTCGGGTGAACACTTCAAGTTCAACCGGCCCGCTGATATCGCTCGTCATGCCGAGCTGAACATCCCGCTGGCCCGCCGCTATTCGTCCAACTACGGCAAGAGAGCGATTAATCGACAGATCAACACGCTGCGTATTGGTTTGCCACCGGTTACTCTGGGTGACCGCCCCAAGCGATGACAGGGGGGTAATGTCACTTTGATCCGGCTGCCACGCGATCGCCGCATCAGCACCGCTTGGGTTCATTGGGTCCTCAATCACCCTGAAAGGTGCAGCCGCGGCAACCATACGCGGATCTTCGATGATCTTTCGGATCCCCATCGCGGGACGATTGGAAGCCTCCAGCGTGACCGTTTCCTGCTGGATCGGGGTTCCATCGATTCGGATTTGCATCCCGTTGATCTTCAGATCTTTCACGCCAGTCACAGACTGTCCCGTCTCAAGATCGGTCGCTGTCCATTGAACAGTATCGGGATCGAATTGAAGACGCAGGCTGTGGAATTTGGTGTCGGCCGGATTAGTCACCTCCCATCGAATTCCGAGATCCGCAGAGGAGGTCTCGGTGCGTAAGGTGAAGACCGGATCGATGGTGAAGAGGTCTTCACCCAGCCTACCCAGTGCATCCATGCCAAGTCGGTGAATTCCGTTGAACTGTGTGGCGATGGTTTGCGCGAGGAAATCAAGTTGGCGCACCGAAGGATCGAGGACCTGATCGCGAAAAGCGAGAACTCCGCCAAGCGCCCCGCTTCCAACGCCTGAAACGACTTCATACCTGCTGCGCTTATCGAGGATCAGCTTGACGCCAAGTGTCTGCGGGTCGATTTCTGCGTCGAGTTGTCTGGCAACTTTTCCTTCAACGACTTTCCCGCGGTTATTGGTTGTCCCGATACTGACGTCCACCGCGCCAGAGGGTGCTTCGGTCACACGGATTTTCGCAACCGTAGAGAGCTCTCGCAGCAGGCTGTCACGCTGATCAAGCAGTCGAGGCGCCTGACGGCTTAGCAGCCCGCGTCGATTCAGTTCGGCATTGACAGTCGCCAGCTGCTCAGACAGCGTATTGATTCGATCGATCTGGGTCTGAAGCGCCTCGGATGTTTCTGTATTCAGGACATCAAGCTGGCCGCCCAGCGTTCGGAGGCGTTGCGCAAGCCCATCCGCCTCGCTTAGGAAAGAAGCGCGCAGTTCGGCAGATGCCGAATCACTGGATACCGCGCGCGCAGCCGAAAAGAAAGTATCCAACGCGCCGGTGAGCCCGGTTCGCTGACTGCCCAGGATATCGACAACCCGCTCTGCGTAATCGATCAAAGGCGTCTGTGTTTCGAGGTCGCTGATGCTCGACCGCAGGCTTTGCTCGATGAAAGCGTCGAAATTTCGTCCGATCGCCTCAACAATCGAACCAGTACCCAGAAAATGGCGGCCATCTTGTCGGGGCACGTTATCGACAATGACAGTTTCCTGGCGCGAATAGCCTTCCGTCGCCAGGTTCGCGATATTGTTGGAGGTGGTGTTCAGCGCGCGCTGATAAACCTGAACCCCACCCCTACCAAGCGAAAGTAGATCGCTCATTCAGCGCTCCGCTTTGGCATGACAACTGATGGCCTAGCGCCTGGCAGGCTCAGATCACGCTGGAGCTGCATGCCATCGCTTGGCTTACGCGGCAGCGGAAGCGGCGCGACATCCGATGCGAGCGGCCGCGCGAACGCAGGACGTTGGATCGGCATCCCCTTTGATGCGGCGTTATCCACGCTGAAGCCAGCGGGCTGCGCCTTAGTCTTGAGAGCCTCACGCGCCGCCAACGCCTCCGCAGCGGGAACCGCGCGCCCCTGCTGTTCCATCGAACGTACCAACATATCGGCCAGGCCAAAGCTACCGCGCTTGGCCATCTGCAGCGAAATTTCCTTGTCGTGCATCGACTGGAAGGTATCCATCGCCTGCGATTCAATCAGCTCACCACCTTTGAAGCCGGCCTCACGCATCGTCTTCATGATTTGCTGGATGAACATCGCTTCGAACTGCTGTGCCACCTCGCGCAGCGCGCCACTCTCATTGCGCTGCGCTTGCCCTTTGAGCTCGCCCAGTCCCTGAAAGTCAATGTGCGACTGCACACGAGACGACACCTGGCTCATCAGATCACCACCAGTTCCGCACGAAGGCTGCCAGAGCTTTTCAGCGCTTCGAGAATTGCAATCAATGACGACGGGGTGGCACCGATCTGGTTGACCGCGTCGACAATCGAGCGCAGATCGACCCCAGGTTGTAGCAGCACCATCGGATTCCGAGGCTCGTTAACTTGTACTTCGGCATTCTGCACAGGCGTGGTCTGCCCCCCCGCAAGCGGATTCGGCTGACTGACCTCGTTGGTCGCAGAGATCTTGACTGTGAGTGTTCCGTGAGTCACGGCGGCGGCGGTGACACGAACATTGCGGCTGATCACTACAGTACCGGTACGAGAGTTAACGACCACCCGCGCAACTGGCTCAGGCGCTTTCACGTCCAAATTCTCGATCATGCTGAGGAAGGCAACTCGCTGATTCGGCCCCGACGGCGCTTCCACAGCCACTGCGACACCATCGATTGCGTTAGCCACACCTTCGCCAAACCGCTCGTTGATTGCCTGTGCGATCGCTGCCGCCGTTGAGAAGTCAGCCTCACGAACGTTGAGGATGATCTTCTCCGATGTCTCAAACGGAGATTCGACGATGCGCTCGACAAGGCCGCCCCCTGGAACGCGACCGGCAGTGGTGACGCCCACCGACACCCTTGAGCCCGCCGCGCCAGCGTCCACTCCCGTAATCGATAACGAACCCTGGGCCAGCGCGTAGACCTGTCCGTCAATGCCTCGCAACCTCGTCAGCAGCAGGCTTCCCCCGCGCAAACTTTCCGCCCTACCCATTGCTGAGACGGTAACGTCAATACGCTGACCCGGCTTGGCAAACGGCGGCAGCTCTGCGGTGACCATGACTGCTGCAACATTTTTGAGATTGATCGCCCCGGTATTGAGCCTAGAGGCGTCATAGTCTGAGAGCGGTGACGCCACGCTCACACCGAGCCGGTCCAGCATCGCGCGAACGCTTTGACCGGTGAAGTTGATATCCTGGCCGTCGCCGGTACCCTGCAACCCAACCACCAGCCCATATCCAATCAACTGGTTGGCGCGTACCCCCCCGACCGTCACGAGATCTTTGATGCGGTCAGCGTGCGCGGGGCCGGTGAACAGGAGCGCGAGAACAAGGCCGCATACCCAAACCGCCATGCGCGCTGCAGCGATTTCTCGCTCGCTGGACAAAGCGCCCAGGATGGCGTGACGCCAGCTTCGTGACCCGGTCGACTTAAGTTTTGATCTCATGACCCGATACATCCTTTAGGGGCGCGTGAATCAGAAGGGCCAGAGGCGGTGGAGAAGCTGCGTTCCCCAGCCACCCTTCGAGGCATTCGCTAATTCGCCGGTTCCTCGGTAGGCAATCTGCGCATTCGCGAGACGACGCGACTGCACACTGCCATCAGGTGCAATGTCTTCGGGGCGAACGATTCCAGCCACCTGAACGAATTCACTTCCCTCGCTGAGGGCAAGTTGTTTCTCGCCCCGAATAACGAGATTTCCGTTCGGAAGTACTTCGGAAATCGTGACTGATATTGCACCGGTAAGTTCTGCTGTCTGATCGGCTCGCCCGGTTCCTTCGCTCTTTATGGTGGTATCACCGCCTAAGCTCAGGTTTGAGAGCAAACCACCCGTGGTGGGCGCTCTCGCCGAAATCTCCGCTGCGCGCGACGTGTTGGTAAGCGCTGACCTGGACGCAGCGGTCCGCTCTTGCAAAATCACCGTCAGAACATCCCCAACACGGTACTGCCGCTTGCGACCGAACCAGTCATCGATTCCACCGGCATAAATCGAACCTGTCGCCATACGAGGGGGATCAGCCACCGGCATCGTTGGCGCAAAGGCTGGGCTCGGAGCGAGTACAGGTTCATTCGTGGCACAGCCGCTGATAAGGACAACAGCTGAGCAGATCAACGCGGAAAAAGCAGAACGCAGTCTCATCTTAGCCCTCATCAGAGGTTGTTATTCAAGAAGCGCAGCATGCCGTCCGCTGCGGAAATCGCCTTCGAGTTGACCTCATACGCGCGCTGGGTCTCAATCATGTTGACCATTTCTTCGACGACGTTGACGTTCGAAGCCTCGAGAGCGCCCTGAACGAGTTTTCCTGCGCCGTTGAGACCAGGCTGAACCACCTGCGGAGGACCACTTGCCACCGTGGGTTTGGCCAGGTTTCCACCCAGCGGCTGCAAACCAGAGGGGTTTAGAAAACGGGCCAGCTGGATGTTGCCAAGCGCCTGCTGGCCACCACCAAACAGCGCAACCGATACCGTCCCGTCCGCCCCAATCGTCAAGCTTTCAGCGTTGGGCGGAAGAACCAGGGCCGGCTGCAGCAATGCGCCGTTAACGGTCACGATCTGGCCTGTCGCAGACAGCTTGAAGCTGCCATCACGCGTGTAGGCAATGGTTCCGTCTGGCTGAAGCACTTGAAAGAACCCCTCCCCGCTTACTGCCAGGTCAAGTGCGTTCTGAGTGGACATCAGGTTGCCCTGGGCATAGAGCTTTTCTGTACCCACGACCCGAGTTCCAGTACCAAGCATCATGCCAGTGGGCGCCTGCTCGTTCGCGCTGGTCTGCCCGCCCGCTTGTCGGACATTGTGGTAGAGCAGATCCTCGAACAGCGCTCGGTCACGCTTGAAACCGTTCGTACTGACGTTAGCCAGGTTGTTCGATATGACGCTCATTCGCTTTTGTTGAGCGTCTAGGCCTGTCTTCGCAATCCACATCGAGGCATCCATACCTCAACTCCTTGAAACTATGAGAGTCAGTTAATCGTTACAACCCAGGTCTTCAGCGAGCTCGCAACATGCTGGAGCCCGATTCATCGAGACCACGGCTTTCTTTGATAATCCGGATCTGTGTTTCGAATGAGCGCGTCTGGTCAAGCATCCGTACCATCGCCTCAATCGGAGAAACGTTACTGCCCTCGACGGCGCCAGCGGTGACAGACACGGGCACCGGACCACTCCGAAAATCGCCATTGGGAAGCACCTGATCGCCGAACGGTTTGAAGAGCCCGTCCTCACGTCGGCCTAATGGTGTTGCGCTTGCGTCCCGGAGCAGAAGCCTTCCGACCTGTACAGCCGCCTGCTCTGCTACGTTAGGGTCACGCGCCCAGACCGTCCCGTCTTGAGAAATTTCGAGATCTAACCCGACCGGTACATTGATGGGTGCGGCGTTTTCACCAAGCACTGCCTGTCCGCCCCCGGTCTCGAGCAGACCTTCGGCGTTGACATGCAGGTCGCCGCGACGCGTAAAAGCAAGCTCGCCGTTCTTGGCGCGAACACCCATCACGCCCGAACCATCCATCGCGATGTCAAGCTTTCGACCGGTGATCATTCTGACCCCCGGCTCCAGGTTGATCTGGTCGCGCTGCTCCAGCACCGGCATCAGCCGGCTATCGAATCCCGGGCCCTGAACCTTGATCGTGCGGGTAGTGCTTTCAAAGCTTTTTTTGAAGCCTACCGAGGTGATGTTCGCCAGCTCATTGGTGAGCATTTCCCGGCGAACCCGTTCCTCGGTGACAGACTTCAGTGACGTAAAGGCCAGGCGATCCATGTTCCGGGCTCCCCCCGGTCAATCATCAGCTCCTGATGTTGATGATCGACTGGGTCAGCGTGTTGTTCGTCTCGATCGCCTTCGCATTGGCCTGGAAGTTCCGCTGCGAAGAGATCAGCTCAATCAATTCCTGGGTGAGATCCACGTTAGCGCGCTCCCGAGCACCCGCCCGGATCGTTCCAAAGCCCGCTGTCCCTGGCTCCCCCACTCGCACCCGGCCTGACTGGGAGGTGGCGAGGTAGCTGGCCTCACCCACCTGTCGAAGTCCCGTCGGGGCTGAGAAGTTAGAAAGCACAATCTTTGCCAGGTTCTTCTGAGTGCCATTGGAATAGTTCGCGCTGACCAGACCGCTATCGCTGATGTCGAGGCCGATCAGGTCCCCTTCGGGGGATCCGTCCTGGCTTTGCGACAGCACCGAGAACGGGTTGGAGTACTGCGTTGACCCCTCGTAATTGATCGAGAAGCTGAGCGTTGCACCGGTATCACCGATCGTTTCTGGTTTGAAACGGATCGAGCTGATTGGTGACAGGAGGTTACCTGCCGTATCAAAGGTCAACTCGCCCTTGTCTAAAAAGATCGGAGCCCAAAGGTCGAGTGCTTCGGTTTCATCAAAGCCATCCGAACTGGTTGTTTCGTTACCGTCACGATCGACATAAAGCGGACGAGTGCTTCCGTCCTCACCGACTTCAGAGGCCTGCGGTGGGTTCAGCCACTTGCTCGTTGTGCCTCGGGCACTGTCGTCACCCGACAAACCCCAGACGCTGTTGGCGCTTACCTTCAGGAACGCATTGTCACCACTGGTACCTGTGGTGAGCCTAAAGAAGCTCTGCCCGAGCGCGTTACGCTCGACACTGACCTTCACGCCACTCACCGTCCGCCCCTGGCTGTCAGCCAGCGCGTTAATACGACGCTCAAGCTCGGTTCGGAACGAGTCAATTGTGTAGTCGGACTTGATGGGCATTTCAACCACACCAGACACGTTGTCGACGGTCATCACGAACTTGTTGTTCGTGGAATCGACAGCGAATTTTCCAGACACATTCAAGCCGATCGGAGCCCCGGATAGGACCGCGGGCTGAGATGCAATACCGCGAAGCGGTCGCTCCGACTCCCCGGTAGAAATAGGTGCACTGCCCGCTGCGGGAAACCGGAACAGCGAGGCCATCAGATCGCTACCGTCCTTAATCGATATGGAGGACGTGTCGCCGGTTTAACCGGATGAAACGGTGAACACTTTGTTGAAATCGTCAAAGTCAACCTTGATGC
>CAZORB010000097.1:0-17140 GCA_964581825.1 uncultured Bordetella sp.
GCATCGGGCCACTTCGAGATTGATGTGGGGGATTCATTTTCGCTCGCCGGCCATCTGGGTTTTGAAAAAGTGATTCGTGAGGTCACGCTGGCCGATGGCACACAGGTTCGCGTGAACACGCTCAGTTTCGGTGGTGAAGGGCTGCGCGCGTTCGCTGGCATCAACGGGCCTTACTGGCGGGACACGAATAAGGATGGCGTGTATTCCGAAGCGGAAGCCAATCCAGAATCGATCGGTCTTGCGTTGAACAATGTCAGCGCGGGGCTGGTGCTGGCGAGCCCCGTGCGCGGCAGCGAAGTTGATCCGGAACTGAGCTGGACAGCGCTCAAGGCCAAAGCAGGCAGTATCGCGATCGTTGGCATACCCGACGTCACGATTGCCGCGCGCGACGTGGCGGTGGATCTCAATCTGGTGGACGGCGTACCGCCCACGGTGGACGCCGATTCCCAGGTGATTGATTTCAAGGCAGGTGTCCCTCCCTTCGAAGTGATCACCGGAACCAACCGGCGGCTCGCGCTTGATATGCCCGGAACGAGCGGGCAGTTGCTGCGCGTGAGCGGCACGATGGATGTGCGTCTGGGTGACTTCTTCCAGTTTGCCGGATCGGTGGGCTTCGAGCGGCGGGCTCAACAGGTCACGCTCGCCGATGGTTCCAAGGCCCAGACAGAATTGCTCAGCCTGGGAGGCACCGGGCTGTCAGGCTTCGTAGGGCTTGGGCCGTACGGCAGCGACGTCAATAACAACGGAACATTCGAAGCCAGCGAGATCAATCCGAATGCGCGCGGCCTGGGCGTGCGCGATGTCGAGTTCGGGCTCGGTATCTTCAATGGCAAGGGCGCCCATCAAGGTACGCAGTGGCTGGCGCTCTCGGGTTCGGTCGGTGGCGTCGACGTGATGCAGGGTCTGCCTGACGACCTCAAAGTGCAGGTGCATGATCTGGGGCTGGAGTTCAACCGGGTGCGGCAGCGGTCGGCGGCCGCGAGCGCCCCAGGCGCGACGCCTCCGGCGAACACCCAACCGACGCCCGTGATCGACTTCGCCAATCGCAGCACGGCGAGCACGCCCGATGATCGCCGCATTCAGATCACGACTGGAACCGGCAAGTCGATCGCCCTGTCCCACGACGGACAGCGCGGCGAGATGGTGCGCGCTTCGGGCGGCATGCAGGTTGATCTGGGTGGATTCGTCTATGTCGACGGCATGCTGGCGGTTGAGAAGTCCAGCCCCACGGTGACGCTGGCCGACGGCAGCAAGGTGCCCACGGATATGCTCAGCATTGGTGGCACCAATCTGCAGGTGTTTGTCGGGGTCGGCGGGCCGTATCGCAGCGACACCGATGGCAATGGCGTGATGAACACCAACGACGCGATCAATCCCGATGCGATGGGCTTGTCTGCGGTGGGCGGTGAGTTTGGTCTTGGCCTCTTCTTCGGCAAGGATTCGGCCGACAAGCGCGAGTGGGTGGCGCTGCAGGCCTCGCTCGATGAAGTGGCGCTGGTTGGCGTGCCGAACGTCACGGCAACCGGCCGCGATATCGAGGTGCAGATTAACCGCGTGACAGGGCTACCAGCCAGCCAGGCCGATCGCCAGGTGATCGACTTCGCTGCCAGCCCTCTGACCGTCGCAACCGGTACTAGAACCTCGCTCGATTTGAGCATGAACGGTCAGAAAGGCGAGTTGCTGCGGGCGTCGGGTGGCTTCGAGGTCAACCTGGGTGACTTTGTGTACGCGCGGGGCACGCTCGGCTTCGAGTCCTCAGCTTCGCAGGTGACACTCGCCAATGGCACTGAATTGCAGGTAGAGACGCTGATGGTGGGCGGCGCCAATCTGACGGCCTTTGTCGGCACCGGCGGGCCCTATCATGTTGATGGCAATACCCCTAACCCCAATGCGCAGGGCTTTGTCTTAACCGATGCGGGCTTTGCGCTCGTGCTCCACAGTGCCGAGGAAACCGATTCCCGAGGCGCGCTGAGTTGGATGGGGCTTGAGGTATCGGCCTCTGAGGTCGGCTTCGTTGGCGCTGACGCCCTGACGGTCAAAGCGAATAATGTGTTGGTTGAGATCAACCAAGTCTACGGGCTTGAACGAGGGCAGGACCCTTCAGACTGGGTGGTCGATTTTGCCGAGCATCCGGTTGAAGTGATCACCGGCACAGGATCGTCACGCACCCTGGACATCGCAGGTGATCGTGGACCCCTGGTCCGTGTTGTCGGTGACGTGGAAATCTCAGTGGGCGATTTCTTCCACGTGAGCGGAAACCTGGGCTTCGAGACCTCGACTCGCGACCTGACGCTGGAAGATGGCAGCGTTGTCAGTCATGAAGTGCTCACCGTGGGGGGCAGCAACCTCAACGCCTTCGCCGGCGTGGGTCGGGGCAGTGACCAGCCGATGGGGTTCGAGCTGTCGGGCGTGGACTTCGCGGTGGTCATGGCGGTTGAGCGCGAGGCGGTTCGCGTGGTCGAGCCGCAAGGGCTTGCCTGGCGACACATGGCCGCAGCAGGCAGCGTACGCGTGGCTGTCGCAGCCGGTAGCAGCGACCTTAAAAACGGCGCGATCTTCCTGTCGAACGATGACGGTCTCAGCTGGGAGAAGTTAGCTGATGCGCCGGCTGAGCAGGCCTACACCTCAGTCACAGTATCCGAGACGGAGGAAGGTCTTCTGATTGAAGCAAGGGTTGAGGGCGGCAGCACCGTGCGCTCGGCAGATGGTGGCGAAACCTGGCAGACCCTGTCTGCACCCGCGCCGCAATCGTCCTTGGCCATGACGCTGTCCGATGCGTCGAACGTGGTTCGATCGGCTGACGGTAAGGTCGAGATCGAATTCACAGGAGGGTCGAAGGGGCAGTTACGCATCTCTCATGACAAGGGCCGCAACTGGCGCGTCGTGACAGGTTCGACGGGGCTCGATTGGCGCGCCCTCACGATCAGTGCAGACGGCCGGACTGTAAGCGCGGCCGCCGCGGATAGAGGTCTCTATCAGTTCGCGGTCGTGCCCTCGGCCAAAGCGGCAACGCGCGTGGCTGTCGAGGCAGAGGCGGATTCAGCCCAGGTGGTGGGATTTGACGGCATCACGCTTGCCGTGCGCGATGTTCGCGTGGATATCAATCAGGCTGATTCTGCGACCGACCGGGTCATCGACTTTGCGTCGTTCGATTTCAGAGCGGTGACCGGTCCGGATCAGTCGCGCCTGCTCGCGCTCGATGGCGCGCTCGGCGAGCAGATCAGCGTGAATGCGGAAGTGACCCTCAAGCTGGGTGACTACGTTCACCTTGATGGCGAGGCCAGCTTCCAGAAGGTCAGCAGCACGGTGACGCTCGCCGACGGAAGTGAAGTGGCCGTTGAGGCCATGACCATCGGTGCGAGCGACGTCAATGTCTTTGCCGGGGTAAGTGGGCCCTATCGCATTGATGCCAACGGCGATGGTGTGATCGATGAGAACGACACGCGTGTCAACACCGAGGCCGTTGGCTTTTCGATGTCCGATGTTGATATCGGTATCGGCATGTTCCAGGCCAAGGCGGGCCAGCAGACGGCTGCGGGCCTTAGCCTCGACGGCGTAAGCTGGCTATCGCTCCAGGCGCAGGCGGGGGCGGTTGATATTGTCGGTATCCCGTCGCTCACCCTGGGGGTCAACGACTTCGGAATCGAGATCAACGAGGTTCATGGGCTGCCGCAGGCGCAGGCGAGCCTGGCAGATCAGCTGGTGATTGATTTTCTCGCCATGGGTGAAGGTGACGGGCCTGATTACGCTGTCCGAACCGGGGCCGATAGCGCGCTCGAATTCACCATGGACGGTCAGCTCGGGCAACTGCTTCAGGTAAGAGGGGATGTCACGGCCGAGATCGGCGACATGCTGTCGGTCAGCGGCCTGATCAGTTTTTCGCAGAGCACTCGTGCGCTGACGCTCAACGAATCGTCCGATGAAGTTCAGCGTCTGTCCGTGGTGGCAAGCTCACGGCTCGTGCCAGCCACGGCGGCCAGCCAGGCAAGCGGCTATCGGCTGCAGCTGGTGATCGACAGTAAGACCTACACCACCTCTGATCTCGCCAGAGATGCTGATGCTCAGACGATCCAGGATCGGCTCAATGCAGCGCTCGGTAGCGATGGCAGGGTAACGGTTGAGGCGCTGGCCGATGGAACCCTGCAGACCGAGGCCTTGCAGCTGGCGGGACAATGGGCCGTGGGCGATCGCATCACGCTCGGTGGTCTGGCTGCAAAAGATCTGACTTACAGGGTGACCTCCGACGATCTGTCAAGGCAGACCAGGTCGCTAACGGGCGCCGACCTGCAACGGCAGGTCCGCGTCAATGTCGCGGCAAAGCTGCGTGACCTGATTAATGGGGCGCAGGACCGGCGGGTGTTTGCCGAGGGCGACGCCGACATCATCACCCTGACCGCCCTGCAATCCGGTACAGCGGGCAGTTTCACCCTTTCCATTTCGCAGGGGCTCAGCTCTGGCTCGGCATCGACCCTGAACCTGTCGCAGCGCGCGCTTGCCGACGGCAGCCTCCCGCAGCGCGAGTTGCTGCTGCTCGATGGTCCGTTTGCGGTCGGTGACCTCATCACGCTGTCGGGTGTTGCCGAAGAGCCGGTACGCTACACGCTGGTTGCCGAAGACTTCACCGCGCAGGGCGATGGCCGGGGCGAGCAGGCATCGACCTACCAGGTGGCGAATAACGTGGCCCGCAAGCTTCAGGCTTCCCTGGCGGGAGCGGCGGGCGCCCGCGTCACGATCGACGTCGAAGGCGCGTTTGCGAAATTCGAAGCGTCCACCCCGGGGCCAGCGGGTGCGTTTGAGCTGGGTGTGACCATGCCTTCCCAGGCGTATTACTTCGTCACGCAGCCCGCTCGCAGCCAATTTGATGTGAGCTTCTCAGGCCAACTGGCGGGGCGCGACCTGGGGCTGCTTAAAGTGCTCGGGCCCAGCGCTTCTGGAGTGGCAACCGCAACGACCTCGGTGACGCCTGTGGCGCAAGGCGGCGCCGCAAGAACCGTGATGGCACACGTGCTTGCGATAAGCGGATCAGAGGTCGATGCCCGCGTGGCAACCGGTCGGGATGAATCGGCGATCGGTCTGGCGCTTGAGAATCTGAACTTCGGCCTTGCGCTTGCTACCGCCGTGGATCAAACCGACCAGCGGAGCTGGATGGGTGTAGAGGCCGAGGCCAGCCGACTCACGCTGCTCGGAACCGAAGCGATCGGGCTTACCCTGAGTGGAACCGATCTGAGCGTTCGAATGAATATGGGCCTTGGAATCAACGCTCAGGGCACCGCAAACACCGTTACGGCGGACTGGAGCAAGACACTGATCAATTTGCCGGCGTCGAGCGCTGCCGATGCGGTCAGGCTTGATCTGTCCGGGAATGTGTTCGAGGTGGCGGGGTCGATCGATCTGGGCCTGGCCGACACCCTTGAGTTGGACGGCGAGGTGGTGTTGTCTCGGCAGGAGTTGGATGTCCAGATCGGTGGGCGCACACAGGCCACCACGGGCTTTCTGATCGGTGCGAACGGGGTGTCCGCGTCGATGCGCGGCCTGGATGTGAGCAATGCATCTCTGGCGCTCGCGCTGTTACGACCCGTTAATCCGGCAGCCGACGATACGCGGAGCTGGCTCGCAGCGAAGGCGTCGGTGGAATCCGTCACGCTGGACGCCGCGGCCCTGGGTCTTCCTGAAGACCTGATTCGGGTTGATGGCAAATCACTCAATGTCGAGATGAATCAGGCCATCGGCTATCAGGGCGCGGTGGAAAACAGCCAGGTCCTGAATCTCGCCAAGAGTGGAAGCGTCGATCGCGCGATCGTCGTTCCCACCAGTCTGGAGGGTGCCACCGTCAAACGGCTCGACTACAGTGATCGGAGCGGCGAGTTCCTGCGCGTGGCCCTCGATGCTGAGATGACAGTGGGCGAAGTGGTCAGTCTGAAGGGCAGCTTCGGCGTATCAGGGCTGGGGTCCCGCACCGTCAGCCTTGACAACGGGACCACTCGACTCGTTCAAACCACGCTGCTGACTGCCCAAAATCTGGACATCGAATTTGGCGTGGGTGCCGGCTCGAATGAGTTTGTCGGCGTGTCGCTGAAAGGGGCTGAAGTTGGCCTGGTGCTTCTCGACGATGAAGCCAGTGAGGACAGCTTCCTCGGGCTTCAGGCTACCGCCGAGTCGCTGGCGCTCAGCGGAATCGAAGGCTTAACGCTCGAGGGTTCCAACCTCAGCGTGACGCTCAATCTCGGTCCCATCTCAGGAGCCTCCACGGGCCGGGTGGTGGACTTCACGAAGGGCGACATTGACGGCAACGGTCAGCAGGACGGAAAGACGCCATTGAGCGTGAATGGCCAGTCGTTCGCGCTCAATGCGCGCACGACCACGGTGATCGTGGAGGGCACCGCCACCCTTGAGATTCGCGATCCAAACGCACCTGCCAAAGATCCTGCCTTGGTGACGGGTCAGGCCAACGTACGGGTCGAACAGCTGGGCGATCAGCCACTCAAGATTGGCGCGACAGGACTGACAGCCGCCCTCGACATCATGGGCCAGCAGATCCGGGTGATCGATGGCGACATTGCGCTGGTCAGCAGTGACAAGGGCTTCGCCTTAGATCTCGATGCATCGCTGAGCCTTCCCGTGCCGGGGGTCACCGGACTGCTGCTGTTTGGCGATGTCAGCGTGGCACTCAACCGCACCGGGCAGGCGCTGAACGAGACGATCACGGTGGGCAACAAGACCGTCTCGCTCAATTTCCCCTCTGGCGCCGATTCGACCCAGTTCAGCATTGGTGCGCTCGACGCATCGATCGATGGTGTGCTCGGCGATGGCATCCGCGATCTGGCCAAGAGCATGAACCGCGCAAGCGAAGAACTGCGCGCTGCCGAGCCGCTGCCCCTCATCGGGCGCTCGCTCGACGACCTGATGCACCTGTCCGACGGGCTCAGCATGGGTCAGCTGACGATGGACTACCTGGGTCAACCCAAGGAGGCGTACGGCGTCAAAGGGGTTCCAACGCTTCGCGGACTTGAGCAGTACCTCAGGCAGAACTGGAGGATGGGCGACAACGCGCTACCTGAGATTCGTTTTGATCTGACGGAAGAGGGGCTGACCTTCGGCTTTACCGGCGAGATCAATATCAAGGTGCCCGAGCTTGCGCTTGACCTTGAGGGTGCGCTGGATGAAGTGGGCCTCGCGTTGAACGGGCAGATGGTGGTCGCCGCTGACTTTGGTGCCAGCCTCGACTTTGATTTCGTGATTGACTGGAAAAACGGTCTCGACCTTGACTTCGAGCTGCGCTCGCTTGAAGTCCACGGCAGTCTTTCGGCGACAGATGTCATTCTGAACGCCAATCTGGGGCCCATCGGTTTGAGCCTGGGGCGCCCGGATGATCCGATAACGGTCGATGGCGCACCTGCCCAGGCCTGGAAGCGCGCGAGCCTGTCCGCCGAGCTGGCGGCGGAGATCAAATTCATCAATGGCGAATTCACGCTGGATGTGCCTGCCAAGGACAATCGCTTCGAGCTTCAGCTGCCGGTGTACGCCAGCCTTGCCGGCATTGATCTCACCGACGATGCGGCGAAAGCGCCGCTCATCACGATTTCGGCGAGCCCCTTCGCTGGCACGTTCGACGTAGAGGCATCCAACCTCGATTTCCTGTCGAACCTGGGCAGCAAGTTCAATATCGTCGATCTGGTGAGCGCTCTGCCCAAGGTGCTGACTTACCTGCAGTCGATTGATGTGAGCGAGCTTGGGCTGTCCAGCCTGCCTTTCATCGAGCAATCGGTTGAGGATGTTCTCGATCTCGCTTCAGTATTCAAAACCCGCGTGGTTGACCGCATCAACCTCAACCGTGAGATCGTGCCGTGGCAGCCCGCAGCCGGGGAGACCGCGCAGGCCGCGGGCGCAGAAGGCCTGGGCGCTGCGTTGGACGTCAAGCGCGGCACGTCATCGCTCGCGGGTGCAGCCGGGCAGTTTGCGGCCTCGATGAAGGGCTACTGGATCACCGTCCGGGGCGTGAACGCCGAGGGCGCATCGCGAACCGTGACCACTCAGATCATGAACGTTGCTGATGGCGGCAGCCGCGTTAATCTGGTGCAGAACTTCGTTGAGGACCTCGACGACGTCAGCTACAGCGTGCATCAGAAGATCCAACCGATCCAGACGCTCACCGAATTCGCCAAAGCGCTTAATGACTCGGGGCTGCTTGGCGACGAGAAAGTCACCTTCAACGCGGAAACCGGTGAGCTGGTGCTACCGGTCCGGTTCGGCGGAGCACTCCCGGATCTGCAAACGCCCATCCGGTTCGCGCTCGGCGAGGATAGCCCCATCAGTCTCACCACTACAGCCACGGGGCTGCTGAAGGTGGACGTGGATGCTGGCTTTGACCTCGTGCTGGGCCTGGGTGGCGAGGAGATTGAACTCGCCATTGATCGGCTGAAGGCGAGTGCCGGTTTGCGACTCGCGGTGAATGATTTGAACGTGGCTGCGCAACTGGGCTTCCTGTCGATGGAGGCGGGCGGTATGGGGTCGGGCTCAGGCATCAACCTGGATGCGAGCGTTACGCTTTCGCTGGACCGTACGCCCAATAACGATACGGATGGTGCGCGCTTTAGTGTGGGCGAACTGTTGAGCGCGGATGCGCTCAACAGCGTACGGTTCGATGTGACGGGAAGCGCCTCCGCAAGCCTGAAGGGTCTGAAAGTGCAGGCTGGCCGTGCCAGCATGACGCTGGACGGTGAGTTGGGACTCTATGTGCCAGAACTGCTCAATATGCAGCAGGTGGAGATGCGCACAGCGCCGTTCGATCTCGCTGCGGCCATCAAGGAAGGTGAGCTGCCCGATGGCGCGATCGTCGTCGTGCTTCCGGATGTCGACAATCTGTTCGACGCATCGAATCTGAGCTTTGAAGACCTGGTGGAGGGCGTACGGTTCGGGCTTGCGACGCTCGATGGACTGGTGGCCGATATGCCGTTTTACACGGCGCAGATTCCAGTTCTCAACAAGTCGCTGGCGGAGCTGATTGCCGTCGGCGATTCGTGGCTGGGTGTCCTGGATGAGGTGCTGAAGGATCCCGCTGCAAGCCTTGATAAGGCTGAGGCAGCGATTGAAAAAGGGCTGGGGTTACAACCCGAGCAGTTTGATCTCAGCCTCGATACCGTTACAGGCAAACTTTTCCTCGATCTGAAACTGGGCGCGCAATTCGGTGATCAGTTTGCGCTCAACCTTGAGCTCGCCGAAGTTGCGAAACTTGCGGGCCTGGACCTGCCGTCGGATTTCGCCAGTGTGGTGGATGCCTCGGGCCGGGCAGCCGTCGCGTTTTCCGCGGGCGTAGACCTGCAGTTTCGGCTGGGGCTTACGCTACCCAAGAAGCTTGGCGATTTGCCGTCGGTCAGCCTGCAGGACTTTGATCCGGTAACGCAGACGGGTACGCGTCTTGCGCTCAGTGCTCGTGTGGCCGCCACCGATATCAACCTGGGCGTCAAGCTCGGTCCGTTCGATATGGGTGTGAAGGCGGGCTATCTGGTGCTCGATCGCGACGGTCAAGCTGGAACGTCGGCACCTGCTACCCTCGAAATTCGCTTGAAAGATGGTGCCCCGGTTGTTTCGCAGTCCGGTGCGTTCGATCTCAAGCTTCCGCTTACGGCGAGGGTGCTGGGTCGGGATCTGCAACTCGGGCAGCTTGCGGTGGCGACCAATCCCGCGCTGGGTGATCAGGGCCTGCGCGCGCTGCTCGAAGAAATTGCCGGCGTCTCGCGTGGGGCAAATGCGCCCAAGGCAGTAACGGTGAAGCTGCCCGACCTGGACCTTGTTCAGGCCGACAGCAATTCGCTCCTCAAGTTGCTCTATGACCCCTCCAACGTACTCGATGGCATCGACAGTGGCTTGGGCGCGCTGCAGGACCTCTATCAAAGCAGCGTCGCAACCAGTCTGCCGCTGATCGGTTCAGGACTCGCTAATTCCGGTCGCCTGCTGGCCGAGATGCGTGGCGGGCTGCTGAAGGATCTGCGCGCAAAACTGTCGGGAGAGGGCAAGCCGATCGAGCTGGTTCGCGAGGAACTGTTCAAGCTCTTCAGTCAGCTCGGCATCCTGCAGGATCAGGATGGCGTGGCGGGGCTCTCTCTCGACGATATTGCCGTGAATTTCTATCTTGCATCGGGAGAACTGATCGCCAAGTGGAGCCCGGGCGTGCCGTTGCCGACCAAGGCCGATTCGATTCGCTTTGATATGAATCTCGGCGGAAGCATCCTCAGCACGGGGCTCGATCTTCCCGCGTCGCTGAATCTGCCGGGGCTGACGCTGGATGCGAAGGGGGGGCTCGCGCTCGAGGCCGACTGGCACTTCGATTTTGGCTTTGGTTTGTCCGCATCCAAGGGCTTCTTCCTGGGCACCAACCGGGGTGCCGAGAAAGACTTGCCTGAACTGCGGTTGGATTTTTCAGCGGTACTTGACGGTAATCCGCTCGATGACCGATCGACCGCGTTTGGAGGATCAGGACGCTTCCTGTTCTTCGACGCCTCGGTTCTGGATAACGATAACGATCTGAGTCTGCCAGGCCATCAGGGCAGCGGCCTGAGGGGCGCGATTCAAATCAACCTTGAAGGGGATGCGCAGGGACGGCTGACCCTGGATCAGGTGTTCACGCCAGGTGCCGTTGATGCCAGCATCAAGGTGGATGCCGACCTGAACTTGGGCCTGGGTCTGAGCATATTCGGGTTGCCCAAGCTGATGGGAGATCTGGTCATCGGCTGGGACTGGCGCTCCAACGATCCTAAGACAAGTGCGCCGGATGTTTCGATTCGCAACCTGCGCCTGGACCTCGGGTCCACGGTGACGGACTTCCTTGCCCCCATCGCGAGCGCGGTGACGAAGGCGGTTGAACCATTCAGGGGCGTGGTGGATGCGCTGGTAACGCCGATCAGTGGTGGTGATCTGGCCAGTCTGTTAAACGAGGTGCGCCTTAAGATGGGTTGGGGACCAGACCCCACCCTGCGTGGGCTGATTGATGTGATCAACAAGTTGGCGGGTGGCCGCGATATCGACTGGTCGTTCCTCGAAGCGGTCCGGTTTGCACTGGGCCTCGTGGACAGGGTGGCATCGCTGTCATCTGGCGGCAGCCTGCCACTTGGAAGCATCTACGGGATTGGCAAAGCCAACCCGACCTTCAAGCAGGCCGAGTTCTCCTCGGGGGGTTCCGGGGATCCGTCGAGCACCTTCATGAACCGTCTGCAGGTGCTCAGTAGCCAGTCCTCGGGCGGCGCTGGCCCGGCCACGGCGCGCAGTGGCTTCCAGGTCTTGCCCTACATCCTTGACATTGGCAATTGGTCCAAGCTCTTCAGCGGTGGCAATGCCACGCTCTTCACCTACGAGCTTCCGTACCTGCGCTTCGATCTGCAGTCGTTTGACACGGTTCTATTCAATTTTGGTCTGCCCGTGCTCAACGCAGGCGTCAACGTGGGCGTTCGGGGTAGTGCGTCGGCGTTCGTCGATCTGGCGTTTGGCTTCGACACGTACGGCATCACCCAGGTCATCAATAGCGGCAAATTTGATCTGGCTAAAGGCGGGGGCATTCTGGAGGCACTTGGCAGCGTCAGTGGCAGCGATGTACTGACCATTCTCGACGGCTTCTATGTCAATGACTGGACCATGCCCACGATCCGGGACGACAAGGTGGTTGCGGGCACCGGTGGGGTTGAGAAGCCCGAGTTCGGTCTCAACGTCAACGTCGAACTGTACGGCGCCTTGAATGTGTTGATTGCAGAGGCCGGCGTGGCGGGCAATGTACGCGCCTCGGCCACACTCGATCTAAACGACTTGAAGACAGGAAAGATCACTCGAGACAATAACGGGCAGGTGAGCTCGGTGGTGTATTCAGGCGACGGCAGAGTGCGTGTCTCGGAAATGGCGGCACTGATGCGTTACCCAGGGTCTCCCGGCGGTGTTTTCAACCTCTTCGATCTCAATGTGCAGGCCTCCGCCTCGGCCTACATTTACGCAACGCTGTTCGGACTGAAGGCGCGCGACCTGTTCACCGGTCGGGTCACCGGACAGATCACGCCGGACACCACGTTCAAGTACACGCTGGCCGATTGGAAGCTACTTGACCTGAACCTGGTCGGTCCCACCATCACCCCGGTTCTGGGTTCGGTAAGCGGTGACGTGCTGACGCTCAATGTGGGGCCGCGTGCTGCGGAGCGGATCTACTTTGTGACCGAGGACAACTCCGAGAGCATCATTCTCAGTGGTCCGTCCCCCGGTGTGGTCGGTGTCGAATTCGGCGGTTTCTACCAGCAATTCTCCGGCGTCACCCGGGTGATCGCAGATCTCGGCAAGGGCAACAACACGCTGGATGCGTCACGCCTGCTGAACACCGTCTCGCTGGATGTTCGCGCAGGCGAAGGCAACGACACCGTACTGCTGGGCGCGGGCGGCGGTCGAGCGATCTCGGCGGCCGGTAACGACACGTTCCGCGCACTGGAAACCAGCACTGCGTCAGTCATGTTCCTGACTGGGTCCGGAGACGACAAGCTCTTCGGCGGGATGGGCAACGATATTCTCTATGCCGGGCTTGGCAACAACCAGCTCTCAGGTGGCGGCGGCAACGACACGCTGTATGCCATCGACGGCGTGAATCGACTGGCTGGCGGTGCCGGTGTGGATCGCTATGTGTTTCTCGGTGAGTTGGGGGCGAACAAGCTGTCCGAGACGGGTATGGATGGCTCTGATATTGATTTCTCAGGCATCCTGCCCGCGCAGATCCGGGCGCTGGTTGATCCGGTGGATCGGCCAGGGCTTGGCGTATCGGTACCGGTTCAGTTCATGGCCACGCGCGGCACGAAGTCCGACCTGCGCTTTACGGGCGTGCCGTTCAGCAGCGCGCTTCCGGGAAATGTGGTGGTGACGGTGTCGGCGAAGGATGGCGACATTATCGCAGCGGGTTCGGTTCCCGGTGTCGAAGTTCGCGGGGCGGGCAGCGAGTGGACCTTCACCGGAGCGGTGAGCAAGCTCAATCAGTACTTCACCACTGCGGGCAATCTTGCCTACACCTATACCAGCGCTGAGGACAGTCGGACCCTGACTGTGCGCCTCACCCAGGCTGGATTCACGAGCGAGGCGAAGGCGATCGTCTCGCCGGCCGTAGCGGTTCCGGTTGCCGAGTCGCCGGCCTCATGGACCGATCTGTCAGTGCAGGGGCAGGTGATGGCTGCCGCCGGGAGGGCACAGACTTCCGCGAGCTCGGGGTTGCACCTCTCGTTTGATGGCGGCCGATCATGGCGCGCGGTTGCTGTCGCAAACGGCCTATCCATCGAGCGGGTCAGCGTATCGCCCAACGGCCAGACCATGGCGGCGCTGACGGCCTCCGGTAGCGTCATCCTTACCGGTGACGGCGGAACCACCTGGTCGTCAGTCAGTCTGCCAGCGGGCAGCTACCGCGACGTGCTGGCGATGGACGATGGGCGCGCTTTTGCAGGCCAGGCGCCCACGCAGAGCACGCAGCGTCAGCAGACCTCTGGCGGCGCCTGGACCACCGTGACCACCAATGTGCCGGGTGCGCTGCTTGAACTCAAACACAGTGATTCTGGCTGGCGGGTACAGCAGGCGAGCGCCACCAACAGGAACTGGGCTGATCTGACGGTGTCCCAGAGTGGTGCAAGGCTCTTCGCGGCGACCGGTCGCGCCGAATTCGGCTCTGCAACTGGCGCGTTGCTTCTCGGGCAGGTCGGGTCGGACGGCGCCGTGACCTGGACCGACATCACGCGTAACGCCGGCAATAACGCCAACTGGTCCAGCGCTGATCTCGACCCCTCGGGGCGCTTCCTGGTGGCGGCCTCGTCGGACGGTACGGTTGTGATGGCCGACACCACTGCGGCCGACTGGAAATGGGAACGCGTCCGTGCACCGGGAGGGCTCTCGGGAACCCAGGTCCGGGTCACGGTCAGCGACGACGGTAATACCCTGGTGTTGACCAGCGGTTTGGGGAGTGACGGCGTTTTCGTAAGCCGCAATCGCGGCGCAGGATGGGCGCAGACCAGCGCAGGTGCGCTCGGACTCAACGCAAACACTTCAATCACTCAAGCCTATGCGGAGCCCACCGGGTCCTGGGTCTCGGTAGCTGCGAGTTTTTCGGGAGCGTCGTCCGCGGCGGCCACCGCTTCGCCGCAGCGTGTCTTGCGGTTCCTGCCGCCATCGCTCTCGGCTGCGCCCAATCTGAATTTGCAGGACACCCTTTCCGTGGCGGCTGACGCCTTTACCCCGCTGGTGTTCCCGCCAGGAGCGGTCTGGGATGCCGACTCGTCGATGCTGTCGGTCAGCATCACGGTTGCGAAGGGTGGGCTGGCCATTTCTGAGCCTGATGCGCAGGCGCTGAGCATTTCTGTTTCCCCGATCACCGGTGGGGTGCGCCTGGCGGGCTCTCCTGCCAACCTGTCCGCCTTCCTGGCCGGTAATGGCAACCTCCAGTTCTCACCCGGTAAATCGGGTATTGAAGGGCCGCTGGTGTTCAGTCTGGACGACGGGGTCAATGTCGCCGTACGGCCGGTGGAACTGGTGGTCGAGCGGCCAGTGGCGCTTCGCGCGGTCTATAACGCCGGCACGCTTGAGATCACCGATGCCAAGGCCAACTCGGCGAGGCTTGGCCGTACGCTGCTCAACGAACTGCGGCTTGGGGATCTGGGTGATCAATTCGAGGTCACGGGCCTGAGTGATCAGCCGCTGGTGGTGCGCGCCTCGATGGGGGCAGACGAAACCATCGTCAACCTTGGCGCAACCAAGGTCACAGACAATCTGCCGCGTTCGCTCGTCCTCAGGGATATACCGGGCGCGATCGCAGCAACGAGTCGACTGGATGACGACACACTCACCGTGCGCTTCAAGCCGGTGCAGTCGTCCATCACCAAAAACACAGTTACGCTCGCCAGGGGAGAGCTGGTGAGTGGTGTCGAGAAGATGGTCTGGGACGATATGTTGGGCACCCTGCGACTGGTGGGCGACACGATCGTCATCAAAGGCGTTGGTAACCAGGCGATTGACCTGGGTAATACGCGGCTGGTCGTGGAGGCCAAGAAGCTCGTGTTCGAGTCCGATGTTCGGGTTAAGAGCACCGCGCACATTCAGCTGAAAGTCAGCGAGAGCATCACGCTGTCAGGCCTGCGCCAGGCGGGTGTCAATGGTGGGCCGGACACGGCGATCACCGTGCAGGATGTCCTCTCGAAAGACGCGAGTGGAAAGGTGCTCGCACAGGTGGTTCAGATTGTAGCGATCACTCCGCCAGTAGGGGGCGGAATGGTTGATTTGCGCGCCTTTGCGGCCGCGGGTACCGGCCTGCAGGTGGTCCCCAAGCCTGGGGTATCGATTTCGCTTGGTGGCACAAGTGGTGGTCTGTCGCTCGATCCAAGCAAACTGTCGGGTTTGCCGTCGCTGGTCATCGGTTCAGCAGGTGGTTCGAACCCTGTGACAGTGGGCGGTGGGGCCACGCCGCTATCCGTACCCGTCCCCCTTGTGATTCAGTCGCAGGGAACAGGCGGCAAGGTGGAAGTCGTCGGTGCGGTGAAAGGCAAGCGGCTCACGATCTTCGGGCCGGGCAACACGACAGTCTTCGCTGACGGTGCGGTGGTGTCGATGGATGAAGGATTGGAGATCAACGACTCGGTGCGGTTTGACGGTACGGTGACGCTCAATGCAGGGGATCGCAGCAGCAGTGTGGCAGGAGACCTGCTGGTAACCGGCCGCGTGAATGGCAGCACGGGCTCGTCGGACCACCTGGTGCTGTCGGCATTCGGTGGCACCGTTTCGCTGAATGGGCGAGTAGGCGACGGCATCGGCTATTCAGAGGGAACCACGGTTGTCAGCGGTGGGAATGGCTACGTCAGTGGCGATTACGAGGGCGTTCCGCTGCTTGGCGGCAGTGGGTCGGGAGCCACCGCCGACGTCAAGGTTGAGGGCGGTGTGGTTACCCGTGTCAGCGTGGTATCGGTTGGCGGCGGATACAAGGTCGGCGACCGCTTGCAAATTGCGCGATCAAGCCTCGGCGATCTTGAAGGCGTTGCCTCGGGCTTTGAGTTGCGCGTCGATGCGCTATCGGATGTTGAACGCCTCACTGTGACCGATGCCTTGAATGTCACTTTCGGCGAGCGTGTCTACGTCGATGGCGATATCACCATCCAGGCAAGCGGAAAGGTTGTGTTCAGTGATCAGCTGGTACTGCGTAACGGTGGTCGATTGGTGATCGATGGCGCAGCCGAAGTGGAGTTCTTGGGCGGCCTCAGCTTCGAGCCGAATGCAGCCGGAAAAGCAGGCGCACTTACCCTGAATTCGTCAAACGGCACGGTGACTTTTGTACAGGGATTGTTCGCGGGTCAGAGCTCAGGGGCGCGATGGACGGGCGTCACAGAAATGACTGCACAGGCACCCGAGGCGTTGAATCAAAAAGGTAGTCTTTCGGTGCGCGGCGGGGCGCTTGGTCTGGCTGAAGTGGTGGGTGGTGCTCGTAACCGGGTAGATCTCGACTTGGATGGCCTGACGTTAAGAGGGAACAGCTTCGCACTGTCTGCTGCGCCGGGGTTCACCGCTAATTTAATGCTGGGACAGTTCAACGTTGAAACCGCTGCAAGCATCGGCTCGACCGTTAATCCGCTGAAGGTGAGCGCATCGCGGGTGTCGGCCCAGAGTACGACTGGCGATGTGAACCTTGAAAGCGGTGCGACACCTGTTGAAATGTCGATTCAGGCGAGCGGCTCTGCGCAGGTGATTGCGATTAGCAGCGTAGTGCTTGGTCAATCAACTGTGACGGGTGGGCTCACGGTCACCGCGGGTGGCGCTATCGGTAACAGCGGTGCTTTGACGATTGGCGGCACATCAAGCTTCACCGCTGCCGGTCAGACGGTCACGCTGGATAGCGCGAATGACTTCCAAGGCGCGGTGAGCGCTACGGCGGCTTCGCTCACGCTGAACGATGTGAATGCGCTGGATCTGGGAACGGTCACGTTGAGCGGCAACCTGACTGCGATCGCGGGCGGCGCGATCAGCGACAGTGGGGTGCTAGCGGTTGTCGGCACATCAAGCTTCACCGCTGCAGGGCAGACGGTCACGCTGGATAATGCGAACGATTTCCAAGGCGCGGTGAGCGTAGCTGCGGCTTCCCTCACGCTCAACGATGTGAATG
>CAZORB010000098.1:0-16684 GCA_964581825.1 uncultured Bordetella sp.
GCGCATAGTGACGGTTCGCCGTCTCGTACTCCACGTGCGCCGTGTTGATCGTGATGCCGCGCGCCTTCTCTTCCGGCGCCGCATCAATCTCGTCGTACTTCTTCGCCTCGCCGCCAAACTTCGTCGACAGCACCGTCGTGATCGCCGCCGTCAGCGTCGTCTTCCCATGATCCACGTGCCCAATCGTCCCAACGTTCACGTGCGGCTTCGTACGCTCAAACTTGCCTTTTGCCATCTTTCAAGCTCCTGATTCCTGACACGGGCAGCGATCAACCGACGCGCCTCTCTTCGGGACGCCCGCCGGGCTCGTAGCCATCGGCGAACGCTGTTGCGACCCGAGGTTGCAACCTAGAATCCGACAGACCGCAACCCGCCTGCCGGCTCGACTCTCCGCCGACACACCCGGCGGGTTGGTGGTGCCCATGACGCGGATCGAACGCGTGACCTCTCCCTTACCAAGGGAGTGCTCTACCACTGAGCCACATGGGCAAATTCTCAACTCAAACCCTAGCCGCTTGGAGCGGGAGACGGGAATCGAACCCGCGTCATTAGCTTGGAAGGCTAAGGTTCTGCCATTGAACTACTCCCGCAGGCAGCCGCCCCGTGGACCGGTCTGGTCATCCTGGTGGAGGAGGCTGGATTCGAACCAGCGTAGGCGTAAGCCAACAGATTTACAGTCTGCCCCCTTTAGCCACTCGGGCACCCCTCCAGGGAACCTTGAATTGTCGCCAATCGCCTGACGCCTGTCAAATCGTCGGGTTGTTGTGCCGAAGCAATCGGCGCCTGGATAGTCAGCACCCAAAATTGACCGACCGGTCGGTCGGCGAATAAACTCGCACTTAGATCGTCAATCGGGCCAGGCCCGAATCTGGAGACGCGATGTACACGCAAGCTATGGACCTCTCGCGGGAATCGTCCGCCAACACCGCCACCGATGCAGAGCGCGCATTCGAAGCGCGCATTGCTGCCGACCGAAAAATTGAACCCCAGGACTGGATGCCCGACGCCTACCGGAGAACACTGGTCAGGCAGATCTCACAGCACGCCCATTCCGAGATCGTCGGCATGTTGCCTGAGGGCAATTGGGTGACACGCGCACCCAGTCTGAAGCGTAAGGCCATTCTTCTGGCCAAAATCCAGGACGAAGGGGGGCACGGGCTTTACCTGTACTCGGCCGCCGAAACGCTGGGCACGCCCCGCTCACAGATGCAGCAGGCGCTGCTCGATGGCCGGGCAAAATACTCGAGCATTTTCAACTACCCCACCCTCACCTGGGCGGATGTGGGCGTGATCGGCTGGCTGGTCGATGGCGCCGCGATCATGAACCAGATTCCGCTCTGCCGTTGCTCGTACGGGCCCTATGCGCGCGCGATGATCCGAATCTGCAAGGAAGAGTCGTTTCATCAGCGCCAGGGCTTCGAGGCGCTGCTCACGATGTCACGCGGCACCGATGCGCAGCGCGCGATGGTGCAGGACGCGGTCAATCGCTGGTGGTGGCCGGTGGTGATGATGTTCGGACCGAGCGACGCTGAGTCGATCCATTCGGCCCAGACAATGAAATGGGGCATCAAGCGCATCTCCAACGATGAGCTGCGCCAAAAGTTCATCGATGCCACCGTGCCGCAGGCTGAGCTGCTCGGGATCACGCTCCCCGACCCCGATCTGCGCTGGAACGCCGAGCGCGGCCACTACGACCACGGCCCGATCAACTGGGACGAGTTCTGGCAGGTCGTCAATGGTGATGGCCCCTGCAACCGAGAGCGGCTTCAGGCGCGGCGCGATGCGCACGACCGGGGCGCCTGGGTTCGCGAAGCCGCCGCCGCTCACGCGCGCAAGCAAGCTGAGCGCGCTCAACCTGCCGCAGCCTGAGCGCAGACGCGCTGCAAGGAGCCCCTTATGTCAGACCCTGCCTCATCTTCCCTCGACTGGCCGCTCTGGGAGGTCTTTGTCCGGAGCCGCCAGGGCCTCGATCATCGTCACTGCGGCAGCCTTCATGCGGCCGATGCGCAGATGGCGCTCGAGATGGCCCGTGATGTCTATACGCGACGCCTGGAGGGCGTGAGCCTGTGGGTCGTGCCGTCCAACGCCATCACCGCGTCGCGACCTGAAGACCAGGACATGGACTTCGGTCCGATGGCGGACAAGATCTATCGTCATCCCACTTTCTATGAGCTGCCCGATGAAGTGCGTCATATGTAAGGCCGATCGCGCCCAGCGGCGTGTTCGGTATCAGGGTGATGTGCAATGACCGCACCGGTGACGGCGACCGCCGCGGAAATTGAGCAGTTGCTGCGGCTAGGCGACAGCGCCCTGGTCCATGGCCAGCGGCTATCCGAGTGGTGCGGGCATGGCCCAGCTCTCGAGGAAGACATTGCGCTCACCAATATCGCGCTCGACTGCGTGGGCCAGGCGAGACTGCTCCTTGCGCTCGCAGGCGAGCGTGAAGCGCAGGGGCGCGATGAAGACGCGCTTGCGTACCTTCGTGATGAGGCTGCCTTCCGCAACTACACGCTGCTGGAGCTTCCCAATGGCAATGGCCCGCATGACGACTTCGCAATTACGATTGTTCGAGGGTTTCTGCATGCGGCGCTGCAGGTTCATCTCTGGCCTGCCCTCGCAGGCTGCGCCGATGCGGGCCTGGCCGCGATCGCAGCGCGATCCGTTAACGAAGCGCGCGCGCACCTGCGGCACTTTGGAAAGTGGATGGTGCGGCTAGGCGACGGCACCGAACAATCACATGCACGGGTCGCCTCGGCAATCGAACGGCTCTACCCGTACACCCATGAATTCTGGAGCGCCGATCCGGTCGAACTCGAGCTGGCCCAGTCCGGTCACGGCATCGTCGTAGCAACGCTTAAGCCCGCATGGGATCAGACCCTTGATGCTGTGCTGTCAGAGGCTGGCGTCACACGCCCCGCCGAGAGTCGATTCCTGTCAACCGGTAAGCTCGGCCAGCACAGCGAGTACCTCGGCCCCATGCTCGCTGAGATGCAGTCGCTGGCGCGCGCGAACCCGGGAGCGCGCTGGTGAATACGTCGGGCGACCGTTTGTTGGACGACCGCTGGTTGGATAATCGCTTGCTGCGCGCACGCGAGGCGGCTGCGCGGGTCTCTGACCCCGAAATTCCCTCGCTCACCCTCGAAGACCTCGGCATCCTGCGCGCCGTCGACATCGAGGGCGATCGCGTCGTTGTAACGGTCGTGCCCACCTACACCGGATGCCCTGCAACCGATGCGATTGTCGACGACGTTCGGGCCGCGCTCGATGCCGCGGGCGTCGCCCCGTTCGAGGTGCGCATTGCGCTAACACCAGCCTGGAGCAGCGACTGGATCACAGCCGAAGGCAGAACCAAACTGCTTCACGCAGGCATTGCGCCGCCCGCCTGCCTTGGACCTTCGCGCATCGAGCAGGCTTCCAGCAGCGTGATTCGATTTACGCCGCATCCGCGGCAACGCGAGCAGGCAGAGCCCGCGTGTCCCCGTTGCGGTTCTGCGCAAACCGAGCTGCTGTCCGAGTACGGCTCGACTGCTTGCAAATCACTGTATCGCTGCCGCGCCTGCGCCGAACCCTTCGACTATTTCAAGCCCTACTGACTGCGATGGCCCTTCCCACCCTGCACCGCTTGACGATCGCCGAAGTTCGCCAGGAGGCCACTGACGCGATCAGTGTGCGCTTTGCGGTTCCCCAGCCGCTTCGCGAGGCCTACCGGTTTAGCGCTGGCCAGTTTGTCACGCTGGCAGCCGACATCGACGGCGAGTCGGTACGTCGCTCGTACTCGATCTGCTCCTCGCCATCGGATTTCGATACCAGCGGCACGCTTCGGGTGGGTATCCGGCGCGTGGTGGGTGGGCGCTTTTCAAATTGGGCCAATGATCAACTTCGGGTTGGGCGCGAGATCGACGTGATGACGCCCGATGGGCGCTTCGGGATTGCTTTTGCGCCACAGGAAAAGCGGCACTACCTTGGCATCGCAGGCGGCTCGGGCATTACACCGATGCTCGCACTGATCAAGACCGCGCTTGAAACCGAGCCAGCGTGCCGTTTCACCCTGATCTACGGCAACCGCACCGTTGGCTCGATCATGTTTCTCGAAGAACTCGAGGGGCTCAAGAACCGCTGGATGGAGCGGCTGTCCATCTTCCATGTGTTGTCGGAAGAGACCACCGAAATCGATCTGTTGAGTGGGCTCCTCGACCGCACCCGACTGTCCCGTTTCTTCGAGCGCGCAATCGATGCCTCTGCGCTTGAATGCGCGTTTGTCTGCGGCCCTGCCCCGATGATGGAGGCGGCTGAAGAGGCGCTCGCGCAGGCTGGGGTCGCTCGCGAGCGGATTCGAATCGAGCGGTTCGCAAGCCCGGACGCACCACGGGTCAACCGCCCTCCGCCACCGCAGCCGAACCAGGCTGGGGTCGCGAGCCCGATGGGGCCCCAGCCGGCGAGCGCGCAGGTCACCATCGTGGTCGACGGCAAAGCGCGTGCAATCGGCGTACCGTTTGAAGGCCCAAGCATCCTTGATTCCGCGATGGCGGCGGGAATTGGGCTGCCCTATGCCTGTAAAGCAGGGGTCTGCTGCACCTGTCGTGCGCGTGTGCTCGAGGGCAAAGTGCAGATGGACAAGCAGTACTCGCTCGAGCAGCATGAGCTTGACTCAGGTTTCGTGCTCAGCTGTCAGGCGCATCCGGTCACGCCCGAAGTGCGTCTGAGTTTTGACGAGCGCTGATGGCTCGCACTCGCGCCGCCGACTACGACACGCAGCGCGACCGCATTCTCATGCGCGCGGTCGAGGCATTTGCACAGACCGGCTACGCCGCAGCATCCATGGCGATGCTCGCCCAGGCCTGCGGCGTCTCCAAGGCGACGCTTTACCACTACTACCCGAGCAAGCAGGCGCTGCTCTTTGAGGCGCTCGATCGCTATACGAAACGTCTGCTGGCAATCCTCAATCCCACGCAGCTCACAACCGGCCTCGCGCCGCGCGAGGCGCTGCGCAGCACGCTTCGCGCGCTGATGGCCGAGTATCGACACTCGCGCGCCTACCATGCGGTGCTGCTGCATGACCTGCGCTTCCTCGCACCCGAAGAGGCCGAACAGATTCGCGCCCAGCAGCGCGCGATGGTGTCAGCACTCTCCGAGCTGATCGAGCAAGCCGCGCCAGGCGCCGCCGTTTCAGCAGATCGAAGCGTCATCACCATGGCGCTTCTCGGTATGATCAACTTCACGTTCGCGTGGTTGAAGCCGGACGGAGCGATCAGTCATGAGCGCTTTGCCGATCTTGCAGCCGACCTGTGGCTCGAGGGGCTGCACGGGCTTGCGAACCCATCGACCATTGCCCATGAGGATTCCCATGAACAAAGCGTTCGCATCCAAGGCTGATCTGTCGGCCAAGCAGGTTTCGTTCACCAAGCTTTCCGACAACGCCTATGCCTACACGGCCGAGGGCGATCCGAATTCGGGCGTGATCATCGGCGACGACTCGGTCATGGTGATCGACACCACCGCTACGCCGGTCATGGCGCGCGACCTGATTGCGCGTATTCGCAGCGTTACCGACAAGCCCATCCGACATGTCGTGCTGTCGCACTACCACGCGGTTCGGGTGCTCGGCGCATCGGCCTACTTCGCTGAAGGCGCCACCGAAATTATTGCCTCGCGTGGCACCTGGGACCTCATCGTCGAGCGCGGCGAAGCCGACATGAAGTCCGAAATCGAGCGCTTCCCCCGGCTGTTTCAGGCGGTGGAGTCGGTGCCCGGCCTTACCTGGCCCACCATGGTGTTCGAACGCGAACTCACGCTTCACCTGGGCGGGCTGGAGGTCAAGCTGATGCACATTGGCGCTGGCCACACCCGCGGCGATACGATCGCCTGGATCCCGTCGCAGAAAATCTGCTTCTCGGGCGACCTGGTGGAGTACAACGCGGGCGTCTACACCGGTGATGCCCAGCTTGAAGAATGGCCCGATACCCTCGAGCGGCTGCGCGCGCTGGGGGCCGAACAGCTGGTACCCGGTCGAGGGCCGGTTTTGCAGGGCGTGGCCGCCTGCAACGCAGGGATCGACTACACGAAAAAATGGGTGGGCGATCTGTACGCCACCGCGCGCGCTGGCGTTGCCGCGGGCAAAACCCTGAAACAGGTGTTCGAGGATACCCGCAAGGTCATGGACCCGGTGTTCGGCAACGTGTTCATCTACGAGCACTGCCTGCCGTTTGATGTGTCGCGAGCCTATGACGAGGCAAGCGGTATCAAGCACCCGCGCGTCTGGACCGCTGAGCGCGATATCGAGATGTGGCGCTCGCTGCAGGGCTGATGGTCTCTGCTAGCGGACAGCCGCCGACAAGGCCTGATCGACATCCCACAGGATGTCGTCAAGGCTCTCGAGTCCGACTGAAATCCGAACCAGTTCAGGCGTGACGCCGGCGGCCACAAGCTGATCGGCATCGAGCTGCCGATGTGTGGTGCTGGCGGGGTGGCTCACCAGCGTGCGCGTGTCGCCGATATTGACCAGATGGCTCATCAGCCGCGCTGCCTCGATGAACCGCACCCCCGCGTCCGAACCGCCTCGAATGCCGAATGCGAGGAGCCCCGAGCCGCCCCGCATCTGCCGCTGGGCAAGGGCATGCTGAGGATGCGTCTCGAGCCCGGGGTAGATCACGAAACTCACCCTGGGATCGTCCCGCAGAAATTTTGCAACCGCGAGCGCGTTCTCACAGTGACGCTGCATGCGAATTGGCAGCGTTTCGATGCCCTGCAGGATCTGCCAGGCGCTTGCAGGGGCGAGCGCTGCGCCGTAGACCCGCAGCGTTTCCATCCGGGCACGCATCGTGAAACCAAAATCGCCAAAGGTTTCGTACCAGCGAACGCCGTGGTAGCCCGCTGAAGGTTCGGTCATGCCGGGGAAGCGGCCGTTGTCCCAGGGAAACTTACCCGACTCAACCACTACTCCGGCAAGCGTGGTGCCGTGGCCACCCAGATACTTGGTGGCGCTGTGCACGACGATGTCGGCGCCGAACTGAATCGGATTGCAAAGCGCAGGACTGGGCACGGTGTTGTCAACCACCAGCGGTATCCCATGTGCATGCGCGATGTCGGCAAGCGCCGCAAGATCGGCGATTACAAGACTTGGGTTGCCGAGGCTTTCGACAAACATGGCGCGCGTCTGCGGGCGGATGGCGGCGGCGAACGTCTCAGGCCGGGTGACCTCGGCAAAGCTGGTCTCGATACCGAATTTTTTCAGGTTGACCGACAGCATCGTGACGCTGCCGCCGTAAAGCGCACCGGCCGCCACCACATGATCGCCCGCCTGCAGAATGGTCATTAACGCCATCGCCTCGGCAGCCATGCCGCTTGCGCTGGCGATGGCAGCGCGCCCACCTTCCAGCGCAGCCACGCGCTCCTCGAGCACAGACACCGTGGGGTTGGAGAGCCGCGAATAAACGTTGCCAAAGGTTTGAAGGTTGAACAGGCTTGCCGCGTGATCGGCCGAATCAAACACAAACGAGGTGCTGGGATAAATTGGCACCGCGCGTGCGCCGGTGACGGCATCCGGAATCTGGCCGGCATGCACGCAGAGGGTTTCAAGCCCGAATTTACGATCTGCCATGGTCGACTCCGCGCCTGGGTGGCTCAGCGAACAGCCAAGCGAGGGCGCCTCGCGCTGATGACGCCAGTGTTCACGCCGACCCAGTTCAGACCGCCGAAGATCCGCGCATGCTCGATCTTCACACAGCGGTCAAACACCGAGGCAAGTCCGGCCTCGCGCGCGATGCGATCGGCTTCGTCGTTCGCCACGCCCAACTGCTGCCAGAGCACGCGCGCACCAACCTTGACCGCTGCATCCGCGATCGGCGGCAGGTCCTGGGCGCGGCGAAATACGTCGACGATATCAATCGGCTTATCGACGGCTTCCAGGGACGGAAAGCACCGCTCACCCAGGATTTCCGAATACTTCGGGTTGACTGGAATAACGCGATAGCCATGCTCGAGCATGTACTTGGCTGCGAAATAGCTGGGCCTGAACCAGTCCGCCGACAGGCCCACCACTGCGATCGTGCGAGCGCGCGCCAGAATATCCCTAAGCGTTTCAATGTCGTTGCCGTCGGTCATGGAGGTTGCACCGGTGGTCGGAAGCACGCCGCGCATTGCGGGTGGGGCTATCAAATGTAGCAGCACTGACTTGCGGCGCGCGCCACGCGGGTGATAATCGATGGTTGGGGCGTATTCTGCGCCTTGCACCGCTGCTCGAGGAGGCTCCCGATGGCTAGCGATTCCCACTCAGCGCGCCCCGATCCGGCTAGCGGCCTGTTCGATTTCAAGTCGATGTTCGATGCGATGGAGGTCGCCCGCCGGCACTGGTCAGCCATGCCGATTCCATCGGCCATGACGCCCACACTCGACCCGGAAGAACTCGACAAGCGGATCGCCGATCTGAAAACCGTCGAGCAGTGGCTGATGCTCAACCTGAACCTGGTTCGCGGCTCGGTGCAGACACTTGAACTGCAGCGGGCAACGCTGTCATCGCTGCAGAGCTTCGGAGCCGCGGCCCGCGCTGCCGCTGAGGCCGCGCAGGAAGCTGCGGAGGCGGGTGTCGCGAACGACCGCGGTTCGGCCAGACCCGCAGCCGATTCCGCGTCCAGCGCAGGCGGCCACACTGTGCCGCCGCCGTCCTCGCAAGACGCGCAAACCGGCGCATGGCCAGGCGCTGTCGATCCAAGCGCCTGGTGGCAAACGCTACAGGCGCAGTTTCAACAGGTCGCGGAATCCGCACTTGCCGGCATCACGCCCGCGGCACCCGAGCCAACCGACCAGACGGGGCCCGCGAAAGCCAAGAAGGCTTCGCGCAAGCGGTCCTCGGCCAGCAGGCGGCCTGCCGGATCGAAAACGGCTGGCGCTGCGAAGCCTCCGTCCGGGTCGCGGCGGCGGTCCACCAACTCCGGCCGATGATTCGCTAATGGCTGAGTCAACCATGGGCGGATTCGTCTGCGGCCACGCAAGCCATCCAGACTGGCGCATGGCCACCGAGCTCGCGCTGACCCAATTGGGTCGCGAACCGGACGCGCGGCATCCTCCGCTTTTGGGTCTGGTGTACGCCAGTACAGCATTTGTCACGAACTTTGCCGATATCCAGGAGCTGCTCGAGCGCCGGATGCCCCAGGTTCTGTGGAGTGGCGCCTGCGTGCCGGGTATCTGTGCCGACAGTGCCGAATATCTCGATGAACCGGCTGTTGCGATTTTGCTGGGGCAATTGCCTGCCGGAAGCGTGCAGCCCTTTGGTGCTGCCTGGCAGGAAGAGCGCGATGCTGCCGAGCGGCTCGTCACGCCCGGGTCCAGCCTATTGCTGCACGCCGACCCCTACGCCGAGGACTTGACCGACCGAATTCGTGGATTAAGTGAAACCGCCGCCCCCGGCCTGGTGTTTGGCGGGGTGGTGGAGCCGTTTGGTTCTGCAGCCCGTATCAGCGATGGCAGCACAGGTCCGCGAGCGGTGTCAGGCGTGTGCTTCGGTCCCGAGGTGGCGCTGTTGTCGCGCGTCACCCATGGCTGTTCGCCCATTGGGCGTGAGCATGCGGTATCGAGCTGCCGCGGTCAGGCAATTCTGACGCTGAACGATCGGCCCGCGCTCGATGTGATGTTCGAAGACCTGGGCATCAGCGTGCCTGAACGACACTCGCGAAATCCGCAGCAGCTGCTCAAATTGCTCCGCGAGGCGCCCTCGGCGCGCGGCCTGCAGGTGGGTCTGGCAGCGGCTGGTGAGCCGCGGAAAATCGGCTTCGGCGCGCACCGGATCAGCGACCTGGTAGGCATTGATCCGGTCAGCCGTGCAATTGCTGTTGCGGGTGGCCCAAATGTCGGCGACCGCGCCGTGTTTTGCCGCCGCGATGCTGCAGCCGCTCGAGCCGACCTGATCCGGATCTGCACCGAGCTGCGCGAAGACCTGGAGGCAAGCGGACAGGTCGCTCGCGGTGCGCACTACGTCAGCTGCGTGGCGCGGGGTCAGCGACTATTTGGTGCAAGCGGCGCCGAACTTGCGTTGATTCGGCACAACCTGGGCGAGGTACCGCTCGCTGGATTCTTTGCGCACGGTGAAATCGCCGATGGTCGCCTGCATGGCTACACCGGCGTGCTCACCGTGTTTGTCTGATCCGGCTCAGCCCTTGCGGAACATGTTGAGTTGCAGCCGCTCGCGCTCGATTGCCGCGGCTACCGGCGTGGCTTGCGCCACCCGCTGCACATAAGCGTGATAAGCGGGCAGCGACTCAGGATCGATACCAGCAATGCTGCCCCATCGGAGTAGCGTGAGCGCATAGCTGTCGAGCACCGATAGTTTGTCGCCGAGCCAGAAGGGCGCGGCGCTCGCAGCGAGCATGCCGTTGATGCGGGTGAGAATATCGAGATAGCGATCGCGGCCGATGCGCTTGACCTCGGCCTGGCAGGCCTCTGCCTCGGCAAATTTGTTCGGCATGAACACATGCGTAAACGTGGGGTGCGCCGTGTTGTTGAACCAGGCAAGCGTAGACAGCGCCTGAGCGCGCGCCCAGTTGTCGGCGGGAAGCAGCCCCACCTGCGGATGGCTGCGGTCGAGAAAATCGCACATCGCCACAATCTGGGTGAGGACCTTGCCGTCGATGACCAGCGTGGGCACCTGGCCCTCAGGATTGATGGCCAGATACTCGGGTGTTCGATGCTCACCGCGATGCAGCTTGATCAGCTTGGGCTCAAAGGTCTGTCCGGTAGCTTCGCGAATCATCTCGAGCGCAACATGTGGCACAAACGAGCAGGCGCCAGGCGCGAAATACAGTTCGATCATCAGAGGTCTCCGTTCAAATCGCTCAATGAGCCGAGGGCAGTGGCCGCCAGGCTCAGCCGCTATGCAACCCGGCCGCCTCCGCCTGACGGTCGGCGTGATACGACGACCGCACCAGCGGTCCGACTGCTGCATGCACAAAACCCATCGTCTGCGCCTGATCGGCAAACATTGCGAACACATCCGGATGCACGTAGCGGCGCACCGGCAAATGCGCGTTTGACGGGGCCAGGTATTGGCCAATGGTGAGCATGTCGACCTGGTGTTCACGCAGATCGCGCATCACTTCGAGAATCTCGTCGTCGGTTTCACCCAAGCCCAGCATTAACCCGGACTTGGTCGGCACGCCCGGCACGCGCGCACGAAATTCAGCGAGCAGCTTGAGGGAATGGCGGTAATCGGAGCCGGGTCGGGCTTCGCGATAGAGCCTGGGAACGGTTTCGAGGTTGTGGTTCATGACATCGGGCGGGGCCGCCTCGAGAATTTCCAGCGCACGATCGAGTCGGCCGCGGAAATCGGGCACCAGCACTTCGATGCGCGTGCGGGGGGATGCCTCGCGCACGCGTCGAATACATTCGACGAAGTGCGCCGCGCCGCCATCGCGAAGATCATCACGGTCAACGCTGGTGATCACGACGTAGTCGAGACCCAGCGCCGCAATGGTGCGCGCCAGATTGGCGGGCTCATCGGCGTCGAGCGGGTCGGGTCGGCCGTGACCCACATCGCAGAACGGGCAGCGGCGGGTGCATTTGTCACCCATGATCATGAACGTGGCCGTGCCCTTACCAAAGCACTCGCCGATATTCGGGCAACTGGCTTCTTCGCAGACCGTGTGCAGGCGGTGCTCGCGAAGAATGCGCTTGATGTCGTGGAACCGGCTGCCGGGGCTTGCCGCGCGAACGCGAATCCAGTCGGGCTTGCGCAGCACCTCGCCTGCGGGCACCACCTTGATCGGGATGCGGGAGGTTTTGGCGGCAGCCTTTTGCTTGGCGCTCGGGTCATAGACCTCGGGCGTCGAATCGGACAGGTTGGAGGTGCTCATGATGTCGACAGTCTAGCGGAGTTGATCGCGGGTCAGATGCGCGACCAGGCGCTCGCCAAGCTGTTCGGCAACGCGCTCTGTTTCAGCGGCGACGCCGAGCGCGGCGAGATCCACCGTGCGCAGGCCCGGATGGCCACAGGGGTGAATCCGGCCAAACGGTTCAAGATCCATGTTCACATTGAGGGCAAGCCCATGCAGGCTACATCCGCGGACGATTCGCACGCCGAGCGCCGCGATCTTGGCCCAGCCCGCAAATGCGCCCGAGCCGCCTTCCATTGGTACGAACACGCCAGGCGCGCCAGCAATCCGGCGAGCATCGATCGCCCACACCGACAGCGTCTGGATGATGGCCTGCTCATAGCGATACACCAGCTCTTTCACGCCAATGCCCAGGCGGCGGAGCTCAATGAGCGGATAGGCGATCACCTGCCCGGGTCCGTGATAGGTGACCTGTCCGCCGCGCTCGGTCTGAACGACGTCGATGTGTCCCGGCGCAAGCAGATGCTCGGTGCGGCCAGCCAGTCCCATCGTGAAGACGGGCGGGTGTTCGACCAACCAGATCTCGTCGGACGTATCGGGCCCGCGGGTGCGGGTGAATTCGCGCATCGCCTCAAGCGTAGCCGCGTACTCGACGCGCGCGAAGGGTCGCAGCAGGGGGGCGATGGCAGCCCTCTAAAGCACGATGCGAACCATCGGGTGGGCCGACAGTTCTCGGTACAGCGCCTCAAGCTGTTCGCGCGAGTGAGCGCGAACCATCAGCGTAATGCTCAACCAGGCGCCGCGCGATGAGGCGCGCAGCTCAATGGTGGAGGGGTCGAATCCGGGTACGCGCGCGCTCACCAGCGCAGCAATCGTTTGCGCAAAATCATCTGAGCGCCGCCCCATGACCTTGATCGGAAAATCAACCGGAAACTCGAGCAGCTGCCCGATCCGCGCCCAGACGTCGGACTCGCTCATTGCAGCTGCGCCAGACTGGCCGCACGGAAGGCTGGTTTCATGCCTCGCGGGTGGCCGCCTGATAGGCCTCAATCAGCCGCTGGAAGACCGGGCCCGGGCGGCCAGTGCCAACCGGTGCGCCATCAAGCCGCGTGATCGGAAGAATTTCACGCGTGGCAGAAGTAAGCATCAGCTCGTCGGCCGCCAGTACTTCCTCGCGCGTGATCCGACGAAGCTCATAGTCGAGCCCACAGCGCTCGCAGAGCTCGGCGAGCAGCCCAACCCGAATACCCTCAAGCACCAGATGGTTCACCGGCGCGCCAAGCACCCTGCCCCCGCGAACCACCCAGATGTTGCTCGAGGAGCCTTCGGTGAGCATGCCGTCTCGGAACATCAGGCACTCGGCTGCGCCCGCTTCGACGGCGCTCTGCTTGGCCAGCACATTGCCGAGCAGCGACACCGACTTGATGTCGCAGTGGAGCCACCGTTCATCGGTCGTGGTGATCGCGCTCACGCCCTGCTCGCGCTGCGCGACCGGCGGGGCGGTGAATTCGCTCGACATGGCAAATACCGTAGGCGTGATGCCCTTGGGGAACGCGTGATCGCGACGTGCCACACCCCGAGTGACCTGCATGTAGACGAACTGATTGGCCCAGTTGTGACGGCCAATCAGATCCTGGATCAGCGTTCGCCAACCCGCCTCGTCAAAGGGGTTGTCGATTCCGATCGCCGACAGACTGCGCGCGAGGCGTTGCAGATGCTGCGTGAGGCGAAACGGCCGCCCCGCGTAGACCGGCACCACCTCGTAGACGCCATCGCCAAAGATGAAACCACGGTCGAGCACCGGAATGCGGGCCTCGGCCAGCGGCACGAACTCTCCGTTGAGATAGACGATCGCCTCACTCATTACAGCGCCTCGCTTTTGCTTTGGGTTCGATCAGGGTTACTTGGTAAATCGAAGTCGCAGACCGTCCCAGAGCCGGCCGATCCAGCCCGCCTGATCCACCGCGGCCTGGGCAAGTACGGGGCGCTCGGCCAGCACCTGCTCGCCCAACTTGACCCGCAGCGTACCGATTCGCTGGCCTTGGGTGATCGGTGCCAGCAGGGGTTCAACCCGCTCGATTTCACCCTTGATTTTTTCGGTCTGCCCACGCGGCACGGTGACGAAGATATCCCGATCAACCGCGCCCGCCACCAGAACGTCTTTGCCTTTCCAGACCGGATAGCTGCCCAGCTCCTGTCCTTTCGAATATGCCCGCACCGTGTCGAAATTCTGGAAGCCGTAGTTGAGTAGCCGTTGCGACTCGGTGATGCGAACCGATTCGGTAGCCGCCCCCATCACCACGGCAATCAATCGCCTGGAAAAGCCTGCGCCGGGCTGCTCGCGACGCGCTGACGAGATCAGGCAGTAGCCAGCCGCTTCGGTGTAGCCGGTTTTCATGCCATCGACGCTCGGATCAACGAACAGCAGGCGGTTACGGTTGGGCTGACGGATCTTGTTGAACGTGAATTCACGCTCAGAGTAGTACTTATAAAAATCAGGGTGATCAGAAATTAGCCGCGCCGCCAGGACTGCGAGATCGCGTGCCGTGGAGTAATGCTCGGCATTGGGCAGACCGGTTGAATTTCGGAATTGGGTATTGCGCATGCCCAGGCGCTCGGCTTCGCGGTTCATGAGCTGCGCAAAGGGCTCTTCGCCACCCGCAAGCGCTTCGGCGAGCACCATCGACGCGTCATTGCCCGATTGAATGATCATGCCGCGCAACAGTTCTTCAACGGTGGGTGGCGACGCGGGTTCGACGAACATTCGTGACCCGATCGCCTTGTAGGCCCGCTGCGAAACCATCGGGCGAGCATCGAGTGCCAGCCGTTTTTCCTTGATTGCATTGAACGCCAGGTAAGCGGTCATCAGCTTGGTGAGTGAGGCCGGGTCTGACTTGCGATCGGGCTCGTGCGAGGCGATCACGTGTCCGCTGGTGACATCGAACAGCAGCCAGGACCGCGCTGTCATGGTGGGTGGCGCAACCTGGGCAAGCGCCGAGGCCATGCCAACCAGACCGACGAGCAGGCCAACAGACAAACGGGCGAGCAGGCGGCGCATCGTGGTTTCTCCGGGGAACAACACAAACGTCTTTCAGTCGGAAGCGGACTCTGCCGGCTCAAGCCCCGGCACCGACGCGAGCAGCGGTGCGGCAAGCAGGTGCGCGACGACCAGCCGTTTAAGCTGGGTGAGCCGACGGTGGAAGAAGTGGTCGGCGCCGGGCAGCACAACCACTGGAAGGTTTTGCGGCCGCGCCCAGTTGAGCACGGCGGCAAGCGGTACGACGTCATCGACCTCGCCATGAATGACGAGGCTGGTAGCGGGCACTTCTTCGACTGCGAATCGCTGCGCAGCCACGCCGACCAGGATGACCGGAACCGAGGCCCGCTGGGGGGCTGGCAGCCGCGCGACGACCCGCGACAGCACAAAGCTGCCAAATGAAAACCCTGCGAGCGCAAGCCTCGCACGCGCTGCGGCGGGAATGGTTGAATCGGCCTGGGCCGCTGCGAGAACCGCCATCAGGTCATCGGTTTCACCCTGGCCATGGTCGTGTTCGCCCGCCGTTGTGCCGACGCCTCGAAAGTTGGGTCGCCAGACCGCATGCCCTGTTGCAAGCATTGCGCGGGCAAGCGTCTGGACGACCTTGTTATCGCGTGTGCCGCCATATAGCGGGTGAGGATGTGCCACCAGGCCGATGCCCTGGATGGGCACCGACGGTAGATCGACGGCAACGTCGATGGGCCCGGCCGGGCCCGGGATCTGCAGCGTACGGGTCGACGCGTTCATTCGAGCTTCAGGCGCTCCACCGGGCGGCCATCGCGCAGGTGCGACTCAACGATTTCGTCGATGTCCTGCTCGTCGACAAACGTGTACCAGACCGCATCGGGATACACCACGGCCACCGGGCCGAGCTCGCAACGGTCGAGACAGCCGGCCTTGTTGACACGCACTTTTCCCGGCCCAGATAGCGACAGGGCCTTGACGCGTGACTTGGCGTACGCCTGAAGGCGCTCGGCGTCGTTTGCCGCACAGCAGGCGCGCCCATCGTCGCGGCGATTGGTACAGAAAAAGATGTGCCGCTCGTAAAAACTGTTCGTTGTCATCAGGGCATTATAGTCGTCAGGGTAGAGCTCGTATCATCGCGTGAAACAGGCGATCTTCACCAATGACCTCACCCGATACCGACCTGATTCGCGCACTGCTGGGCGAAGCCGGCCCGAGCTTTGAGCTGCTCGCGGAGGTCGATTCCACCAACCGCTGGCTGCTTGATACACCGCTCGCCAAGTCGCCTGCACCGCCCAGGGCGGTGGTCGCTGGCCGTCAGCATGCCGGTCGTGGACGACGGGGGCGGAGCTGGCTCGCCGAACCTGGCCGCAGCATCGCGTTGTCGGTGGCGTTCGAGCGGGCAGGTCATCTGCCGCCCGCCTCCGGGCTCTCCCTGGCGGTCGGCTGCGCGCTCGCCAATGCCCTGGCCGAACACTGTGACGGACTGTCGCTCAAGTGGCCCAATGATCTGCTCAGGCACGGTCGCAAGTGTGGCGGCATCCTGATCGAATCTCGCGCAGGACGTACCTCGGGCGAACGTCCCATCCTGCGCGTCGTGGTGGGGGTGGGTCTGAACCTCTTTGCGCCAGAGGATCCGTACACCCTGATCGCTCAGCCAGCCGCCGGGCTCTTCGATCGCAAGCTCACCCTCACGCTTGAAGCGCTGATCGCGCGTGTCACGCAGGCCGTGGCCACCGCCTGGTCCGAGCATGAGCGCGCGGGCCTGGAACCGTTTCTCGACATCTGGCGCCGGTTTGACGCCTGGCAGGGGCGCCAGGTGGAACTGCGCGACGGCGACCAGGTACTTGAGTGGGGCGAGGCA
>CAZORB010000099.1:0-6647 GCA_964581825.1 uncultured Bordetella sp.
ACTTTTAATCCGTTGGTCGCCAGTTCGAATCTGGCACGACCTACCAACTTTCTCCTACGTAGCCTGCCTTCGCGAGGCACAGACCGGCTGCGAAAATCGACACTGCCCCAGGCTCCTTGGGGCTTGCAGCCCCCGTTCTCAGATGTAAGCATGTGCGTGCCCTGAACCACTCGAGGACGCTGCTTATGCTACCGGCTCGGTTACTGAGTCTTGCGCGTTTAATGTACGCCCACAGATCAACACGCCATTCGCGGTCTTTGTCCGGCATCAGCACGGTCGTACTCTCGCTCCTGATGGGTATCTGGCCCGCCGCGGAGGTGCTCGCGCAAAACTTTCCCGATCGCCCTATCAAAATCGTCGTGCCGTGGCCCGCTGGCGGCATCACCGATTCCGCGGGTCGCATCATGGCTCAACGCCTCACCGAACGTTTCGGTACTGCTGTGGTGGTGGAGAACCGCGCGGGTGCCGCTGGAACGATAGGGGCTGAGGCGGTGGCCCGGGCCCAGCCCGATGGTTACACGCTTCTCCTTGCCAGTGCTGAGACGCATGCCATCGCACCCAACCTGCGCGCGCGCCTGCCCTACGACCCGCAGAAAGATTTCGCAGCAATATCGCCTTTTGCCATTAACCCGTTCGCTCTGGTAGCCCGGCCCGATTTTCCAGCGCGAGATTTTCAAGAGCTGATCGCGAGCATCAAGGCTCAGCCAGGAAAATTCACCTATTCCTCGGCAGGCCTGGGGAGTACTTCGCAGATCGCAATGGAGACGCTCAAGGGTCTGGCAGGTATCGATATCCTCCACGTGCCTTTCCAGGGACAGGCGCCCGCGATGACGTCATTGCTCGGGGGGCAGACCGACCTGCAGATGCTGCCAGCAGGAAGCGCCCAAACGATGGTCTCGTCGGGAAAAATCAAGGTCTTTGCCGTCACCACCCACGCGCGCTTCTTCAATCTGCCCGACGTACCCGCCTTACGGGAATTGGGCTATGAGGCGATGAACTTCGCTAATTTTTTCGGTTTGGTAGCGCCCGCCGCTGTCCCCGCCGCCGTACTCCAGCGCCTTGAGCGTGAGGTCAGCGCTGCCGCTCTGGCGCCGGATACCCAAGCTGCACTGCGAAAACTCGGAGTCGACAGTTACCCTGCCATGTCGGCAAGCGAGTTTCAGAAGTTTCTCGACAACGAGCGGCAGCGATGGGGCGGCGTAATTCGAAGCCTGGGCCTTAAGCCCGAGTAGGCTCTGGTCAGGCCCTGGGCCGCGCTGCCCGGTAGGCCGAGGGCGGCCGATACTGGGGGTCGGCGAGCAGGCGGCCGCAGCCTGAAACCGGTGTTGCAATGCCTGCAGTCCCCAGGGCGCGCCAGAGCATGGCGCAAGCACTCGACAACACTGGTTTCCCAAGATCAGTCTCGGCTGCGCCAAGCACCGAAAGCGTGGGTAGTCCCACGCCGCTCACAAACACAGCATCTGCTTCACTGCGGTTGACCTCCCGGATAAGCCCATAAACCCGCCTCGGCGGCTCATCGAAAATACATTTGACGTCGGGAAGGCACTGGGCATTTACCACTTCGAAGCCATACTGTTCCAAGACCTCCTTGCTGCGCAGCGTCAGCGCCTGATCGTATGGCGTACCAATAGCTACCTTGCGCACTCCCAACAAAGCCAACGCCGCTGTGGCACTACCCAGAGCGCTGATGAACGGGATACCGGTTCTTGCCTGCATACGCTCACAGAGCTCGGCATCTCCCTGCCGCCCCAGCGTGTAGCTCGTCGCAGTGTGAGCGAGCACGATCACATCGGGCTCGACGCTCGCAAGCATATCCACAGTCTGATCGAGATTCGCAAGCTGGCTGGCTGCGCGTTGTTGCAGATTCTGCAAGGTTCCTACCGCTCCTTGGGCGATCATCCGGTTGAAGTGCACCGACACGCCTTCAGGCACCGCCGCAAACATCTCGCGCTCCACGGTGGGTGTGCCCGGAGGAATCAGAAAACCCAGCCTTGCTCGCCAGTCAGTCATGTGCATCTCCGTCAGCCCACATGTTTGCTAAGTCCAGTGTAGAGGAGCGCCTTCTGTGCGCGTGCTGGAACACACCGTTCGCGATACGGGACCCGTTGCTCGAGCCTCCTCGGGCGCGTCACAATCAGGCTATCCTCCTGCTCAAGCAACGCCCATCTTCTGCTAATTGGCTGCCAACACTGTGCACAGGCCCCTCGTTAACTCCACGCTCCAGACACTGCTGGGAAACACCGATGCGACTGAGTTCCTCGACAGTGTCTACGGCAGGCGGCCGCTCCACATATCGGCCCCGAACCAGCACCGCGGCCGCTTCGAGTCACTGATCCACTGGGCCGAACTCGAGCGACTTCTCAACATGCATGGCTGCTGGGACGATACCCGGCTACGGCTGGTCGCTGATGGTCGAAGACTCAGCCCGGAGCAGTACTGCTTCGCCCGCAACAGCGCAGATGGCGAGGCCCGCGTCTGGCGTCCTCAGCCTGAGCGCGTGATGGCCGCGATGAACGCTGGCGCAACGCTGGTGCTGAACGGCCTGGACGGACTGGTTCCGGCCATCAGCGCTACAGCCAACGACCTCGAGGTGTCCCTCAATGTGCGCGTCCAGAGCAATCTGTATGTATCGCGCCGAGGCCAGCGGGGGCTGCCGCTCCATTACGATGTTCATGACGTGCTGGCCTTGCAGATCTCGGGGCAGAAGCAGTGGCGGCTCTACCAGAATCAGGCCCATCCCGGCGCCCGAGTGCCCCCCGAGCGTGAACTGCGGGCGCGTGCGGGGCCGGTCAACCAAACAATCCACCTGGATGCAGGCGACCTGCTCTACCTCCCTGCTGGCGTGGTGCATGAAGCGATCGCCGACAGCGAACATTCCATGCACCTGACGCTTGCATTAAAGCAGGTGACGCTGCTGGATGTGGCCAGTCTGATGATGAAGCGACTGGCCGCGTCTGACGATAGCGCAACTCCGCGCTACGACCTTCACCTGGGGCACGACGCCCTGACGCGTCATGTCGCCCTGCTTGCGGAGCGCTTTTCAAGTCTTGCGGCTGACCCGGCCGCGATCGCTTCCATGCTGGCGGACATCGAAGCGAACCGGCTGCCTCGCGCCCAGTACCGCCTGGGTCCGGCACGGCCGCAGCCTGGATCCGAAGCGTCTGATGGTGGCTGACAGCGCGTCGACGCCGATCCTTCGAATCGGTCAGGTAACGCCGGTCTCCGAGCAGGGGATGCTCATCAACCCCTGCCGCGGCGACCTGGTGGCCTCTCCATGGAAGGACGCGGTGGACATGCTGGTGCGCCTCTGCAAAAGCGCCTGGGGCGAGTCTTTGCATAGCCTGTATCTGCGCGGGTCCGTACCGCGAGGCACAGCAGTCGAGCACCGCTCCGACATCGATGCGGTGTGCGTGCTGGTGGCGCCACCGCCCTCATCCGTACCCATCGAAGCAGCGCAGATTGGACGCACGATTCGCCTGCACTATCCGTTCTGTGTGGCAGTTGACCTCCGGGTAATCGCCCGACAGGCGCTAATGGATCCTGATCGATCAGCGAACCTGCGATTTCTGCTCAAAACCCAAGGGCTCTGCATCGAGGGCGATGACCTCACCGCACAGTGGGCGCCCCCCACACTGTCTGAGGCCCGAATGACGCTACGGGCACTACCCTCTGCACTCGCCGCCACGCGCGCATCACTGGCGGAGCAACCAGGTCTGCCGGAAGCGGCGCGCATCAGGCTTTGCCGCTGGGTGACGAAAAAGATCGTTCGCGCTGGATTTGAACGGGTCGCCGAGCGCGAGCGTGCATACACGCGTGACCTCTATCCATGCTGGGAAGCGTTTGCGCGCCACACGCCGGAGATGGCGCAATCCATGTATGAGGTGCTTGCCCTCGCAGTTAATCCGTGTTTCGATGCTGCCCGCATCAGTGCAGCGCTGCCTGTGGGCGACTGGATCGTCCGAACGCAGCAGTCAGTTTAATCAATCAGTAACCGCTTCTAGGGAGATCCACCGGATGTCTACGGAAGAATTCCATATCGACGCAGAGCACCAGCCGCTCGAGTTCGCGCTGCTCGCCTGCGACCTGCTGTCAGAACAGAGCCTCGACCCCAATGACGCCACCGAGCTGAGCGCCGAAGCACTGACCGGCGGGTTCCAGATTGCGTTGCAGATCGGCGACCGACTCACGCTGCATCTTGCCTACAACGAGGCTACGGCCCAGTACATTGGCACGGTTTGTACCGATCAGCGCAGCCTCACGCCCCGGCATCTCGCTCTGGCCTTGTCATTGAACAGCCTGATGCCAGCCAGGCGCCGATTCGATCTCAATGTTGCAACGGGCGATCTGCAGTTAAGCGAAACCTGGCCCGCAAACGGCCTCGCGCTGGGAGACTTGGCTGCGGGGCTCGATGTTTTGATTCAGTCGTTCGACGCGCTGATCCTTGGCAACGAGGCGGCCGCGCCGCCACCCACTGCGAGCAGTATGGCAGGCATCAAAGCCTGACCTGCTTGCTGCATTGCCCATCGACGACTATCCAATCTGAGGTCTATCGACTATGGAAATCAGGATTACGAGTGGTCTTCCGCCGAAAGAAGCGCACGACATCGAGATGGCACAACTTCAACGCGCAAGAACTGCCTCCAGCTTCTCCTTGCGATTGAACGCTGAAGGGAAACTGGACAAACACGCGTTCTCGCAACTGCTGACCGCGGCTCGGGCCAGTAACGCCTACAAAGCCAACCAGCAGCACTATCAGTTCAAGCTGAAATCCGACAACAGCGGACACTATCTCACCCTGAAACAACAGGGCCTTTGGAGCCGATTCAAGGGCGTGTTCGGCTGGGGTCGTGAAACGCGTGAGCGGCAACGCGCCGATGCGGGGTACCTCATCCGGGGTTATAGCGTTTCCAAAATAAACCAAGCGAGACAGCAGGGCCAGATCACCGACGGCATGAGCTTTAGCGACGCCAAAGCAGACCAGAGAACCATCATGGATGTAATGGGGCCAAAGCGGCATCGACAGGCAGGATCGCAATCCTCTTCCGAGGCACCCGACTTCGAGAAACTGATGGGCGGCACGAGGATGCAAAGCGAAGAGCAAGATGCGCACATCACCCAACACCACATATCCGACCGGCAGAACTCGCAAAGTGAGAACAGGCAGTCTGACTACCGCCGGCACGGAGCGCCACAGAACTCACTCATCCGCGCGCAAAACGACGATGACGACATAGAGGGACAACACAGCTCTAAACAGGCTGGCTTGTTTCAGCAGTACCTGCACATGAGCGATGACGAGATTCAGCAGCAGGACGAGGTTTCTGATCGGGCTCGACCGTCCCTCGAGAGTCAACACCTCGCGCGACTGATAAAAGAATAATCGCACCGCGCAAAGCAAGCGGGCTGGCTCGCCCAGCCCAGCTCGCACTAAGCCAGCCGATAAAGCCGCCGCGCGTTTTCTCGAAGCAGTTTCTCTAGCGCAACCGGTTTGAGCCCGAGCGCTTCGATTTCCGCCAGCGTCCGCTCAAAATCAAGCACCGGGTAGTCGGTTCCGAAAATTACTTTGTCCTGGCCGAAGGTGTTGATGTAATGCACGAAAGACTGCGGCCAATATTTCGGACTGTGCGCATCACACCCGATATACACATTCGGATGCTTCCAGGCCATGGCGATCATTTCCTCAGTCCACGGAATGCCCACATGGATGCCCACCAGTTTGAGCTCAGGAAAATCGCAGGCCACCGCATCCAGAGTGATCGGACGCCCAACGCTTCTTAACGGCCGATTCGGGTCGTAGATTAAAGACTGACCCACCTGCAGCTGCACTGGCACATCCAGCTCGACACACTTCGCATAAAACGGATACCAGCGCGCGTGATCGGGCGCGAGCTCGAACCAGTGCGGATAAAAGTGGGCGCCGACAAAGCCGTATTCCCGCACGGCATGCTCGAAGGCCCGAACGCCCGCCATGCCCTCGGTCGGATCCAGCCCTGCCAGACCGCTGAATCGCTCAGGCCAGCGCTGCACCGCGTCAGCCACCATCGCGTAAGGAAGATGCCAGCTGCCAGGAATGCCCTGCTGGCCGGTCTTGGTTGCAATCAGCAGCGCGCGCTCGATGCCTGACCGATCCATGAGTTCAAGCATCTGCTCATGTGTCAGCCCCTCGGCAATCTTGGCGTCCCGGCCAAACTTGCCGGTCCAGAATGCCTTGGACCATGCCGGACGCAGCTTCATCACCTCAGGGGTGATCGGGTTGACGACGCAGTCAATCACCTTGATGGTTCGACTCATTGGCTTCTATCCTCGATGTCGACGCTGGCTTGTTAGCGTCGGAGCCCGCGAACCGCTGCGACCACTACCACCACGATTGCAATCAGCACAATGGCTCGGGTTTGCGGCGATGCATCCTTTAACTGGTCGGCAAGCGCAACCCCAACCGAGGCCGGGGCCAGCATTAACGGTGCCCAAAGCACAGCCGATACCCAGTTGGCCACCTGAAATGAGGCGCGACGATTTCCCATCGCGCCGGCGAGCAGCGGAATCACCGCGCGACCAATTGGAATAAACCGGCTCAGTAACACCGCAACCGAACCCCAGCGCTCGAAAAATCGATGGCCACGCTCAATCCATTCAGGCCGTCGCGCGAA
>CAZORB010000099.1:6747-16594 GCA_964581825.1 uncultured Bordetella sp.
CCCAGCGCTCGAAAAATCGATGGCCACGCTCAATCCATTCAGGCCGTCGCGCGAAAAATCCTAGCGACTCGATTCGTGAACCGTAGCGCCGCCCGGCTTCGAAGCTCACCCAGTACCCCAGTCCCGAACCGATCGTGCCCCAGATCGCCAGTTCAAGCAGGCTGACAACGCCCGCTGCAGCGAGCGACCCGATCGCAAGCAGCAGCAGAGTAGCCGGCAGGAAAGCGCTGACGATTGAGAGCGATTCGAGACAGCAGAGCAGAAACACCAGAGGTGGCGCCCACTGCCGATGCTCGCGAACCAGATCGAGGATTGGGGCAAACAGTTGCTCGAAAAATCCATCAGGCATTGCAGTGGGTCGCAAAAAAGCACAGGGTCGCTATTATCGACCGTTTGAAGGAGACACTGACTTGAGAATCACGATGCTTGGTACCGGTGCCGCGTTTGTCGACCCCGACCGTGCGCAATCCGGCATCCTCATTACCCTCGACAACGGCCGCCACTACCTGTTTGATTGCGGCGCCGGCATTACCCGCAACATGGTGCGGGCAAATGTCAGCCCTGCGGAAGTCACTGCGGTGTTTCTGACCCATCTGCACCACGACCACATCTGTGACTTCCCGCTGTTCGTAATCACCGGATGGATGTGGGATCGGCCCGACTCGCCAGTGGTCATCGGTCCGCGCGGCACGCAACACTTTGTAAGCCATCTGTTCGAAGGCGGCGCGTTCAAGTCAGATTTCCAGGCGCGTGGCAGCTATCCTCGACGGCAAAAGAACCTGGACGCGGTGCGTCCCAAGGTGATCGAGGCAAGCCCTGGCGTTGCCTACGAAGACGAGCATGTACGACTCATTTGCGACTGGGTCGAGCATATTCCCCGCGAAATCAGCGAATGCTTTGGAGTGAGGCTGGAGGCCGAGGGCAAAGCCGTTGCGTTCTCGGGCGACACCGCGCCCTGTGAATCGATGGTACGTCTGGCCGCAGGCGCCGATCTGCTGATCCATGAATGCACCTTCCCGGAGTCATTCATCGAGCATCGCCGAAAGTCGGGTGTGGGCACCTTCGCGCATACCAGCCCCACCGAACTCGGCCAGATTGCCGCGCGCGCAGGGGTCAAGCGCCTGGTGCCGACGCACTTTGGCCACTTCGAGTCCACCCACGCGCTCATTCGCAAGGTTGCCACCCATCATTTCCCGGTTGAGCAGATGGGGCCTCACCTGATGGATGAGGTGGTGCGTGATATTCGCCGTCATTACCAGGGACCGATGCAGATCGCCACGGACATGCTGCGCATCGACGTCTGAGTGCAGCCCAAGCCCCCTAACCACCGGCCAATTCCCTAAAGAGTCATCATGATCAAACATAGCGTGCTGAGGCGGTTCACCGCATGCGGACTCGCCGCCACGGCGTTGGCGATCACACTGGTCAGCCACTCGGCTGTTGCACAAACTGCGGAGGGGTGGCCCAATCGCCCCATCCGTATCGTCGTGCCCTATGTAGCGGGCGCCATGGGCGACCTGGTCGCACGACGGCTGACCGAAGGGCTCAGGCAGGAGCTCGGACAGCCGGTTCTGGTTGAGAACCGGCCTGGCGCAGGCGGCAATATCGGCACCCGAGCGGTGGAACAGGCCGCCGCCGACGGCCACACCTTGCTGCTGGCGGCCACCAATAACTTCACCATCAACCAGTTTCTCTACAAAGACCTGGGCTTTGACCCGCTGCAGCGACTCGACCCGGTCACCATCCTGGTAGACGTACCCTCGGTCATTTTCGTGCCGGCCTCGCTTCCGGTCACTTCCTTCAGCGAATTTGTTTCCTGGGCCCGCGACAACCCTGGCAAGGTGAACTACGGCTCACCGGGCAGCGGTACCACCCCGCACCTATCTGCAGAGGCCATCAACCGTAAGTTCTCGCTCGGCATGGTCCACGTGCCTTACAAGGGCGCTTCTCAGGCGATTACCGCCCTGATGGCCGGCGAGGTTCAGTTTTATCTGGTGGGAGCGGGCGTAGGCCTACCCCATGTCCGCAGCGGGAAGTTGCGGGCGCTGTCGGTGGCCTCAGCCACCCCGCTGTCAGTACTGCCGGATACGCCCAGCTTTGCCAAGGCCGGGATTACCGGCGTCGACGCGAGTAACTGGTGGGGCGTTGCAACACCGGCGGGCACACCCAGTGCGGTGACCGACCGACTTCAGCGCGCACTCTGTAAGGTGCTCGCTGAACCGGGCACCGAGCAGGCGTTCACCCAGCTCGGCGTGCTGCGGGTATGCAATTCGCCAGCTGAGATGCGTGCCCAGCTGGCGCGGGAGGCCGATGTGTGGCGGCGAACCTTGCCGGAGCTCAAAATTCAGGTGGAGTGAACTTTTCCGCCAAACGGGGCTTGTTGCGCGGGCCTAACCTGAGCGAAAATAGCGGGGTTGTGAGCGCAGTCCGGCAGGAGTCTTCCCCATGAAAAAGTGGTTGATCGCAGCGAGTCTGGTTTCGCTCTGCTCATTCGCTCAGGCAGAGAGCGGCGTGTTTCTCGGTCTGTCCATGCAGCTTGGGGGCAACATAAGCGCCCGCGATATCGGCTTAACCGCCAAGGTCGTTTCAAGCAACCGTGAAGACCGCGCGGTTCTCGGTGGCGGCATCAACGTGTTTCCGTTTGGATCGGGTCCCACACGCATCGGACTTGATGTCGGTGCGGGCTACCAGGGATCACGCTTTGGGGCCATGGTGGGTTACGACCTGCTTTTAGGGCGGCCCACGCTCAACGCGGGTTACGTCAACACCACGAACCGCTGACCGGTTCGCGGGTCAGAAGTCAAATTCCCTCACTAGTACGGCGGCAGCCTGGCGCAGATACCGCCAGGCGGGCGCATCCGCGGCGACATGCAGCGTCAGCTGGCCGCGCCAGCTTTGCGGTGCCAGCGACCTAAGCTCATCGGGCTGATCAATCGAAAGCGTTACCCGATATACCGCACGCTCGGGTATCAGCTGCCCCGCTTTTTCACGCACCAGCACATGCCCACCTGCAGGCAAAGCCAGCTCTGGGCGAGGCAGCGCTCGCGACGCATCGCGATCAATCGAACGTACGGTCAGGGCAAGCCTGGGACCGGTTGCGCCGTCAATCATGAACAGCGCGCGGTCCCCCACCTTCACCCGACCAATCGCAGCGTCTTCCAACCAGGTTTCAACGTTCCATTGCGAATCGTCGCGCACAAGCTGGGCGATGCGTTCTCGTCGCGCGATCCACTGCCCTGGCTGAAGGTCTGGGTCTAACAGCCGAAACCTGCCGGCAAACGGCGCGGTGGGCGCCGCATCGCGCAGTTCAGCCTCAACCGCTGCCAGTTCAGCCCGAGCAGTGGCAAGCGCCTCGCGAGCCACCTGCAACCTCGCCCGAGTCTGTTCGTCAAACCCCGATGACTCCGCCTGCCACCTGAGCTGCTCAATTCGGGCAAGCAGAGCCTGTCGCTTCATGTGCGGGTCGGGCATATGAAAGACCGCCAGCCTTGCGCCTTCGGCGACCAGTTCACCGTCGCCAAAATGCAACTCATCGAGTCTGGCGCCGCTGGGCGCGTGGACCGGCCAGATCTCAGCAGGCTTGAGTAGTGCGCTGGCAGCGATTCGACCGGGCCAGGGCACGAACGCAAGACCAATCAAACCCATGACAACCAGTGCGCTCAGCCAGGTACGACCCGATTGCAGAATGCGACTGCGACGCGCCCGCCATGCGTCAAGCTCATGTCGAAGCGGCCGAAGGATGAACCAGGCAATCTCGACAACGAAAAGAAACACGCCCAGCAGCTTGAAAAACATCTGATACACCAGAACTGCGATCCCGATGAAGACAACGAGTCGATACAGCCAGGTTGCCCAGGCAAAACCGATCATCCAGCGCAGGCGCTTGTCAGGCATGGGCTCCGGGATCGGTTCGTTCAATCCGAACAACCACTCCCGTAGTTTCCAGCGAGCCAGCGCAAAACTGCGCTCATGAAGATTGGGCATATCCAGCGCATCCGACAGAATGAAGTACCCATCGAATCGCATGAAGGGGCTGGCGTTAATCGCGAGCGTTGAGATCCATGACGTGGTTGCAAGAACGAAAGCTGCCGACCGTAGCGGGCCATCAGGCAACAAGCCCCAGGCAAGCGTCGCCCAGGCCGCGATCATGAGTTCGGTGACGATGCCTGCGCTTGCAATCTGAAGCCGCTTGCCCGCATCGGTCAGGCGCCAAGCCTCATTGGTGTCGGTGTAGGCCATTGGCCAGAGCACAACGAATGCAATGCCCATCGTTGGAACACGACAGCCGAATCGTTTGGCCGTAAAGGCATGTCCCAATTCGTGCAGCGTCTTCACGCAGATCAATGCAACGCCGTACGCAGCGAGACCTTCAAGGCTGAACACATCCACCAGTTGCGCGGTAAACGCATCCCATTGCCGCACAACCTGAAACAGTCCGATCGCAAACGCCAGCGCCGTCAGGCGAAAGGCAAGCGCGCTGCCCAGCGGTAATGCAAGGGGTAAGCATCGGGCAAGCCAGCGGTCGGGCCGGGCTAACGGCACGCGAAAAAACAGGTAGTGATGGAGCAGCCATTTCCAGGGACTGGCGCGGGAGCGCGCGAGCCGCTCCGCGAGTCGCTGCGGTTGTGCTTCTTCGGTTTCGGGCCTTGCGAGCTGGTTGGCAATCAGAAACTGCGCAAGCGCGGCGACATCCTGTTGATCGAGCTCAAGCGTCGTGCCAGTGGACGCGGCCTCGGCAATGCGAGCAGGGTCGGCCAGCACCCAGTGGCTCAGCAGGCGAAACGTCGGCCAGTCGATTCGAAAAAACAGATTACGAACCGGGTCGTGAAGCGTCCAGCTGGGCTGGCCATCGGCTAACGCGGGGCCGGGCAACAGGTCGAGCTCTTCTCGCAGAACCGGCAGCTTGGCCATCATCGCTCAGAAGCCCATCGTGGTCCGTAGTGAGGCAATCGGACGCCTCAGCACCCAGTATGCAAGCGGCACGCGATCACCCTGCACTCGCGCGGTTCCCTTGAGCCCGACTCGATGATCGGTGGCCTCGTCCAGCGTGGCACGCACCCTGTAGGCAAAGCTGCCGTCCGCGCGCTGCACCGCTTCGTGAGCCATGTAGCGCAGTGTGGCGGATACCGGCTGTAGCGGCTGCGCGTTCAGAAAAAGCTGTACCGGGGCGCCCACCGGCAGCGGAATTGCGTCGGCAATGGGTAGCCATGCCTCAATTTCAACTTCGTTCGCCGCTGCAACCCGGAGGATTCTTTCGCCGATCGTAACCGGCTTACCGATCCATTCCAGCGGATCGTCAAACAGCACGATGCCATCTTGCGGTGCCAGCACCCGCGAACGGGTCAGTTGATCGCTTAAGTAGCCTACCTCGGTCCGTCGTTCCTCGATTCGCCCTGCCAATGCAGCCAGTTGCACTCGAACACGCTGATCGCCTAGCGCCTGCTGGACGGTTTGCCGGTGTTCAGCCGAGGCGGTCGCGAGCGCCTGTTGGGCAACATCGAGTCTGCTTTGGATCAAGGCCTCATCGAAACGAAACAGCGGTTGACCCTTCTTCACTTCCTGATTCGGCTCGACGAAAAAACTGTCGATGACGCCATCGAGCGGTGCGCGGACAATCTGCGGGCGGCTCGGTACCAGTTCACCCGGCGCCAGAACCGACAGCCGGACCGGCAGAGCCGAAACCACCAGCAGCGCCAACAGCATGAACCACCCGGGCCGAAACCAACGAGAGCGTCGGGTTGGTAGCGCGCCAACGAGATCACGGCGCCAGAACGTGAAGAGGCCGCGCCGCTGTCGAGCGCGGATTGCGATCAGGGCGTGCGCCCAGGCGCCCACCCACTCGCGCAGCAATTCAAGCTCAGCCCGCTCAAATGGCCGCTCGCGGGCGAGGATCAGCGCCGCAGGCGCTTGTGAAGAGCGGCTTTCTCCCTCAACCGTACCGGGCGGAATCGCAATCCAAACAGCATGCGCTGGCCACCATTGAGCCCATTGCTCAGCGAGTACATTGGGGGCGCCGTCCGCAGACAAGGTCCGGATCGGTTCGCCGTCGGTTTGAGCGAGATGTTTGAAGAGCGCAGACAACCACTGCGCATACGGTGCATTGAGCTCGGGCTGGACTAGTCCAGAAAGCGCGCGAACGCCCCCGTCGTCGTACCAGAGCGCGGCCTGCCGATAGCCGAGAAGTTGGACAGTCTCGTTAACCAGCAGAAAGCCGAGTTCAGCTTCGCTACGAGCCTCGCGAGCACGGCGCTCGAGGTCGAGCAGTGTCGCGAGGCTACGGGCAAGATCGCTGGCGGCGGGCGGTGCTGGTTCGGACATAGATTAGTGGCCGGTCAACCTCGCGAGCAGACCAGCTGGAGCGGCGGCGACGGGTGTCGCCTCAGGCAGTGCATCCACCAGATCAGCGGGCGGCACAGAGAAGACTTCCTCAGCCTGATCAACCGACTCTGTGACCGCATCGGTGGCAACCCACGCGCCAAAGCCTCGACGCCCCGGTTGCCAAGCAGCGGCACGCAACTGCTCCGAGAGCGAGCTGCGGCCCGCAGGGACCGGTGCTGCAGGCGCCTGCGGGCTCGCCGGATTCCCAGTCGGTGCAGCCGGCTGTACTGCGCCCTGGCCAACGTTGAGCTTGAACGTGGCAACCGCCTCGCGGCCTTCGTTATCGCGCGCTACGACGCTGATTTCAACCTGCCCGGAGAATCCGGCTGGCGGAATCGCGCTGAAGGTGCCCGCCTGCGCATTGAACTGCATCCAGGCCGGTAACGGAGCGCCATTGGACTGCCTTGCTTCGACCGAAACCACTGCCTCGGCGCGGGTGTGGGCAAAGGCATCCGCAGGTAAAGCAAATGAAGTGGGGCGATTATTTTGAACGAACTGATCAGTCATCCCCTTAAACAGCACCAGCGCTGGCTGCGGTGCATCCACGACCGCAGTTCGGAACCCCGACGAACTGGTGTATATCTCTCCGATCGCGGCCTGCGTGATCGGCGCCAGCGGATTAGCCGAGGTAGGTTTGACCGCAGAGTCGAATGCCGGGCGGGGGATGACTGCCACGGGGGCATCAGGCACGGCGATTGCGGTCGCTGCCGGCGGCCGGGGCGCAACGACCACGGGCGGAAGGATGATCGGCCGAGGCGTATCGTTATCTCGAACCGCGGCCGGGTCATTTACGCCACGGCCGTTGAAGACCGCCCCTGACCCGTCATCGCGAAGCGTCGCTGTTCCAGAGCTTCGGGTACCGCCGGTCGTTGTTGCCACCAGGTTGAAGGTTTCGCCGTTATCGAACACCACGTCGTTGATGACCGGTGTGCGAACCAGCATCGTGCCGTTTTCAGGCAGCGTCACCTCTCCCCCGTTGTAAACCCGCCAGGTAATGCCGCCATCAAGCGATACCTCGAGGCTACTCCCTGAGGCCGCGCCAAAATCAACACCGCGAGGCGTTGCGGTGCCGCCTTCGAGCGCGAGCGTCAGGATTTGCGATGGCGAGCCGCTTACGGTGAATACCGCGTAAGGCGAAGCTTCGTTGACAACAGGGCTGTTGATGGTGACGGGTCGATCGTCGTCGCGATAGTTGATGAACACCGGCATGCCTGGATCGACGATACGGCCTACGGTCGGATCGCTGTCACCAAACTTGTTATCGGTGATCACATAATCAAGGAACAGAATATTGCTGCTATCGCCACTTCCAATGGCCACACCGTCGCCGCTCTCCCCAGCCTTCCTCGTGAAGTCATACCAGCCCACCTGTGTGATGGGTTTGCCGGTGAGATCAATCAGCGGCAGCCCCGCTGCTGAGTAGGCATTGATTGTGGGCTGATCAACCCACTTCAGGAATTGAACAAAGGTTTTGACTGTTTCGCCAGTACGCGAAATGTCTACAGAGAAGTGCCACTGGTCGCCGGCTCGATTCAGATTGGAGTCGAACGTTGTCCGTCCTGCGGCAATTTCATTGGCGCGCAACTCGGCCGTAAAGCCCATCGGGCTCCAGTTAGGCGTGAACTCGTACATCTCATCAAGCAGCGCATCCTGCTGGGGCGTTACCGGCACTGAAAAAATGTTGCGCAGCTGAAGTGTCTGACTTGGCTGCTGGAAGGACTGCCCATCGCGCTCGGCTACCAGACTCACGATTGGTGCGGTGCTGGTCAGCGAGAGAGGATTGGCATTAGCCTGATTGAAATAGACGCTGTTGATCCAGGCGAAGGTGGTGACAGCATTCTGCTCAGCGTCAGGTATGCCGTCGCCGTTGAGATCGCCAAACAAGCGCGGATCAACCTGCAACTGGCTCCCGGTGGTACCCGCCACCACATTGCCAACTTTCAGTGTGTAGCTCTGGTTTTCCAGCCCGGTCGAGCCACGCGCCCGACTGGCAAGCACCGACTCCACATTGGTTGTAATGCCGTCGACGTCCCGATCTGGCGGCTCAACCACCGGCGTGTTGTGAATCACGCCTGGGTCGCTCATCACGTAGCTGACCGTGGCCGTATTGGAGAGCTTGGCCCCTTCCGACACCGTGTAAGTGAAGCTATCGTTCAGCGCATTGAGTTCGGTGACCGCCGCAACCGGCTTAGACGCCACCCCAACTTCTAACGCAGACGGTACGTAACGGACAACACCCGCTTCGAGCTGGTCATAGCTTACCTGGATCGTCTGGGTGAGCGTTCGCCAGGTGCCGCCTTCGTCGCGGTACTCAAGCTGTCCCAGCGCTCCCGCGAGGGGTGCCACCGTAAACGCCCTTCCATCATGGCGGTACTGCGAAGAGCCGTCCGACTTGATGAACAGGGTTCCAAACTGCAGGTCCACTTCACGATACCCCGCCTGCGCGGTGTAGACCGCATCGGTGCTTGCCGCAAGCGAGGTAAAGGCGGTTCCGTTCACCGTTTGGACCGCAAGCGGTTGGACAGTTCTGCGGGTGTCATTCGCTCGGACATCGAGGCTGACCGAGCCCTTGCTGGCGAGGTTAGCTAAGTCATTAGCCGCCACGGGCGGCCGGTCATCATCCAGCTTCGTCGGATCTGGGTCCGTCAATGGACCGGTCGGTGCCACCGTACCAGTCTGCAAGAGCCCAATGCCAGTGTCGCGGATGGTCGCGACGCCGGTGGAAGCGGTTCCGCCCACAGGGAGCACCGTGAGAACCACGGTTTCGCCCCCATCCTGCAACGTATCTGACACCAGTGACGTTCGAACATGGAGCATGCCGCTGGGTGGCATACGCGGCGGCGTAGCGGCGTTGTAGTTCACCCACGCACCTGCTGCGCCCTGACCGGGATCCCATACCTGAAGATGTATCCCGGTATCAGCTCCCGTAGTGCCGTAGTCAACACCTGCACCCGTCGCCGTACCGGATAGCGCCAGCGTCGAGCGGAATCCAGGCGTACCCGTGACGGTCCAGACCGTGAAAGGAGACGCCTCGTTGACATCAAACGAATTGACGGCGACCGGCGGGACCACTGTGTCCACCGAGAGCGTCACCGTATTGTCAGCATCAGCCCCGTCGTTGTTCAGGTTACCAGCGCGATCCGAGAACCGGCCGCTCGCCACCGAAATGACGCCATCGGCACGACTACTGAGTGAGGGCGTAAACGTTGCGGTGTAGGCAGCGCCACTGCCGGAGAAAGCCGACAGTTGCCCCCCCTGCGACGCAGCATCGCCCACCACGAAATCAACCACTGGTTCAGACACTGCGAAATGAATCGTCGCGGTCTCCTCGAACCCGAGATAACCATCACTCGCTGTAAGGGCGATGGTCGGCGGTGTGATGTCGATGACGATATCCAGCTTGGGACTGATGCCACTCAGATTGCCCGCTGCATCACGGTAACGGTAGCGAATCTCGTGGTTACCTTCG
>CAZORB010000100.1:0-16416 GCA_964581825.1 uncultured Bordetella sp.
ACAACCAGTAAGGTATCAAGCGCGAGCCCCGAATGCCAGGACGCCCGCGATAGAGCGAAGACCGCTCGGCCGACGCTCTCCCCCGTTAACGCGCAGCCGCTAGGACTTCGACGCGCACCGCTTCGGTCAGTTCGGCCTTCAGCGCAGAGAACTCTGGCGTAGTCTTCACCGAGTAGTGTCTTGGGTGCGGTAACGGCACAGGTCGATCGAGTTTGATACGCCCTGGCCTTGCGCTCATCAACACGACACGACTTCCAATGAACACGGCTTCATCGATGTCGTGCGTGACGAAGAGAACGGTCTTGGCTTCGGCTTCCCAAATGCCCAGCAGCAGCTCTTGCATCAGCTCGCGGGTCTGGTGGTCAAGGGCTCCGAAGGGCTCGTCCATCAACAACATCCGTGGCGCATTGGCAAGCGCCCGAGCTAATGCGGTTCGCTGCTGCATGCCGCCTGACAGCTGCTTCGGATAATGCTGCTCAAATCCGATCAGACCCACCTTCGCGATGAAGCTCTGTGCGATCTCAACCTGCTCAGCGCGAGGCAACCCCCGCTCACGTAGCCCAAAACACACGTTATCCAGCACATTGAGCCACGGAAACAGCGTATAGCTTTGAAACACCATGCCGCGGTCTGCACCGGGCCCGCTGATCGGCTGACCGTCCAGGCGCACCTCACCCGCGGTGGGTTGGTCCAGGCCCGCAATGATCCGCAGCAGCGTACTTTTGCCACAGCCGCTTGGACCCAGGATGGTGACAAAATCGTTCTCTGCAACGTCGAGATCGGTAGCCTGAAGCGCCAGCGTGCTGCCCGATGACGACTCAAACCGCCGCTCGACCCCTCGCGCGGAAAGAATGACCGGGCGTGGCGGACTGCTATTCATCGACCCAGCATCGCCCAGGGGAACATCCGTCGATTGGCAAGCTTGAACAGCGTGTCACTGATCAGCCCAATGACGCCGATAACAATGATGCCGAAGATGATCTGGTCGGTAGCCAGCAGGGCCTGACTGTCAGTGATCATATGGCCGATACCGCTTGATGCCCCGATCAGCTCGGCAACAATTACGTATGTCCAGGCCCAACCCAGCACCATGCGAAGCGTCTCGGCGATATCGGGCGCCGCGCCAGGAATCAGCACGCGCCAGATCAGCGAGCGGTCTTTGGCCCCCAACGTGTAGGCTGCTTCCACAAGATCGCGGCGCGTGTTGCCCACGATCACGGCAATCATCAGGACCAGCTGGAAAAAACTGCCGATAAAGATCAACGCGAGCTTCTGCGCTTCGCCAATCCCAGCCCAGAGAATGAGTAACGGAATGAAGGCGCTGGCTGGCAGGTACCGGGCAAAGCTGATGAAGGGCTCGAAAAACGCTTCAATCGGCTTGTAGGCACCCATTGCAACGCCAAGCGGCAGTGCAATCAGCGCAGCAATCACGAAACCGCCGACCACTCGCCAAACCGTCATGGCGATGTCGTGGGCGAAGTCCATCTCGGTGATCAGCAGATAGCCCGATTTGAACATCGTGATCGGGTCAGCCAGAAAGGTTTTCGATACATACCCACCCAGCGTGGCGAATGCCCATGCCGCAAAGAACACGACAAAAAACAGGACACCCAGCACCACGCGGGTGGCGAAGCTGACCGGAACAAGCGGTTTCACGAAGAACGACAACCCGTTTTACTGAATAAAACGCGTATCAGCGAGCTTGCTCAGATCGGGAACAGATTTGATGATGCCCGCTTCAAGCAGGATCTCGGCCGCCTTCTTGCTGAATGCCGCGTGCTCGCCCGCAAAGAACTTCAGGTTCGCCGCCCGATCCTGCCATCTCAGGTAAGACTGGCTCTTTTCGAACGCCTCGGCAGTCTGTTTGACATCGGCCCCCATGATGCCAAAGCTCTTCTGCGGCTCGGCCTTGATCATGTTGAGCGCATCAAAATACGCATCGGCCAAGGCCTTCGCCGCCTTGGGTTGCTCGGCCAGGAACTTTGGCGTGCATCCGAAGGTGTCCATGATCATCGGGTAATCAAGCGTGGTGGCAATGATCTTGCCCGCCTCGGGCTTGGCGCGCACTGCGCTCAGGAAGGGCTCGTAAGTCATGGCGGCATCCACCCCTGCGGTTCCGGCGATCATTGCATTGGCCGCCGCCTGGGGCTCGAGATTCACCACCTTCACATCTTTCATACTGAGCCCGTTTTCACGCAGCATCCAGGCAAGCGTGAAGTAAGGGGCGGTGCCTGGCGCGCTTGCAGCAACCGATTTCCCTTTCAGTTCTTTGATGCTGTTGATGCCGGGCTTGACGACCATTCCATCAGCCCCGTAGCTCTTGTCGAGCTGGAAGATCTGCGTGGTTGCGACGCCATTGGCATTCCAGACAATCCAGGTTTCAACCGTGGTCGCAGCACACTGAATATCGCCCGATGCAATCGCAAGATGGCGGTCTTTCTGAGGAATCTTTCTAAGGGTGACGTCGAGCCCATGCTTCTTGAATAGGCCAGCCTCCTTAGCCAGGGTGAGCGGCGCAAAGCCAGTCCACCCAGACAACCCTACTGCAACTTTCGTTTCCTGAGCGACGGCTGAACCCGCAAACGCGCTTACCAGCGCGGCAGCCGCCAATGAAAGGCCACGCGATGCAATCGACTTCATGGAGATCTCCCTTTGTCGTAAGAAGTAAATGGAGCCAGCAGCGTCGGCAGACCCGGAAGGGTGCGAACGACCTGCGCCAGTGTACCGTCTGCAACGTGCGCCGTTGCAACCTCAATGTCAGGCGACAACAGGCGATCGGCATTCACCGCGGCGCTCTGCTGCCTGAGAAGCGCATGCGCACGCTCCAGGGGATCCGAGCTGCGAAGCGGACGAAGAAACTCGATACCCTGCGCAGCCGCCAACCATTCAATCGCAATAATGTGGGCAACGTTACGCACCATCGGTTGCAGTCGACGCGCTGCGAACGTGGCCATGCTGACATGGTCCTCCTGATTAGCGCTGGTCGGCAATGAATCAACACTGGCCGGATGCGCAAGCGATTTGTTTTCGCTGGCCAACGCGGCTGCGGTGACGTGCGCAATCATGAAGCCGCTGTTCAATCCGGGATCAGGGCACAGAAACGGCGGCAGGCGGGAGACACTGGAATCAATCAGCATGGCGATCCGGCGTTCAGCAATCGCGCCGACTTCGGCGATCGCCGTGGCCATTGAGTCAGCGGCTAGGGCCACTGGCTCGGCATGAAAGTTTCCGCCTGACAAAAATTCGGCGGGCGCGCCGTCGGTTCCCGGAAATACCAGCGGGTTGTCTGTGACGGCATTGGCCTCGCGCACTAACACCTCTGCTGCTGCGCGCAACTGATCGAGACACGCGCCAACCACCTGCGGCTGACAGCGCAGGCAATAGGGATCCTGAACCCGGTCATCGCCCTCTCGGTGCGAAGCGCGAATTGCGCTGCCCTCCAGCAGCTTGCGTGCGATGAGGGCGACATCCCGTTGGCCAGGATGACCGCGAACCGCATGAACCCGGGGATCAAAGGGCCCGTCGCTGCCCCGGGCGGCATCCAGAGTAAGCGCGCCGGTGACGAGCGCCGCCTCGAGAACTGGTTCGAACCGAAACAGTGCATCGAGCGCCAGGGCAGTGGACACCTGGGTGCCGTTAATGAGCGCGAGTCCTTCCTTCGCCGCCAGGGTGAGCGGTGCGATGCCTGCGTCAGCGAGAGTTTGAGCAGCGGGCACGGCGTGACCATTCACCCAGAAGGCTCCCTCGCCCATGAGTGCGGCGGTCAGATGCGCGAGCGGGGCCAGGTCTCCCGACGCACCCACCGATCCCTGCGAAGGAATCCACGGGATCAGGCCCTGCTGGTAAACCGCAAGCAGCGTCTGGATGACCTCGATGCGAACGCCCGAGTGGCCTCGTGCGAGACCGGCCACCTTGAGCGCGATGAGGAGCCGGACGACGGACGGCGAAAGCGGCTCCCCCACCCCCACGCAGTGTGAGCGAATGAGGTTGAGCTGCAACTGCGCCAGGTCCGCAGCATTGATTCGATGGCTGGCCAGCCGCCCAAAGCCGGTGTTAACACCGTAGACGGGCTCACCTCGCGTGAGAACCTCTGCCACTGCACGTGCTGCCGCGTGAACGGCCGGGATCGATGCGGGATCAAGTTGCAGCGATAGCGGCTCTCCCTTGGCGCCAGCGCTGATGGCTCGCAACTGCTCCAGCGATAGCTGCCCCGGCCTCAGAAGCATGGGACACCTGCAGGCGCTGGTGGCGCAATCTGTTTAAGCATGCTGACCCGCACTGGTCAGCCCGGTAGCATCGGCAGGTCGAGGCCGTTGTCGCGAGCGCTCTGGATGGCCGACTCATAGCCCGCATCGGCATGACGCATAACCCCGGTGCCTGGATCGTTCCAGAGCACGCGCTCGATTCGACGCGCCGCGGCATCGGTGCCATCGCAGACAATGACCACCCCGGAATGCTGAGAGTAGCCCATGCCGACCCCGCCGCCGTGGTGCAGGCTGACCCAGGTGGCACCACCTGCGGTATTGAGTAGCGCATTCAGCAGCGGCCAGTCCGATACCGCGTCGGAGCCATCGCGCATGGCTTCAGTTTCGCGATTGGGGCTGGCCACGGAGCCGCTATCCAGGTGGTCGCGACCGATGACAATAGGGGCCTTCAGCTCGCCACGCCGCACCATCTCGTTGAACGCGAGCCCGGCGCGATGACGCTCACCCAGACCGATCCAGCAGATACGGGCGGGGAGCCCCTGGAAGGCGATCCGCTCGCCCGCCATATCGAGCCAGCGATGCAGATGCGCGTCATCGGGGAACAGCTCTTTCATTTTCGCGTCGGTGCGGCGAATGTCTTCAGGATCGCCCGACAACGCAACCCACCGGAACGGGCCCTTGCCACGACAGAACAAGGGGCGAATGTAGGCCGGCACAAACCCCGGATACTCGAAGGCGTCGGTAACGCCCGCATCAAACGCGACCTGGCGGATGTTGTTGCCATAGTCCACGGTAGGAATGCCGTGCCGCCGGAATGCGAGCAACGCCCGAACGTGCTGCGCACAGCCCTGGGCGGCTGCCTGGCGAAGCGCGGCGTGTTGTGCCGGATCTGCCTGCGCGGCGTGCCACTGCTCGACTGTCCAGCCGGGGGGCAAGTAGCCATGGATCAGGTCATGCGCCGAGGTCTGGTCGGTGACCAGGTCAGGGCGCGGCCCGCCGGCCTGAGCGCGGCGAGCCAGTTCGGGCAACAACTCGGCCGCATTGCCGAGCAGCGCGACTGAGACGGCACGACCCGCCTGGCTGTGCGCCTGCACCCTGGCGAGCGCATCGTCGAGGTCGCGTGCCTGCTCGTCGACGTAGCGTGTTTTGAGCCGGAAATCGATTCGACTCTGCTGACACTCGATGATGAGTGAACTGGCGCCGGCAAAGCTTGCGGCAAGCGGCTGCGCACCGCCCATGCCTCCCAGGCCCGCTGACAGAATCCAACGCCCGACGAGACTGCCGTTGTAGTGCTGGCGAGCAGCCTCGACAAACGTTTCGTAAGTGCCCTGGATAATGCCCTGACTGCCAATGTAGATCCAGGAACCCGCGGTCATCTGGCCATACATCATGAGCCCCTGACGATCGAGCTCGTGGAAATGCTCCCAGGTTGACCAGCGCGGCACGAGGTTCGAGTTGGCGATGAGAACGCGCGGCGCATCTTCATGGGTTCGAAAGATGCCCACCGGCTTGCCGCTTTGAACGAGCAGCGACTCGTCTGCCTTGAGCCTGCGAAGCGAGGACAGAATTGCCTCGAAGCTTTCCCAGTTTCTGGCTGCCTTTCCGATTCCACCGTATACCACCAGCGCATCGGGATTCTCAGCCACCTCAGGATCAAGGTTGTTTTGAATCATGCGGTAGGCGGCTTCGATCAGCCAGTTCGCGCAGCTGAGCTGTGCGCCGCGGGGAGAGCGGACTGTTCTTGGACCTGCGACCGACGCCGAGGGGTTGGCGGCGGACAGCGTCTGAGCGGCAACGATGTCGTTCATGGCAAAGCTCCAGGGTCGTGTACCGAATCCCCTGAACTCTACTTGTCTAGACAGGTCCGGGCAAGTAAATTGGCGCGATGCGAGACAACAATGCTTTGGCTAAACGCACGCCGACCGATTCAGACTCTCCTGCTGAACCGGCTTTCGCGCGGGTCAAGCGCTATCTGAAAACCGGACTCGCAGAGCAGCGCTGGCCGCCGGGCAATCGGCTGCCTTCGGAAGCTGAACTCGTCGCGCAATTCGGCGTCAGTCGCATGACAGCCGGTCGCGCACTCAAAGAGCTTCAGGCCGAGGGCCTGATCGAGCGCGTTCAGGGCGTGGGTTCATTTGCTGCCGCGCTTCATCGGGTTTCCAGTACGCTCACTATTCGTGACCTGCAGGAAGAGGTCGAGTCGCGCGGCCATCGTCACCGCGCACTGGTGCAGCATCAGGCCATCGAGCGAGCCGACGCTGCGCTGGCAGCTCAATTGGGGCTCGCGAAGAACAGCCGGGTATTTCATACGCGTATCGTGCACTTTGAAAACGATGAGCCGCTGCAGTGCGAGGATCGCTTTGTGAATCCGGCCTGTGCACCCGACTATCTTGAAGCTGATTTTTCGCGCATCACCCCGACCCGCTACCTGTTTCGACATACCGCGCTGTGGCGTGCGCAGTACACCATCGAGTCAGCACTTCCCACGGCGCTCGAGGCGAAACTGCTTGGGATCCGTCCCGCGGACCCCTGTCTGATCATGGTCAGGCGCACTTTTTCGCGCGATGCGGTCATTACGCTTGCCCGACTCGTTCATCCCGGGTCGCGCTATCAGCTGTCGGGCGAGTTCAATCCATGACAGCTGGTACACCCGCAAGCGCGCAGATTGCGCGCATTCGCCTGGCCGACTGCGCGCCACAGCCGTGGCGAAACGGTGGCGGCATCACGCGCGAGCTGCTCATCTGGACTCGGCCTGGTGGCTCTCCCTCCGAACCTGCCGGCAGCGACTGGAGCGTACGGGTCAGCGTCGCTGACATCGCACACGATGGCCCGTTCTCCAGCTTTCCAGGTATTGATCGATGTTTCGCAGTGCTCGAGGGTGAAGGCGTTGAACTTGACTTCGATACTGGAAAAAAGCAGCAGCGCCAAGACGATCCACCCTTATTTTTTGCAGGCGAATCACCCGTCAGCTGCAGGCTGCTGAACGGCCCCACACGAGACTTAAATCTCATGGGGCGGCGCAGCCACGGCCAGATTCTGATGCGAGAGGCCACGCAGCACCCTGTGCTCGACGCAGGCCCGCGCTGGCGTGCAGTGTTCTGTTTCGAGGCGGCAACCGTCCACTTCGGACACGACCTGAGCGATGTGCAGGTTGCAGCGGGCACGCTCTGCTGGAGCGCACAGGTATCGGATGCGCCGTGGCGATTGGTCCGCGGCGGTCGCGCGCTCTGGCTCGCGCTAACAGACAGGGAGGCGCTTCCATGACACCGCTCGAACCCAAACCGCGCACGCTCTGGCGTAGGGCGCGCCTTGCAACGTTCGCAAGCCAGTCGGGCTGGGACATCATCGAACGCGGCGCGCTCATTGCCGAGGGCGATCGCATTGTCTGGATCGGCGAGGAAGCGCACTTACCCGTAGCCACCCAGGTCCACGCCGAAATCAACCTCGACGGCGCATTGGTCACACCTGGGTTAATCGATGCGCATACGCACCTTGTCTACGGTGGCGACCGCGCCGCTGAATTCGAAATGCGCCTGTCTGGCGCCACCTACGAGCAGATCGCACGCGCTGGAGGGGGCATCCGATCTACCGTACGAGCGACCCGTAGCGCTACCGACGATGCTTTGCTCGATACCGCAGCCGCCCGCGCCCGTGTGTTGATGAACGAGGGCGTCACGACCGTTGAAATCAAATCGGGCTACGGCCTGGATGCGGTCCATGAAGCGCGTTGTCTAAGGGTTGCGCGTCGTCTTGCCGAACAGTTCCCGATTTCGGTAGTAACCACTTCGCTTGGCGCACACGCGCTTCCGGATGAGTTTCAGGGCCGCCCCGACGACTACATCGACGCGGTCTGCCAATGGCTGCCGCAGCAGCACCAGGCAGGGCTGGTCGATGCGGTGGATGTTTTCTGCGACACCATTGGGTTCACGCCCGAGCAAACCCGCCGCGTATTTGAAACCGCACGCGCCCTGCGCCTGCCCATCAAACTACACGCCGAGCAACTGAGTAACCAGGAAGGGGCGGCGCTGGCGGCAGGTTACGGCGCGCTCAGCTGCGATCACCTCGAGCACCTGTCTGACTCCGGCATTGGCGCGATGCGTGCCGCAGGCACGGTGGCCATGCTGCTGCCCGGTGCCTACTACTTCATTCGGGAGACGCGATTGCCACCGGTTCAGGCGCTGCGCGACGCGGGCGTTCCGATCGCCATCGCCACCGATCACAACCCGGGCTCGTCCCCCGCACTGTCGCTTATCCTCATGCTCAATATGGCCTGTACGCTCTTCCGTCTGACACCTGCGGAAGCGTGGCGGGGCATCACGGTGAATGCGGCCCGGGCACTCGGGCTGCACGATCGCGGGCGGCTACAGGTCGGTCTGCGGGCCGATCTTGCCATTTGGGATGCCGAGCACCCGCGTGAGCTCGCCTATCGATTTGGTCATTCGCCCTGCCTGGGAAGCGTTCATGCAGGTCGTCCGCGTAGCCCGACGCAGTTCGTTATCCACCCCGACACTCGCTCATGACCACCAACCTCCAGCACCCTACCCACTCGCCCGGGTCCAACATCTTCACGCTGCACCGCGGGTCTACGCCACTTCTCATCAGCTTTCCGCACGTCGGCACGATCATCCCCGAGCAGTTCCGTCATCGCCTTGTGGAGCGGGCGCTGGCGGTGGAAGACACCGACTGGCATCTAGAACGGCTCTACAGCTTTGCGAAAGCGCTTGGCGCAAGCCTGCTAGTGCCAGCCACCAGCCGCTATGTGATTGATCTGAACCGCCCCAGCAACAATCAGCCGATGTACCCGGGTCAAAACAATACCGAGCTCTGCCCAACCCGCTTCTTTACAGGCGATGCGCTCTATCGAAGCGGCTGCGAGCCCGATGATGCGGAAGTCCGCGAGCGGGTTACCGCCTGGTGGCAGCCCTATCACGATGCGCTTGAAGGCGAGCTATCCCGGCTTAGAAGCGCGCACGGCCATGCGGTGCTGTTCGATGCGCACAGCATCCGGGGCGAACTGCCCTGGCTATTTCCTGGACTGCTCCCAGATATGAATATCGGCACCGTGGCGGGCAGCTCATGCGCTCCATCGTTGCGGCAGGCAGTCGAGCAGGTATTTGCTTCGCAAAACGCATACAGCTGGGTGCTGGATGGCCGGTTCAAAGGCGGGCACATCACCCGTAGCTATGGGCGTCCAGCCGAACACATCCATGCGGTGCAGCTCGAGATGAGCTGGCGCGCCTATATGCTCGAAACACCGCCCTACGCCTGGCATGATGCGCGCGCCGTGGCGGTGACCCCACTGCTTGAGCGTCTGGTCATCGCGCTACGCAACTGGGCGCCGTCATGAGCGAATTCACTGCAGCCATCACCCCACCAGATGGCATCGGCAAGCGCCTGTGGGCGCCGATTGCCTGGATTGATGGTCGCTGGCAAGCACAGGTACTGCTTGAGGCAGGGCCCGATGGTTGCTGGGCACGAATCACGGCAGGGGTCCCCAAACCCGCAGACGCGCATGCGCTGAGTGGCCCGGTGCTGCCCGCGGTCATCAACGCGCACAGCCATGCTTTCCAGCGCGGCTTCGTAGGGCTCACCGAGCGGCGGGCTCAGCCTCAGGACGATTTCTGGTCGTGGCGCGAGCAGATGTACTCGCTCGCGCTTCGAGTCACCCCTACCCAGATGCGCGCCATCGCGGCACTGCTCTACGCAGAGCTGCTCGAAGGGGGTTATTCCCACATCTGTGAGTTTCACTACCTGCATCACGGGCCCGACGGCCAGCCTTACGGCGACCCGCTTGCGATGAGTCGTGCGCTCGCCGACGCGGCCGTCGATACCGGTATCGGGCTCACTCTGCTGCCCGTGCTCTATGAGCGTGCAGGCTTTCGTCAACCGGTGCTGGGCGAGCGCCAGCGACGCTTCCGTACCACCGTTCGCGAGGTGCTGGCCATTCGAGACGAGGTGCGGCGCTGGCGGATTCCCAACGTATCAGCGGGTGTCGCCATCCATTCGCTGCGCGCGGCCTCGCCCGAGTCAATGTCCGAGCTTGCACGCGCCTGTCACGGAGACGCCGGACCGATCCATATTCACGTCGCAGAGCAGCAAGCTGAGATCGATGATTGCCTTGCCACGACGGGAGAGCGCCCGCTGGCGTGGCTTGCCCGCCATCTGCCGATCGACCACCGTTGGCATCTGGTCCACGCCACGCATGCCGACGCCGCCGACATCGATGCGATTGCGGCAACTGGCGCGGCTGTCGTGGTCTGCCCGAGCACTGAGGCCAATCTCGGCGACGGCCGGTTTCAGCTCGAAGCGTTCAACGCCCGTTCAGTGCCATTCTCAATCGGTTCCGACAGCCATGTGTGCCGAAACTGGCCACACGAACTCCGGCTACTCGAGTATGGTCAGCGCCTGGCGCTGGAGCGGCGCAACATCGCAGCATTACCCGAGCAACGTTCGACCTCTACTGCCGAAACACTACTCGCCCAGGTGGGTGACGGCGGCGCCGCTGCGGCGGGATTCAGCAGCACATCGTGGGGGCTACGTGCCGGCGCACGTGCCGACTGCCTGGTGCTCGACACCAACGCAAGCGGCCTGCTAGCGGTCAGGCCACACCACCTGATCGATGCCGCGGTATTTGGCTGTGACACACCACCTATCGCCGAAACCTGGGTGGCCGGCAGGCAGCAGGTCGACGGCGGCAAGCACCGGAGCCGAAGTGCATTGCAGCAACAATTCGTGCAGGCGATGCACGAGCTCACACGTGCAGGGCATTGACTCCATTCTTCGGAACGCTCGCTGCACGCTCGCGCGCACCGGACTAGGCTGAATACCCTTCAGTCTGGATTCTTCGCATGACCCCTGCATCACCCGCCGCCCCCCACTCCGCACCGCAGCCAGGCGGACCGCAACCAGACGCGTCTTTCGCTTTCACCGGGTTGGCGGGTTTGGCGCCCGAAGATCCGCTGGATAGCGCGCGACTGATGGGGGTCATCCTGGCGTTGGCCGGCGAGGTCTATCTTCTGAAGGCTGAACTCCGCCGAATGCGAATCGCCCTGGCCGATCGGCAGATGCTCGATGAGCAGGCGCTGGACCAGGCTGGCAGCAGCGCTCAGATGAGCGATTGGCTCAAGCGCGAAGAGGCCGAGTTCGGTCAGTCGCTGCTGCGCCCCTTCACCCACCCCGACGAAGCGCCCAATGTCAGCGCGGCGATGCGGAGCCGCTAGCCAATGAACGCACCGCACCCGGCCTCACAGCCTGCATCACGAGCCTGGCAGACCTCGTTTGAGACTGAGGCCTGGCAAAGCTATCTCGCAGGGCTGAAGCGGTATTGGGGTGGCCCGCTGTATCGACAAGTGGTTGCCGAGGCGCAGGCTTGCGACGCACAACCAGCCGCTGAACTCGAGCAGGCGATGCGCGAGCACGCGAGTTATCGACTGTATGCCTGGCTCGAGCGCCGCCTTCAGCAAATGAAGTGGTCGGGACGCTGGGGATTCGCTACGGAAGTAGCGCGTCAGCGATCGCGCCTTGCGCCGCTTCTTGAGCAGGCCGACGCGCTGTCGAATCTTTATCTCGATCCAGAGCTGGAACTGCCTGACTACGTCACCGATACCGATACGCATCAACAACCAGGTGGCCTCTGGAGCGACCCGGTCAATGCCTATGCACTGGCCTGGTACACCACAGGCCTGTCATTCGCGTTGTCGAACCCCGACGAGCTCGTGAACTTCTACGCCCAACGCATTGCCGAGCGTTGTGAGCAAATAGGCCTGGAGCCGCATAGCGTGCTCGACCAGGGCTGTACCGCCGGCCGTTCCACGCGAGCCATCAAGCGCGCCCTGCCTGTGGCTGAGGTTTATGGTTGCGATGTGTGCGAAGGCAGTCTGCGCCTGGGCGCGCTTCGAACCGTCGAGGAAAGCACGCCCGTTACGCTGATCCAGTGCGCCGTTGAATCACTGAGCTTCCCCGATGCAAGCCTTGATGTCGTGGCCTCACACTGGCTCTGGCACGAGCTGCCTCCCAAGGCGATTCGTGAGCTCATCCTTGAAGCCAGGCGGGTGCTGCGCCCGGGCGGGCTTCTGATTGCCTACGATATGTTCGAACCCGTTGGCGCAGACATCGGTCGGTGGCTGTTAAGCGGCTACGCGGCGCGCAATAATGAACCCTATGCGCACACGCTACTCAACTTTGACTGGCGAGCCGAACTGGCGCGGGCGGGCTTTACGGACATTCAGTCGCGCTACGGTCTGCCCCAGGATCCGGGCCCCGCAGTGCCCGAGTCGCTACCCAGCCATCGGCTGCATCCCATGACCTTCATCTCTGCCGTGCGCAAAGGACGAGCCTTTTGAGCTCGCGGCCATCGGTTTGACTCAGGAGATCCCATGTCACTCAGCTTCAGCTCTCTACGACACGCGGCAAGCGCCCTGCTCTTTGCAACCGCTGCATGCTGGGCTGCACCGGCTATCGCACAAGCAAGTGATTACCCGAATCGCCCCATCCGGGTAATCGTACCGTTTCCGCCCGGCGGCCCCACTGACCTGATTGCGCGCGCGGTGGGCGCCAAGCTCACCGAACGCTGGGGCCAGCCGGTGCTGGTCGAAAACAAGCCTGGTGGCAGCACCATCATTGGCGTTGACTTTGTGGTGAAGTCGCCACCCGACGGCTACACGCTTCTGCTGGGCTCCAACAGCCTGTCGCTGAACCGTTTTCTGGTAGCCAAGGTTCCCTACGACGTCGATCGTGACATCGCCCCAATCATTCTGGTGGCCAAGATCTCCAACGCGCTGGTCGTTCACCCCTCCGTGCCCGTCAATAATCTGAAAGAGTTTCTCGCCTACGCGCACGCCAACCCGAACAAGCTCACCTACGGTTCCACCGGACAGGGCACAGCCACCCATCTGTTCGCCGAACTCTTCTCCATGATGACCGGCGTGAAGATGGTGCATATCCCGTACAAGGGCACAGGCCACGCGGTGGTTGATCTGGTGTCGGGTCAGATCAATCTGATGTTTGACAGCCTGTCCACCGTCATCCCCAATGAAAAAGCGGGCAAGGTAAGAATGATCGGTCTCACCAACTCGCAGCGATCGGCGGCGGCGCCCCAGTTTCCCACCCTGCACGAGCTGGGCGTCACAGGCTATGAGGCAACGGGCTGGTTCGGTTTTGCCGCGCAGTCGGGCGTACCGCGCGACATCATTGCTAAGCTCAACGCCGAAATCGATCAGATCATTCGCATGCCCGACATGCGCGAGCGACTGATCGGATTCGGCAGCGATGTGGTGGGCGGGTCACCCGACACCTTCAAGGCGTTCATCGCTTCGGAAGCAGAGAAGTGGGGCAAGGTAATTCAACAGGCCAACATCAAGGCGCAGTAAACAGCGCCTGAGTCAGCCAAGGCCGAGCACGCCTGGGTTCATCCGGTGCTCGGCGTCGAGCGCGTCTCGCAGACGCTCAAGGAGTGCGCGCGAGCCAGGATCCAGCCGCTCGGCGTGGCGATAAAAGCGGCCGGCCTGGGCGTGCACGGCATCGTGACGCTCGAAACAGTCACGGACCTCAGCGCGAAGCTGGGCCACCAGTTTCCGGGCTTCGTAATTGGGCGGACGGCCCGCGAACCGCTCGCGATTACGCGCTGACAAATGCTTCAGGTGTAGCGCGTCGAGCGCATCAACCCAGAAGAACATGGGTTCGATGGTCACGAACGCGCCAGGCGCCGACATCAGATACGAGTGGCGCACGCCCATGCGCGTCATCTCCGATCGGTATCGATCGAACAACGCCTGCAGATCAGCGAGCGCAGCCTGCGCCCTCGACGGCGCCACCATGCCGTGGACGGGTACCCAACGCTCGCCGTCGACCCCGACAAATCCTCGAATCGAATACGGGCGGGCACGCAGCGCTGTGGGTACCGTAGGCTCGATTTCGCGCGCCGAGCGAAGGCAACGCTCGCGAGCCAACGCAATCATCTGCTGGGCCATCGGTTCGGTGGGGGCCTCGGCGGTGAGGTGAAGGGACCATTGCGCCTGCGCTAACTCGCTACGTCCCCGTACCATCGAGGCTACCCCACGAATCGCGTCCAGCGCCGAACCCGAGGCGGACACCACCGCACCCACGGTTCGGAGCGCCTCCGCCGCTTCGATCTTGCCCGCCGCCTCACCCCGACTTTGATCAAGCGCCATCGCGCGCGTCACCAACGCTGCCGCGCGAAGCTCGATCATGTCCGCCATGAGCGCTGTCACATCGTCATACGCAAAGGATGCAAACGCGGCCGGCTGATTGCGTACCAATCGCAGAACCACCTCGGTCTTGACACCCAACGCGCCGCAATCACCGATGAATAGTCCAGTGAGATCGGGCCCCGCATGGCGATGAAACGGGAGTGCACCCGCGCGAGCGCCGCTTCCGGTCGTGGCCACCGTACCGTCCGCCAGCACCACCTTGAGGCCGATTACGCCTTCCATACTGCCGGGCACGGACTGCGACACCGCTCCGCCCACGGTCGTGACCGCGCCCGAGATGGGCCCCCCCAGCATCGACCGAAGGCCGTAAGGCGCCAGCGCATCCGCGAGGCTCTGCCAGCTGACCCCCGCACCCACCACCGCGAAAAGATCATCCGGATGGATGTCGATCTGATTGAGCTTCGCACCATCGACCACCACAGCAGGCGACGCCGGTGCCAGGCCTCGAGTGTAGGAAAGCCCTGCCCCGCGAGCCACCACCGGAAGGCCCGCGCGCATCGCGCCCCTCACGACCTCAGCGGTCTGTTCAGTGCTGGCCGGCTGAACAACCAGGGCCGCAGGCGTTGGAGTGGGAAAAGGAAAAAGATCGGCAGCCGCGGCGGCCAGTTCGCCCGGGTCGGTGATGACGCTGGCATCGCCCACCACCGCCTGCAGTTCGGCCACTAGAGTTTCAATCGACGACATAAGAGTGGACTGTGATGTCTCAAGGCTGCCATAGTAGCCGCCAAATCTGGCCACCTCATTCCAATCCATGCCTGACAGCATCCGCCACGGCGGCTCCCGCTCGATTCTGATTGCTGACGGTATTCGGTCAGCCGCCTTTCGCACACCCAACAAAATCGCGATCACAGAAGGCGAGCGCAGCCTGTCGTATCGCAGGCTGGTTGAGCGCATCGACCGGGTATCGCACCTGGCGGTCGGACTGGGCTTGAAGCGCGGCGACCTGGTTGCCATTCAGTGCCGAAACCGACTCGAGTACCTGGAGCTGGTGGCAGGCCTTTCATCGGCAGGCGTTGCCTGCGCCACGATAGGCCCTGCCGCACCTGCGCCAGAGGTGCGCTTCATCTGCGAAGACGCGCGGGCACGCGTGCTGTTTGTTGACGAGGCGCTCTCAGAGCAGGCGCACGCCTGCGTGCCGCCCTCAGTCGAGCGAATCGTCGTCATGGAGCGCGACTACGAGGCGCTGCTCAGTCAGTCGAACTCCACCCGGCTCGATGCAGGCATCACCGAACACGACATCTTTTCGGTGCCCTACACCTCGGGCGCTACCGGTCGGCCGAAAGGCGTGATGCTGGCCCACCGGGGACGCGTGCTCGCCTGCTATGCCATGGCGGCCGAACACGGCTGCTATGGCCCCGACGACCGTGCGGTCGCCACCACGCCCATGTTTCATGGGGCAGGGTTTCTCATGGCGCTGGCGCCGGTGTTCTTTGGCGGCTCGGTGGTGCTCATGCCACGCTTTGATATCGAGGCGCTAATGCAGGCCATTGAGCGCACCCAAGCAACCAGCGCTTACATGGTGCCGACCCACTTCGCTGCGCTGTTTGCCGCGGGCGAACGCGCGCGGCGCTACGACGTCAGTTCACTGAAGGCAGTCATTTCGGGCACTGCGCCGCTTGCGCAATCGATGAAGGCCGAGATCATCGCCCACTTCGGCGAGGGTCGGCTCTACGAGCGTTACGGCACCACCGAAACCAATATCGCCTGCGCACTGCGCCCGGCAGATCAGCTGCGAAAGATTGCCTGCGTTGGTCAGCCGCTGCCGGCCACCCATCTGAAAGTACTCGATGATGAGGGCAACGACTGCCCCACTGGCGAGGTTGGAGAGCTTGCTGTGGCATCGCCTTACCTGTTCTCGGGCTATCTGAACCTGCCCGAGGCCACTGAAAAATCCATGCACGGGGACTGGTTTGTCACGGGCGATCTCGCCCGAATCGACGAGGAAGGCTATGTCTACCTGGTGGACCGTAAGAACGACATGA